>CAXSDZ010000106.1:0-15194 GCA_964235505.1 uncultured Chthoniobacteraceae bacterium
GCAACTCGTGAGGGGAGAAGTCGCGCAGCGATTGCGCTCCATTGCGAAGCGCGCGTGGTGCGGTGCTGTGCGCTCACGGCGACAACTTCAGGACGACGCAGTTGCCTGATTGTCTGACGAGCGTCGCATCAGCTGTGCGATCGGTGTTGGAAACATGTGAACTGCCCACGTCGCGAGGCCATTGCCCGAGCGTTTCAAGCAAGAATCGCTACACGATGACACTCCCGCATCTGTGCTGTCTCAGCAGTGTCGCGGGCGGGAAGCTGCTGCCTAGAGCGGGCGGGCGCGGCAGTTGGCGGAGCCGCTGCGCTGCGGTCCAGAGGAAAGCCGGCATAACTCGCCTTCGGCTCGGCTCTGCGAGCACTTATTCCGTTTTCCTCTGGACCTCCGCTGCGCGTTCCGCGGGAGAGGGGCTATGGCTTTCCGTTCGGAAAGCTCGTGTTCTTCGCTTTCCAGGCGCGGCGGGCATGACGAAGGAAACTTCTGTCGTCGTGCGGACCTCGCAGAGAATCTGTCCAAGCTGCGAATTTGCGCTCACCCGAGCGCAGTGGCCGAAGGCGGAAGTGCAATGCTGCGCAGCATGATGTTGCTCTCATCCACTTTCGCGGACTTCGCCATGGCATCGCCGATGCCGCACCTGACGGTGAACACCGATGCTGAAATTGGCGGTGGTCAAGGATCTGCCCTGGCGTGGCGCGCCTCGCGTGCTGCGAGCACGTCACGCATCGGTTGGCGCTTACAAGCCCCCGAGCCGGTATTTTCGACGCTCAAGCGCTCCTGCTCATCGATTGCGCTATGTCCGGAGCAGGGCGTCGCTTCCACCCGGTTAGAAGGGGCAATCGACCGATGAGCGACTCGCTACGGCTTACGACTCCGCCACAGACAGGGCGGACTGCTGAACCTGATCTTATCGACAAGGAGGAGCTGCGTCGGCGGCTCAATCTGCCGTCGGTGCGAATGATCGAAGAGCTGATGCGCAAACGTAAAATCCCATACCTGCGGCTTGGGCATCGCACGGTGCGATTTTCGTGGCAGAAGGTTCTGCAGGCGATCTCACGGTTTGAGCGGCGTGCGGTGGGTGAATGACTCGCGTGACGAACGGGGGAAAGAGAGCACCGCGCAGTCGTGCGGCGGCAGGAGCGGCTAACCGCCAACGGTCGCGGTGGCGCTACCGGTGATGTTGCTTGCAAGCGGCGGGGTGAGAACAACACTGCCTACGAGGGTGCCGAGCAGCTCCGATCACCCGTTTTTATGGGCAGTATTCGGGCAATGGAACATTGCCCGTATTGCCCAAAGGGTGGCGACACTTGCCGTCAAACCAAGCATTCATCAGAGTTCCAAGAGCATCGGGCCGGCGAGATTCGAACTCGCGACCTCTTGAACCCCATAGAGATTCCACCGTTTTTGGCACGATCTGGCAGGTGGCGGCATGAGGCGGCAGTAGGTGGCATGAAATGACATAAGTGCTTGATGGAGGATTAGTTGAGAATCGGAAAAACGTGGCACGGCGCGGCATGGCGCGGCACACGATTTTTTCGCCGGGGCTACCACGGGGGCTACCACGGATTATCGCGCAGGCGGAGCGCGTTCACTCCGACGCTCCCTGCGCAAGGACGAGCGAGCGGGTCACACGGAGTTCCGCACTTTGGCGCGGCGGGAGTCGGAAGCTAAGGAACGTGACGGTGCGCCGTAGGTAAGCGCTGCATGCCGGCCATACACGGAGGATTGAATTGGTGATTTCTGCGAAGGCGCGGGCGCGGGCGATCTCATTTGCCTCACTGAATGCGAGAATACGTGCGGCCTCGACGAGCATCGTAGCCCACTCCTTTGCATCCTCCGATCCAATGAGCGCGGGCTGCGTGGCGATCTTTTGGGCCAGTCGCGTTAACTCGGCTTTTATGTGCAGGGCGACTTCGCCACTGAGGTCGCGGCCTTGGCGCGCGCAAAAGATCAGCAGCACCTGCCCCGAAATCGCGGAGCCTTCAGTGATCGGAGGCAGCGAGACGGTGCGAAGCAAGTCGCCGAGCGACTGATGAAACCGCTTCGGAGCGGGACGGGTCGCGAGGTAGAGGCTCAGGAGCGTCCAGTGGCCGGTGCCAACCGGCTGGTTCTGCGCACCGGAAATGGCTTCTCGGATTTGCTCATGCCAAGCTTCGGAACGAAATGCAGCCGCGTCATGCGCTCCAACCGCGGCAGCGAGAGCAGCTCCACGGTCCGCACCCAGAAAACTTCCGATGGCGTTGAGGAGACTGCTCGGTTCTTCACGCAAGCTAAGTTGAGGAGTGCGTCGTTCGCCTTCCGCTACGAAGAATCCAGCGCGGGCGAAAGCGTCGATGGCGAAGTCGCTGGCAACCGATGGATCTTCGGCGAGGACGGTCGCGACGCACGCATGGATGATGGTGCTGACGCGGTCCAGGCTGCGAGGATGCGCCGCATCGGTTTGACAGGGTTCATCGAAAGCGAAGAAGAAGTCTGTGCGAGGACCGCCGCGATCGTTGAAGCTGTCGCGAAGCCCCTCCCAGTGCGGATCGTAGGCCGTTATGGCGTTGAAAACTTCGGTAGCGTGCAGCCAGGCTGCGGCCAGCACCGCGCCGGATAGTGCTCCGGTCGATGCGTCTCGCTCGGCGATTCTGCGGGCTGCCCACCGTGCGATGGCAAGGAACGCATCGAACCGCGGCGCGGAGGATTCATTAAGAATCTCAGTCACCAAACGACGAGCATCCGAGGGATCTTGAGCACCGCGGCGCGCATTACGGAGCGAAAGTCGGGCGAGAAGCAAGCGGGCGAATGGCTGCTGAAGCCTGATCTCCAAACGAGCCAAGAGCGATTCAGCATCAGCGAATGGAAGTGAGTCGAAGGCGTGCAGGACCGGCTCGGGCAGCGGGATTGGAAGGCTGGAAAGTCGGTAGATCGCCTCCTCGAATCCCAATTCTCTCAATAAAACAGCCGCCGCTTCACCGATCGCGACCGTCGCGTCGTTCGGATCGCCATCGAGTCGTAAGCGCAGGTATGCCAGCATCCGTTTGAGCGGCGGGGGTAAGAATGGCTTCTCGCCGACATTGCCGCGCCCGAGCTCGGACTTGAGCTCACCGTAAACGAAAGCGGGCGACTCGGCGCGGGCCGTCGTCGCTTGTCGGATGCGCTCGTGCGTGCTGCGCAGAGATGCAATGCGAGCCGCATGCCGCTGAAAGTCCTCTTCCGCGCAGTCAAACCAATCGCGATGTTTCTCAAGAAGTCGCCTCCGCGCGAGGGGATCGCGATCGAGCAGCACTAGGATCGGATCAACATGAACGCCGCGCCGCGGCTTATCGGGTCGGGTAAATACCAGCCGCGATGAAATATCGCCTCTACCCTCTTCGATGGCGATGCTCACTGACACGTCTGTGTTCTGCGGCCGGATTCTCGTCGGACGCCCATTCCACGCGCGCCCCGCACTCCGCCAAAACGCGCGGTATTCAAATTGCAGTTCATCGATGTGCGTCGCGGTGAACCTTTCCAATCCAAGGAGACGCAGGGTGTCGCGGCTCAACGGAATCGCATCCCGGATCGAGCGCGGCAGTTCATCGAAAAAAGTGCCGAGAATCTCCCGTTGCGCGAGACGCATGCGTTCATCGCTGCCTTCCAGCCAGCCGCGGTCTTCGAAATCCCGCCGAAGAGCTTCAGCCAGGGTCCGGCGCCGTTCGCGGCCAGTGAAAGAAAAGGTGCGCTCCAGCCAGGCGAGGTAAAGCTGACGAGGATTCGCCTCGCCCGTGCGTGGCCATTGGTCTCTGCCAGGCAAACTCACGCCCTGCATGACGAGGTGCGCCAAGCCCAAGCCGAACAGGCCATCGTCGAGTCCGCCCGCGAGAGCATCGCTGAAGGTGCCGACCAGTGTAATGGCGTCCTGCCAGAGCGACGTGAGTAGCCATGTCGCGCGAGCTTCCGCATCAGCGAAGTCGCCGCTCGGCTCGGCCCAAAGCGCGAGGAGCGCGGTGCTCGTGGCAAGATAGAGGTCGGCGAAAAGCTGCACTTCGCCCATCGGAGGGCGCTGCTTGGAAGGAGCGGGACGCTGGAACCGCGGGTCGAGAAGGCAGGCCGCGTAGTATCGGCGAAGCGTCGTCAATTCGGGCGTTTCGACAATCTCGCCATCTACGACGTGCGCGCGTCGCAGGTGGTGCAGCAATTCCGCACGAGCAACTGGGACGTAGCGAGCATTGCTCGCGCGGAGGAGGTGGAGCTTCGCAAAGTGCTCAGATTCACTCAATGCACCACGCGCGTGCAGCTCACCGAGCACGTCGAGCAGCGTAACGGTCGGGATACCCGAGCAACGTGAAAAGCCGTTTAGAAAGCGGTCGTCGGACCAGAGCAGCGCCCCGTCTTTTTCTTCAATCGACGAGATTTGAAACAGGCAGGCGAGATCGGGCGACATCGCCTCCGGCAGTGCCTCGGCATCGCGGTAACGCACTGCAAAAAAGTCATAAGGTCCGCCGCTGCGGCTGATCCGCTCGCGCAAATGATTGATCCAATCGTGCAAATGAACCGTGCGTTCATGCTCGCGCAACCATGCGGACATAGCCTCGTGTTCACCGGTGGGCAGCCGCAGGTGGAAGGTCGTCGCCGCTCGATCGAGCAGGCCGTCCGCGGCGAGCAGTTCGGCTACGCCCGGAGCGAGTGTTGCGACGGATCCGCGGGAGATTTCCTCGTCCACTCCGGCCGAAACAGGCGCTACCATCTCGCCTTCGGTGAGCATGCCGAGCCGCCCCAGCGCGTAGTGGATTTCCTCGAAGGATCGCACGGCGATCGCTTCGTCGGTGTTGTTGGCAATCGTCCGCGCGTCGTGAAGCCGCAGCACCGCTTGAATCGAACTGGCACGAGTGGCACCCGCATTCTGCGTTTTCTCAAGCTGCTGGAGAAGGCAGTGTGGGATGGCAGGCGCGAGGTAAAGGGGAGCGAGGTGGGCCTCAATCAGACCGAGAATATCGAGATCCGCCGCGGCCAACAGCGCGGTAAGGTCGAGGTGCAAACGCGCACCCGCGAAGAACCGCTGTTGAGACTCGCGACCTCCGTGCCATGCGAAGACCGGCTCTTGCTGGAGGGGGTCGGGATGAGAACGGTTTTCCGCAGCGCTGCGATGGAAGATCTCCGCCATCGGTCGTGGCAAATGATTGCCGAGCACGTGAACCGTCACCTCGCCGCGGGCATGTTCCTGAATGGCTTCCTCCACAGAAGCCATGTGCCTAACCGCCTGCTCCCGAACCTCGTCCCCGTTGAGCAATCGCAGCTCGCCAGATTCGAGCCTTTGATGGAGGAAGGTTTCGAGCTGCGGAACGACGTGTCGAAGTCCGAGATCATGACTCAGCACCAAGGCATCCAGTGCCGATTGTGGATCTCGCGCGCCGCGCGCCACTGCTGCGCTCAATAATTCTCGCGCGGTGGCTGCATCAACATGCCGCACCAGCTTCGCCGCTCGCAAAAGGTCGGCCATCGGAAGCTGCGGGTCGTCTTTGAATGCGCGTGCCGTAAGTGCTGCTGCCCGCAGGTCGCCCCGCGCGACCTCGACGTTGAATTGCAGCGCGACGTTTTGCAGTTCGCTCTGCCGCGAAGCGAGGTGCCGAGCGTGCGCGAGCGCTGCGTCGAACATGCCGCACTGCGTCTCACATAGCACCGCATGCCGTTCGAGATCGGGCGGAAGCTGACTCTCTGGAAAGAGGTTCTGATTCTCGCGGAGAAGGCGGAGGCAGAGACGGTGATCGTGCGCGTTCCAAGCGCCTGCCGCGGCTAGTCGCACGGAGGCGACGCTGCCGCTCATCCGCACAAGATCATCGGCGTGCTCGGCGACTGCCTTCCAGTTGCTCAGATGACTGTGCAGCTCGCAAAGCTCGTAGAGGAAATCCGCTGTGTGGCAGGCGGCGAACTGTTTTTTGAGATGTGTGAGTAGCGGTTCGGGGCTGCCGCCGCGTTGCCAACGGGCGCGCAAGGCAAGCCGGCGCACGACTTCCGCAGTGCCCACATCCGAGATCGCGTCTGCACTGGCCAAGGCCTCATCGATTTGCCCGCGAGCCACGTGAACCTCCGCCGCCCAAAACTGCCAGACCTCGCGCTTCTCAGAAAATAAAGGCTCTGTCCGCGCGACGACCTCTGCCAGGGCGTCCACATCGCCGCGAGAGTTCAGGAGCGAAAATAACGAAGAACAGGTTTCAGTATCGGCTTCACCCGCGTCCACCTTGGCGCGCAAGGCATCGATTGACGCTGAGAGGTTGCCTGAAAATCCGCGCGCTTGTGCCCATACCAGCGCGAACATGTGGTCGGGTTCGGACGCGAGAAGCTGCGCGCAGTAATCGCACGCTTCGTCCCGCCGGGTGAGATCACCCCCAAGGCAGGCAAGTCTCCATCCTTCCAGTAACCGGCGCAGCGGTAGCCCGAGCTGCGCCTGCGCGGCGAGTTCTCGAAATGTGGTTTCAGCCGCAGCGAGCCACACGATGCTCGCCTCATCACGTCGCAGAAATGCTGGGTCCGTCGGCGCCGGCCAGCTTTTCGGGACCTGATGCACCAAGCCCGGCGCGAAGATGGAGAAGTAATCCACGAGCGCCGCCGCATACCGCAGTGAAAACCAAGTCGGGTGCGCAGCCAACGCCGGCGCAATGTGCTTCCGCGCTTCATCCAGATCGCCGCGAAGGAGTGCTGCCATCGTGCGCAGCCGCGCAGTTTCGTGATCGGGGCTGAAGTTCGCGGGCGGGTTTGCAAATTGGGCTTCGGCCGCATCGAGCTGATCGTCCTCGATGAGTAAGCTCACCCGGAGGTTCCATGCGTCCAGAGTTGCGGGGGTCTCGACTACGGCCAGTGCTGCCTTCACTCCGTCCCGGTAGAAGGCGATGCGCCCGTGCAGAAACTGCGGGTGAAGTGCAGGATCGAGGAGTGACCCTTCATTGACCAAGGCAGCCGCTTCGTCGAGCGAGCCGTCCGTCGCCATGAGGAGATTCGCCTCCAGATGGCACACCTTCGCCTTCACTTCCTTGGGCAGGATTTTCCAGTCTGCATCCTGTTTCAGATCGCGTATGCGCCTCAGGGCATCCTCCGCGCGTCCCGAGCGAAGGCTTTCGCGGATGTCGTCGATCTGGGCGAGCCGCGTCTTTCCGACGACCGCACTGAGCGCGGCCATCTGTTCGTTGAGCAAAGCCATCGTCAGCTCCGAGGCAACTGCGGTGCTGGCGGTGGCAGACTCGGGCGGACGCTCCGGCGACACTTGTCGCGGGAACACGGCTTCCGGGATCTTGAGATATTCCTGCGCGATCCACCACAGCTCCTTCTCGCCCAGCAACACCGCGAGGGCCTGCGCATCGTGAATGTGCAACTTCACCGAATGATGGTTTTCGGCCCAAGCCTCCAGCTCGTGGCGCTTCGCGACCGGAATGTCGCAACCGGCGAAGAACACCACAGTGCCTACGCGCGAGCCGCCGCCCAGAATCTTCCCCACGTCGCTTCTGATCTTTTGGGCAAACTCCTTGTCGAGCGAACAAGCGAATGCGATCGAAGCGGAGCCATCAATCCCTGCAAAATACTCCTCTCGCTCGACGATCGTGGAAAGGAAGGTGCGGAAAGTCTCGAAGTCGCGTCCCTGATCGCCGCCCGAAGACACGGGTCCCGTCGCCGGCAAAACATCGCGGCAAAGGCGCTCCTTGGTCAGCCAGAAGCAAAGTTTCTCGAACTCGTGGTGTCCGTTGTGCGCGGAGAGCTGCCCGAGATGAAATCGGATTTGTGCGGCGAGTTGAGCAGGGTTCGTCAAACTCCCGGAATTCTGCACTCAGCACGCCTCAATGGCGAGTGCGAGCAGGCAGGGCAGGACATCCGTCACGCGTGCAGGAATCAACCGGGCGCAGGGGAGACGCGGCCCAGGAAGTTGCGCTCAAAGATCATGCCCCGCTGCGAGTGCTGCTCACCCAAGAGCCGCAGCAGCTTCTTGAAAGTCGCCCTGCCGGGCGGAGCCAGAGTGAGGCGGTTAAGTTGCGCCCGCACTCCGAAGCGGTTCCGCATGACGTTCATCGGTGAGCCGACTTTCGTTGTCATCTTCAGCCAGCTGAGGCCGAACTGAACGGTCGAATCGCCCGCAGGCGTAAGCGAAACTGCCGAATCAAGATCCCGCGCGACGCTCTCCAGAAGTCGTCTTTTCGACAGCAGCTCAGCAATGTTCTCCGCGTCGAGCGCAGCCTGAAATTCAGCGAGCCAGCTTCGAAGCGCCGCATACTCCGCGCGTAGCTGTATGGCGATGCGCGGTAGATCTTCGAGGCAACCCGCTTCGTCGATAATCTGAATAACGACCGGCGGCAGTTGAAAACGTGCGAAGAACCCGCCTCCGTCCAAATGCTGATGGAGCTTCAGACGTTGACTCTGGACGAAGCCTTGCACCTTCGCGTCAGCCTGAGTTGGACCACGGAGGAAACGCGAATTGATAAGCAGACTCTCGCGCGTTGGGTGAGGAACATAGACAAGCTCGAAATGATCCGCACGCGCCAACATGCCGGCTCCGCCCCAAATGAGCTGCGACAAAAGTTGATCCGCCGGCTCCTCACCGGCATGAAGGCGACGGATATTTTCCTCGTGTCGCCTCCGTATCCCAGGGCACGAACAAAACTCTTCGACGATCACTTCGCGTCGCTCACGCCAATCCGCGGCGACGGTTTTGAATGGTTTGGAAACGAGAAGCTGACTGTCCTGAAGTGTGCGGATTGTGCTGAACTCCGCCCATGACTCGGCGAAGTCTGCATCGACGCACAGGGATTCCGCGAAGACGGTGTGGTGAAGGACCTGGCACAGCGCTTCCATTCGCATTACGTCCGCAGGCTTTTCGACATAGTGAAAGGCCGTCCTATCAGGCGAGAACGCGAGTTCGTGCGTGAAATCGCCATCGAGTCCGCTATGCAAAAACTCGCCGGCGCTTTGAAGAGTCCAGTTGTCGAGTAAATGGGCTTTCGGCGCGGAGGAAGTCATGAGGCGAGGTGTCAAAATGATACGTTCTCAACTACGCGACCGTGGCGGACGTTTCGCGGAGTCGAGCGAGAAAGATGCACAAGCCAGACTCATCACCGCGCGCAGAATTCAGGAGTCGTGACAGTTGTGCGTTTTCGTATGCTGCGTCGTTCTAAGCCATCTGCCATGTGACGTAAATCGGGTGGCCTTCATAGAAGCGCAATCGACACAGGCCGCTGCTTCGCTCTTTGGACTCGTGAAAGTCATATCGAAATACCTTTGGGTTGGAGCCGCGCTGCATCGGTGGAAAGGTTTGCTCGCCTCGCCTGATAATCTCAAAGAAAGGTGCGTTGGAGTAATCCTTCGTTAGCAACGCACCCCACGCGACCGTGAGCTCTTGTAAAAGCTTCTTGCCCGTATCTGCGAAGAATAGACCACGAACTATGGCTTGAATGGACGACTCAAACCGACGGATGTCGATGGTGAAGGATGCCGTTTCATAGTTTCCGAATGTCAGCGGAGTGAGATTAGGAACGAAGGTTTCAAGAATGTGTGGACGTCGATCCCAAGAAGGCATGACGCCACCCTCGATGACGCGCAGGGCTAAGTCATTGTTTGCGGGCGCGCACGCGAGAACGTGTCGCAGTAGCTCGTCGTCTTTGCTCTTCCGTAGGTTATGGAGGTCGCAGCTTGGAACCTTGATAAGGTTCTTCCGTAAGTGGGCGTCGCTTGGAAAGATGCACTTGGGCGGAACGTGTTCGCGGCTGGTCGCAGGTTCATCGCACATATAGCAAGTGGACGCGCTGATTGGCTTGGCATCGAGTGCAAGGGCAGCATCGTGAATGGTCACTCCTGCGAGTCGATGGCCGAAACGATCCCGTCGATAGTCACCGGAGAGCAGCCTTCCAGACGGTTGTTCACGTAGAGGTAGGTCTTGCCTTTCTTGATTAGCATTCGGCGAACGATTTGGCGCCCCGCCTCCCTCGCGTCGGCGTTTGGCTCCTTGATCTCCGCATAGGGCTGGAAGGTTCGCTTGGCCTCCTCGTAGGTGCGTCCCGGTTTCAACAGGAAGCGGGAGACGCTGAAGTCGGCAGTATCCAGGCTCCCGGCTAATGCTATCTGTTCAGCGATCGGTGGCATGCGGGTCCATGAGTTGAAGACGTGGGCGACGCCGTGCGACCGGAGCATCGCGAAATACTCGGGTTGCAGCCATTTGTGATTTCGGATCTCCACGCCGTATTCCCGGTCGCGAGGGATGGCGCCGAGAAACTGATCGAGTGCGGCGACGAACTCCCTCCCATTCGCGAAGTCGGCGCGATGGAAGGTTGAGAACTCGAAGATGAGTGGACCGATTTGTTCCCGGAAGGGTTCGCACGGTTTGAGGGAGAGCCGGGCGAACATCTCCGCGTTGAGGAAGTTCGGATTTGGCAGGCCGACGCGCGCTCCGAAGCGCGGCAAATAGGGGAACTTTCGGATCGTGATTTCGTCCGTGACCTTGAAGGCAAACTTAAACCCCTCGGGCACTTGGCTGCACAAGCCGCTCAAATACTTCTCGGTGGGGAAAGTGTAGTAGCCGGCATCGACGCAGACGGTGGAAAACGTCTCCGCATACTCCGACAGGCATTCCCGGTTGAATTTAGCCTCCGAGAATTTGTGGTGTGTTAGGTAGCGCTGCTCATCGAAGACGAGACCGCACCAGCCGGGATACTTCCACGATGACGTTCCGATGTAGATTCCGCGGGCAGCTAATCCCGCCAGCCGCGCTTTCAGATTATCGCGCGAAAAAGCATTCACGGAATTTGGCGCGGTGAGGGGTTCGGGTCGCGGCGGACCCGCGGTAGGCGCCCGGCGGATTCGCTCCGATCGAGGGTTCGCAAACTCGTCCAGCCACTCTGTTACCACGAGCGCCCATGCGCCGACCACCCGCGTTCGCACCAAGTAGTTGCGTCCTCATTGGTTGAGGGAAGTCACTAGTCCGCACGGCGCGCCGGAGATTTTGGCTCGATTTCCATTATATGTTCATGCGAACACGTATCTGCCGAGCTCGTCCGATGCCCGAATGAACGCCAAAATCATCCAACTGCGAGAATTGATCTCTCGTCACGCTCCCGCTCCACGCCCGCAGCCGAGCGGTCGGACGGCAACTGGTGTCGTGTGCTTTGATCGCGCCTTGGACGGCGGTTTGGGCAAAGGCGCGATCGTCGAATTGATGGCGGATCGCGCGTCGTCGGGCGTTTCCACACTCCTTTGCTCTGTGCTTAGCGCGGCCGCGCACGCCGGCCGCTGGTCGGCACTGATCGATGGCGGCGACACCTTCAATCCGAAGCAAGCATGCAAAGCCGCGCTTGCGCGCCTCCTGTGGATGCGCTGCCGCTCGGCGAACGAGGCTCTCCGCTGCGCGGACTTTCTCGTGCGCGATGGGAACCTGTCGCTCGTCTGCCTCGACTTGCGAGCGAACGCCGACGCGGAGGTGCGGCGCATCGCGAGCACCGCATGGTATCGCCTGCAACGCGCGATCGAGCCGACTGCCGCCGCGCTGCTCGTCCTCACGCCGCGCCCGCTCGTGCCGTGTGCGGACGTGCGTTTGGAAATGGCGACTCCGCTTTCACTCGAAACGCTCGACGCGGGACCGGCGGAATGGCTGGAGCACGCCGAGTTGCGAATCGCACGGCGGCGCTCAGCGGCACGTTTCGATGCAAATCAACTCGCGGAGGCCGGCTGAATGTTCGCTGTCCTTTTCGTGCCGGACTTTGCGCTGCAAGCCGCGCTGCGACACGCGCCGGAGCTGCGCGACGCGCCGGTGGCGCTGATCGCCGAGCGGACGCCGCGGGCACGGATCGAGCAATGCACCGCCGCGGCGCGAGCCGCCGGCGTGGTCGCTGGCATGACGCCCAGCCAGGCGCTCGCGCGCTGCGCCGCGCTACAAGTCCGCACGCGCTCGCCAGATGCCGAGACTTCCGCGCAAGCCACCTTGCTCGATTGCGCGGTCGCGCATTCTCCATTCATCGAAGACACCGCGCCCGGAGTCGCGACGATGGAACTTAAGAACGCGCGCGCATTTCTGGCAGCCTCGTTTGCGGCGGGTGCTGTTACGCGCATGGCACTGCTCGGCCTGCCGGCGCGCGTCGGCATCGCTCCCGATGCCGACCTTGCTCTGCTCGCTGCCGAGAGTGCGGCAGAGTGGGCGGAAATCCGGGGCGCTCACGAATTGGCAGGGCTGCCTGTCGCCGCGCTGCGTCCGCCCGCGGCGATGACCGACGTGCTCGCCGCGTGGGGCGTGCGGACGCTCGGAGAGTTTGTCGCGCTCGGGCGCGAGCGGCTCGTGGAGCGGCTGGGTGCGGAGGTGCTGCCGCTTTTCGCGCGAGCGACCGGCAATGCCGGCCGCCCATTGCGGTGCGTCCCGCCGGCGGAGACTTACGAAGAAGCGGTCGATTTCGAGAGCGAAGTGGAAACACTGGAGCCGCTTCTTTTCATGCTGCGGCGCTTCCTCGATCAAATCGCGCTACGGCTGGAGGCCGCGTATCTCGTCGGCGCGGAGATCACGCTGACGATCGGCTTTGCGGCGGGCGAAGATCACGAGCGCGCTTTCCGGGTGCCGGCACCGACGGCAAACGTGGACGTGCTTTTCCGCATGCTACACACGCATCTGGAGCGCTTCAGCGCCGAGCACCCGATCACGCGCTTGCGGATTTCGGCCCTGCCCTGCCGGCCGGCGCGGCAGCAGTTTGCACTGTTCGAGGGCGCGCTGCGCGACCCGAATCAATTCTACGAAACGCTTGCGCGTCTCACGGCTTTGCTCGGCGACGATCGGGTCGGCACCCCGGTAGTCGAGGACACACACCGGCCCGACGCCTTCCGGCTGCACGCCATCGATTTCGACGCCGCTACCACCGAAGACACACGCGATGAGGAAGGCTGGGCGCAGACGATGGCGCTGCGCCGCTTTCGCCCGCCGCTGCCTGCGCGCGTGCGTTTCGAGCGACGCCCGGTCTCGCTCGTGAGCGTGCCGTTGCGCGGCGCGGTGATCGGCGCGGAAGGCCCTTTCTATTCCTCCGGCGACTGGTGGACCGGCGAAGGCTGGGACCGTAGCGAATGGGATGTGCAGCTCGCCGAGGGGGCGCTTTGCCGCATTTATCAGGAGACCGAGGCGTGGTTTCTGGAAGGCATCTACGACTGAGCCGCGCCGCCGCTTTCGCGCATGGGCTACATCGAACTCCACGCCCGCACGGCCTACTCGTTTCTGCGCGGCGCGTCGTTTCCCGAGCATCTGCTCGAAGTCGCCTCGCAGTGGGAAATGCCGGCGCTCGCCATCGCCGATCGCAACGGCCTCTACGGCGCGCCGCGCTTCGCAATGGGCGCACGCGAGTGCGGCGTCCGGCCCATCATCGGCTGCGAGCTGACGCTGGCGGACGGCTCCGTGCTGCCCGTGCTCGTGGAAAACGAGCGCGGCTACGGCAACCTTTGCGCGCTGCTTTCCCGCGTCCATCTGCGCTCGGTGAAAGGGGAGTTTGCCGTCGGCTGGGACGAGCTCGCGGAGCACGCCGAGGGACTGGTCGCGCTCACCGGCTGCGCGGAAGGCCCGCTCCGCTGCGCTGCCGATCCCGAGGTTGTCTTGCGCGACCTTGTTCGCATGTTCGGCCGCGGGAATGTCTTTGTGGAATTGCAGCGCCATCACCTGCGGGGGGAAAAGCGCGCGGTGCGCCGGCTCGTCGAGCTGGCGGCGGCGCACCGGCTGCCGCTTCTCGCGACGAATGGCGTGCTCTACGCCACGCCCGCAGGCCGGCAGGTGGCCGACCTTTTCACCTGCCTGCGCCACCACACCACGCTCGACCTCGCGGGCCGTCTGCTTTCCCCCAACAGCCAGCGCTGCCTCAAATCACCCGCGCAAATGGCGGCGCTGTTTCACGACTTGCCCGAGGCGATCTGCAACACGGAGCGTCTCGCCGAACGGCTGGAATTCCGGCTCGAAAAACTCGGCTACGAGTTCCCGTGCTTCGACACGCCGGACGGCTCGACGATGGAAGCTTTCCTGCGCCGCATCACGCTGGAGGGAGCGCGCCGGCGCTACGGCGCGCGCATCCCGCGGAAGGTGCTGCTCCAGCTTCGGCACGAGCTGGCACTCATCAACAAGCTCGGCTTTCCCGGTTACTTCCTCGTCGTGTGGGACATCGTGCAGTTTTGCGAAGCGGTCGGCATCATGATCCAAGGGCGCGGCTCCGCGGCGAACTCGGCCGTCTGCTATTGCCTCGGAATCACTGCGGTCGATGCCGTCGGCTGCAATCTGCTTTTCGAGCGGTTTCTTTCCGAAGGCCGCGAAGGCTGGCCCGACATCGATCTCGACCTGCCGAGCGGCGACCGGCGCGAGCGGGTCATTCAGGAAGTCTATCGCCGCTACGGACGCGACGGCGCCGCGATGGTCGCGAATTGCATCAGCTATCGCGGACGCTCCGCGGCGCGTGAAGTGGGCAAGGTGCTCTCGCTGCCGGAGAACACCATCGAGCGCTTCGCTGGCCTTTTCTCTTCCGGCGACTTCCCGCACACGCTCGACCTCTCCGACCAGATGCGTCAGGCCGGGCTGCTGCTCGACCAGCCGCGCACTGCCGCCTTCGTGTCGCTCTACAAAGCGATCTACGGCCTGCCGCGCCATCTCGGCCAGCACCCCGGCGGGATGATCGTCTGCAAGGGTAAGCTCTCCAGCATTGTCCCGCTGGAAAACGCCTCCATGCCCGGCCGCAGCGTCACTCAGTGGGACAAGGAGGATTGCGAGGATCTGCGCTTGGTGAAAGTGGACCTGCTCGGTTTGGGGATGATGGCGGTCTTGCAGGAAACCGTGGAGCTGTGCCGCGAGCGCGAACGCCCGATCGACCTCGCGCAAATTCCGAAGGACGACGAGGCCACCTTCGACCTCATGTGCGCTGCCGACACCATCGGCGTCTTTCAAATCGAAAGCCGCGCCCAGCAGGCGACGCTCCCGCGGATGCAGCCGCGCTGCTTCTACGATGTCGCGGTGGAAGTGGCGATCATCCGGCCCGGTCCGATTCAGGGCGATCTCGTCCATCCCTACCTCGCGCGCCGCACCGGCAAGCAGCCGACGACTTACTTCGACGAACGCCTGCGCCCCGTGCTGGAGCGCACGCTCGGCGTCCCGCTTTTTCAGGAGCAGCTCCTGCAGATCGCGATGGTAATGGCCGACTTCACCGGTTCGGAAGCCGAGGAATTGCGCCGGGCATTGAGCTATCACCGCTCACCTG
>CAXSDZ010000107.1:0-6762 GCA_964235505.1 uncultured Chthoniobacteraceae bacterium
GCTGGCGACGTCCCGGCTGGCACCCGCGGCCGGGCCGGCGACGACCGAGCTGGCGCGCGCCGCCGGCGCCCGGACAGGCGCCTCGACGGGGTCGGCGGTTGCGGCGACACCCACCAGTACCGCCGTTCCCGCCGCTGCCCGCGCTGTCGCTGAGCCGCTGACGAGCGCGCCGACGGTAACGATCCTCGACTTCTCGCCCCGGCTGCCCGATTCCCGGCAGCCCAAGTCCATCATCACGATCGCCGTGCTGATCGACAATTCGACGCCCAACCGGCTCAACGATCTGGAACTGGAGATCGATCGGGGCTCACCGCTGACCACCGAGCGCGCCCTCGAGCAAGCCGTTGCGACGCCTCCGCCGGCGCTGGACACGGACCAGCCGGAGAAGGCGCTGCTGGCGATCGTTCAGACCGGTGTCGCGCGCTTTGGCGACTGGGCGGAATGGGCCAAAACCTCTGCCGCCACCGGGTGCCGCGGATGCGCTTTGCGGCGCTGCGGCTGCGGTGGTGAGCTGTGCAAGGCGGGCCTGGAGCTGTGCGATTTCACCGGGGGTGCTGGTGGCTTTTCCAGGGCGAAGGGCGGGCGCACTTTCCCGGTCCGCGGGCATCTGCGCGTCGAGGTGATCGGCGAGCGCGGCGGGCGTGGCGATCTCTTCGAGGAGCTGGCGGAAGGTGACTTTGACGCCCCACTCGTTTTGGAAGACCTGCCGCGCCTGCGTGAGCAGCAGCGAATCAAAGCCAAGCTCCACGAACGTCGCGTCGGCACACGTTTCGTCCAAGCGGATGCCGGACATTTCGAAGAGGATCGCCTGAAGCCGCGCGAGGATGCGCTCGCGTCGCGACGCGACTGCGGTGCTGGCCGGGGCATCGGCTTCGATCGAAACGACAGGCTCTGCGGAAAGCGGGAGCGGCGCGGCACTGGCAGAATACGAGGCGCTTTCCGCAGCGGGCAGATCGGCGGGCGGCTCGACCCAATGGCGCTGGCGATCGAACGGATACGTCGGCAACGGCACGCGGCGGCGCCCCTGCCCAGCGTGGAGTTTTCCCCAGTCGATCGTCGCGCCCGCAAGCCAGAGCCTGCCGAGCGCGGAGGCGATGGCGTGCGGCTCGTCCGCACCAGGTGGGAGTGACGAGATGAGCGTCGTGGCGCTGGTTTTCGGCACGCTGGCGCGCGCGGCTTGGAAGAGCGTTTGACCCGGGCCGGCTTCGAGCAGGATCGCATCCTGGTGGTCGCGGAGGAGCGCTGCGAGGGCGTCGGAAAAGCGGACCGTTTCGCGCAGGTGGCTCGCCCAATAGTCCGGCGAAGCCGCCTGCTCCTCAGTGAGCCATGCGCCTGTGAGGCAGGAAACAAGCGGGATTGCGGGCGCCTGCATCGACACGCCGCGTGCGAGTCCGACGAATGGCTCGACCGCGCCTTGCATCATCGGCGAGTGAAACGCGTGCGAGGTGGCGAGACGCTTGCACGCGACGCCGTCGGCAGTGAGCCGGCTCTCCAGCGCGGCAATTTCTTCATCCGGTCCAGCGGCGACGCAGAGGCTTGGCGCATTCACCGCAGCGATTGCGAGCGAGCCGCTGAGGCGTGGCGCGAGGTCGGCTTCCGGCAGGCGGACGGCAAGCATAGCACCGCCGGGTTGCTCCTGCACGAGGCGCGCGCGATTCGCGACCAGCGCGAGCGCATCCGGGAGCGAGAAAACGCCTGCCAGACATGCCGCGACGTATTCGCCGACGCTGTGCCCGATCATCGCCGCGGGCCGGATGCCCCACGAAAACCAGAGGAGCGCGAGGGCGTATTCCGTCGCGAAAAGCGCGGGCTGGGTGAAGCGCGTTTCGCGCAGCCGCGCCTCCGCTTCGGCATCATTCGACGCTGGGAAAAGCACTTCGCGCAGATCGCAGCCAAGGTGCGGCGCGAGCAGCGCGGCGCATTCGTCCAGCACCGCGCGATAGACCGGCTCGGTGCGGTAAAGCCCTTCGCCCATCCGCAGCGCCTGCGCGCCCTGGCCGGGAAACATGAAGATCACCGGCACGTCGCGGCGCTCCTGCACGGTCGCCTTTTCGCTGCCCTCAAGCGCGGTCGCCAGATCGCGGGCTGAGTCTCCGACCACGAAGCGGCGGTGCGCAAACACGCGGCGGCCAGTTTGCAAAGTCCACGCAACGTCTGCGAGATTCGCGTCCGGCTCGGAGCGCAGATGTGCGCCGAGTCTGGCACTCATCCGCTCCAGCGCAGCGGGCGTTTTTGCGGAAAGCAGCAGCAGCGCGGGGCGCATGGACACAGGCGATGGCGCGCGCTCGGGCGCTTCTTCCAGCACCACGTGCGCATTGGTCCCGCCCACTCCGAAGCTCGAAACGCCCCCCCGGCGCGGGTGCCCGCGGCGCTCCCACGGCGTCAGCTCCGTGACGACTCGGAATGGGCTTTCCGCAAAGGCGATCTTCGGATTCCCCTCGGTAAAATGGAGCGTCGGCGGGATCTCGCGGTGCTCCAGCGCGAGCGCCGTTTTGATCAAACCCGCCACGCCCGCCGCCACATCGAGGTGGCCGATGTTCGTCTTCAGCGCGCCGAGTTTGCAGAAGCCGACGGCGTCCGTGGTCTGGCGAAAGGCTTTGGTCAGCGCGGCGATTTCGATCGGGTCGCCGAGCGGCGTGCCGGTGCCGTGGGCTTCCACGTAGTCGATCGTGTCGGCGCTCACACCGGCGACCGCGTGCGCGAGCGCGATCACTTCGGCCTGCCCGTCGATGCTCGGCGCGGCGTAGCTCACCTTCACTGCGCCGTCGTTATTCAGCGCGGCGGCGCGGATGATCGCGTGGATGGCGTCGCCTTCCGCGAGCGCGTCTTCGAGCCGCTTGAGGACGACGATGCCGAGCCCATTCCCAAAGACGGTGCCCTCGGCCCGCGCATCGAAAGCGCGGCAATGCCCGTCCGGCGAAAGCATCCCGCCTTCTTCGTGGAGGTAGCCCTTTTTCTCCGGGAAAGAAACCGTGACGCCACCTGCGAGCGCCATGTCGCAGCCAAAAGCGAGCAGGCTCTGGCACGCCTGCGCGACGGCGACGAGCGAGGTGGAGCAGGCAGTCTGAACCGTCACGCCGGGGCCGCGGAGGTTGAGTTTATAGGCGACGCGGGAGGTGAGGTAATCCTTGTCGTTGCCGAGGAAAGTCTGGAATGCGCCGGGGTGTTTGAAGCTCAGCAGGCTGCGGATGAAGGCGCGGTCGGTGACCACGTTCGCCAGCAGATACGTGTTCATGTAGAGCCCGGCATAGACGCCGATCGCGCCGGGGTAGCGCTCGGAATCGCAGCCGGCGCGCTCCAGCGCTTCGGACGCGCACTCGAGGAAAAGCCGGTGCTGCGGGTCCATGTGCGCAGCTTCGCGCGGCGTGTAGCCGAAGAACTCGGCGTCGAAAAGCGCCGCGCCTTCCAGCAAGGAGCGGGCGCGCACGTATTCCGGGCGGCGCAGCGTTTCGGCATCCACGCCGGCGGCGAGCAGCTCTTCGTCGGTGAAAAACGTGATCGATTCCACCCCGGCGCGCAGGTTTTGCCAGAACGCGGCAAGATCGCTGGCGCCCGGAAAGCGCCCGCTCATGCCGACGATGGCAATCGCGCCGCTGGGAATGTCGGGTGAAGTCACGGCGCGGATGATAGCCGATGCCGTGCCTGAGCCTGCAAGGCTGCACGCTGGCGTCCTGCGCGGTCGCGAATGGCGCGGGCGGCGTCGTGGTCTGGCGCTGCGTTTTGGGCTAGGCGCGCGGCGAGAGCACGGACGGTGGGGTATTGAAAAAGCTCGGTCAGCGCGAGGTCGCCGCCCAGCGGGTGGAGGCGCGAGTGGAGCTGGAGCAGCAGCAGCGAGTGGCCGCCGAGGTCGAAAAAATTGTCGTCCAGCCCGACCGCTGGGATGCGCAGGAGCTCGCTCCACACGGCGGCGATGGCCTGCTCCAGTGCGGTGCGCGGCGGGGCGGCGGGTTCGTCTGGAAATGCGTTCGGGGCGGGCAACGCGCGGCGGTCGAGCTTGCCGTGCGGCGTGAGCGGGAGGCGCTCCAGCGGGATGAATGCGGCGGGGATCATGTAGTCGGGCAGGCGGCTTTTCAGATGCGCGCGGAGGTCGGCGATTCCGATCGGAGCGTCCGCCACGAAGTAGGCCGCGAGGCGCGTGTCGCCGTCGTCGGTGCGCGCGCTGACGGCTGCTTCGCGCACCGCGGCGTGGTTCGCGAGGACCGCTTCGATTTCACCCAGCTCGATGCGGAAGCCACGGATTTTCACCTGCTGGTCGATGCGCCCGAGGTATTCCAAATCCTCATCCGGCAGCCGCCGCGCGAGGTCGCCGGTGCGGTAAAGACGGGTGGCGGGCTCGGTGGAAAACGGGTGCGAGAGGAAGCGCTCCGCCGTCAGCTCCGGCCGGCCGAGATAGCCGCGCGCGAGCCCCGCGCCGCCGACAAAAAGCTCGCCCGGCACGCCGATCGGCACGGGACGCAAAGCGGAGTCGAGCACGTAAAGCTGCAAGTCTGGGATCGGCTCGCCGATGACGCTGCCGCCGCCGAGCTCGGCCGCGCGGAGCGGGCGATAGGTCACGTGGACGGTGGTCTCGGTGATGCCATACATGTTCACCAACTGTGGGTGCTGGTCGCCATGGCGCTCCCACCAGGGCCGGAGCATCGCGGGGTCCAGCGCTTCACCTCCGAAGATGACGAGCCGAAGGGAAAGTTGAGAGTTGAGAGTTGAGAGTTGAGAGTTTTCAGCCGCGATGAGCTGGCGGAAAGCCGAGGGCGTTTGGTTGAGCACGGAAACGCCTTCGCGGGCGAGCAGCGCGTGGAAATCCGTGGGCGAGCGGCTGACCGCGGGCGGCACCACCACGAGCCGCCCGCCATGCAGCAGCGCGCCCCAAATTTCCCACACGGAAAAGTCGAAAGCGACGGAATGGAAGAGCGTCCAGGCATCATGCGGACCGAAGCAGAACCACGGCGCGGTGGATGAGAAAAGGCGGACGACGTTGCGATGGGTGACGAGGCAGCCTTTTGGCTGGCCGGTGGAGCCGGAGGTGTAGATCGCGTAGACCAGCGAGTCGGGCGTGGCGGGGTCGGGAAAAGGCGCGGGCTCGCCGGTGAAAGAGAACTCATCCACGCAGACCACGCGCGCACTTCCTGCCGGCAACGCAGCGGCGAGCGGGCGCTCGGTCACAAGCACGGGTGCGGCGGCATCCGCCAGCATGAAGGCGGCGCGCTCGGGCGGATACGCGAGGTCGATCGGGAGATAAGCGCCGCCGCTTTTCAAGATGGCGAGCAGCGCGACGACGAGCGCGGGCGTGCGCTCCATGCGCAGGCCGGCGAGCACTTCCGGTCCGACGCCGAGCGCGCGCAGATGCGCGGCGAGCAGCGACGCCCGGCGGTCGAGCTCGCGGTAGGTGAGCGCCTCGCCATCCGCGCCGGAGACCGCGATGGCATCGGGCGTGCGAGCCGCCTGGGCGGCGAAAAGGGCGTGCAGCGTCCGCTCTGGCGCGGCCGGTGCGGGCTCCGTGGAAAGTGCCGCGGCGAGAAGCTGCCGGCGTTCTTCCGCCGAGACGAGCGGCAGCTCGCCGATGGGCCGCGCGGGATCGCCGGCGGGCATCGCGGTGAGCAGCGTCTGGAGGTGCCCGAGCATGCGCCGGATCGTCGCGAGGTCGAAGCGCGCCGCGTCGTAGCCGAGCTTCAAGCGCAGCACCGCACCGCCATACGCCGCGAGGGTGAGCGCGTAGCCGGTTTTCTCGTGCAGGGTGAAACTCCGCCCTTTCCACGCGCCGCTTTCTGCGCCTGGCGTTTCGTTCAGCTCGCGATCTTCAAACACCACGAGCGACTCGAAAAGTGCGCACCCGCCGGGCACGCTGCTCCAGCCCTGCACCAGCGCGAGGGGCGTGTGCTCGTGCGCCCGCATCGCGATCCACTGCGCGCGCAGGCCGCGCAGCCACTCGCCGAGCGGTGCGCCGGCCGCGGCGCGGACGCGCATGGGCACGGTATTGATGAGCAGCCCGACCATCGCCTCCGCGCCGGGCACGGAAGAGCGGCGGCAGGCGCGCGTCGCGCCGAAGACGACATCCTCCTCGCCCGAGTAGCGCGCCAGCCGCAGCGCCCACGCGCCTTGCACGAGCGTGTTGAGGGTGACGCCCTGCCCGGCGGCAAACGTGCGCAAGGAGGCGGTCGATTCGGTGGAAAGCGAAAGCTCCGCCTCGCCCGGCGCGCCGTCCGGCTCCGCCAGATTTGCGCCGGGCAGGCGCTCGACGACGAGTGGAGTCGGCGCGGAAAAACCGGCCAGACCTTCGCGCCAAAAGCTCTCGGACGCTGTAAAATCCTGCCCTGCGAGCCACTCCACGTGTTCGCGAAAAGGCCGTGGCGGAGCTGGGAGCGCAGGCTCTTCGCCGCGGCGCAGTGCTTCGTAAATTGCAAAGACTTCCCGCAGCACGATCGCAAACGAGCGCCCATCGAGCAGCGCGTGGTGGAAGCTCCAGACCATCCGCCATTCGTCCTCGCCGCAGCGGAAGAGCGTCACGCGCTGGAGCGGCGGCTGGTCCATGGCGAAGCCGCGCCGGCGGTCGGCGCGGAGAAAAGCGCCGAGCCGCTCGTCTTGTGTTTCCGGGTCGAGCGCGCGCCAGTCTTCGTGCGAAAAGGAAAGCGGCGCGCGGGGCGCCACGACTTGCGCCGGCTCGCCTTCCCAGCGGAAAGCAGTGCGCAGGACCGCGTGCCGCTCGGACGCATCGGCCAGGCCGACGAGGTGGCGCTGAAGAACCTGATCGTCGAACACCACCAATGG
>CAXSDZ010000107.1:6772-8710 GCA_964235505.1 uncultured Chthoniobacteraceae bacterium
GTGCGCAGGACCGCGTGCCGCTCGGCGACGCGCTCCCACGCCGCGCGGAGCAGGTCCGGCGCGAGCGCTTCGCGCAGCGTGCCGACCAGTTGCTCCACATCGGTGCCCCCGCGCGGATCGGCCAGCGCGGCGAGCAGCATCCCGTGCTGGAGCGGCGAAAGCGGAAAAGTTTCGGACGGGGTCATCGGCGGTTCGAGCCGTTGCCTTGCGCCACATTCCGCGAGCGCAGACTGATGGCCGGCACACGATGGGCCACGGCGATTTCAGCGGCTGGAGGACGCGTTGCGCGGCGCATTGCAAAAGGGGAAAGCAGAGGCATCAAATCAGCGGTCTGGTTTTGGAAATGTTTCGGAACGAAAGGTTGTGGCGGGCACCGGCGCAGAAGCAACGGAGTTCAGGCGCGGGTGGTGTCCTCATCTGGAAACCCGGAAGTCAGGAAAGAGCAGTCGCGCAGGGAGACGCATGTTTCTGTGCGATCAGTGCTTTGTGCTGCGCGGGTTCTGGTCCCTGAATGCTGCCCGATTGCTTGCGTCAGCCAAGTTCCGAGCTGCTTTCTCCTGAATGCTGGGTTGCGTGCCGGGCGGCTCCGCGGGGATGCTCGCGGCTCATGCGAAGCGCGCCGCCTTTCGATCGATCCGCCCGGAAACAAATGTGTTCATCGCGCCCCGGCACTAGCAGCCTGCGCGCCATCGCGCCTCGTCCATCCGCCCTTCGCCCATGCAGCTAAAAGGCTACACCACCGGCGGCTTCGACCGCGGCGCGTCGCGTGGGAAGGAAGTGCTGTGGCTGGTGGCGCGGGCGGTGTTCTTCGAGACCGTGTGGCCGTGGCCGTCCGCGCTGCGCGTGGCGCTGCTGCGTGCTTTTGGGGCGGAAGTGGGGGACGACGTGACCATCCGCGGGAAGGTGAACGTCTCTTTTCCTTGGCGCCTGCGCATCGGCTCGCACGTGTGGCTGGGCGAAGAGGTCATGATTTTGAGCCTCGCGCCAGTCACCGTCGAGTCACACGTGTGCATCTCGCAGCGCGCGTTTCTTTGCACCGGTTCGCACCGCTTTCATACGGAGAACTTCGATCTGGTGACAAAGCCGATCACGATCCGCACGGGCTCGTGGATCGCGGCGCAGGCCTTCATCGCGCCCGGGGTGGAGGTGGGGCCGGGAAGCATGGTGGCGGCGGGAAGCGTGGTGCTGGCAAGTGTGCCGCCGGGTGCCGTGGTGAGGGGGAATCCGGCGGTGAGGCGGGAATGACGATGTGACGATGTGACGATGTGACGATGTGACGATGTGACGAATGACGAATGACGAATGACGAATGCAGGATGCGGGATGTATGCGTGATCCGAGCGCCGAAGGCGCGGCCTCATTCCAGCCCGGGGCATCGCCCCGGATTGGACACAAGAACGCGCCAGCGCTGAAGGCGCGACTCATCTCGCCGCGTCAAGATGAACCGCCCTTTCAGGGCTGATGCTCATCAGCTCCCTCACCCGGGGCGATGCCCCTGGCTGGAATGAGGCCGCGCCTTCGGCGCTCACATTCGTCGTTCGTCGTTCGTCATTCGTCATTTCCACCCCATGCGTTTCCTCTTCCTGAACCAATACTTCCCCCCGGATCCCGCGCCGACCGGCGTCCTGCTCCATGAACTTGCGGAGCGATTGCAGGCGGATGGACACCACGTCGAATTCATCAGCGCAAGACAGCAGTATCGCGCGGGGCAGGGGAAAGGCGGGCGGATGCGGCGCGAAGCGGCGGCGCTCGCGCGCATGGCAATCGATGCGCTGCAAAGTCCGCGCCCGGACGTGGTGCTTTCGGCTTCCTCGCCGCCGCTGCTGCTCGCGGTGGCGACGCTCGTGGCGATGCGGCACGGCGCGAAGTCCGTGCATTGGGCGATGGACCTGTATCCCGAGCTGGCGGTCGCGCTCGGCGAGCTGCGGGGCGGGGGAC
>CAXSDZ010000107.1:8720-9648 GCA_964235505.1 uncultured Chthoniobacteraceae bacterium
GAGCGCCGGCAGGTCGCACAGGTCGCCGTCCATCGAAAAAACGGCGTCGGTAGCAATCAGGCGGCGCGTGTAAAAACGCGGCTTGCCGGGGTGCTCGCGCAGTGGATGGGCTGGTGCTACCGGCGGGCGGATCTCGTGGTGGCGCTCGATGGCGACATGGCCGCGCGGCTGCGTGGATATGGAGCGGATACCGTGGTGATCCGGCCGTGGGTTTTCGCGCCGGTCGGGGAGACTTTGCGCGGCGCTCTGCGAGCGGATGCAGGCGCACCGGCCGAGCCGTGGACGTGGATCTACTCCGGCAATCTCGGCCGCGCGCACGAATGGGAAACGCTGCTCGCCGCGCAGGCGATCATCGAGCAGCGCGACAGCGGCGTGCGGCTGCGCTTCCAGGGCGGCGGGCCGCAGTGGGCCGCCGCGCAACGACGGGCGCGGGAGCTCGGACTCCAGCGCTGCGACTGGCGCGGCTACGCGGATGAAGCTGCGCTTCCCGCTGAGCTGCTGCGGTGCGGCACGTGCGCGGTGACGCAGCGCCCCGAAGCGCGCGGCTTGCTGTGGCCGAGCAAGCTCGGGCTGCTGCTCGCCCTGCCGCGGCCGATCCTCTTCATCGGTCCGACCGACAGCGCCGTCGCGGAGGCGCTGCGTGGACGTTCCGGGTCCGGCGTTTTTGCTCCGGGAGCGGCAGAGGAAGTGGCGGCGTGGGTGCTGCAAACCCGCGCTTCACCGACCGCGCTCGCACCCGGCGCGGTGCTGGATGCCGCGGCGCATCGCGAGCAGTCTTTGGAGAAATGGCGGGAGCTTTTAGCCGGGCTGTCCGGTTCGAGCGAGGCCTGAGGTCGGCTGCAATTCCGGCATCTTCGCCGGGGCTGCGGGAAGAGTCTGCTCCGCGTGGGCGGCGGGAGCGTCGTCGTGGGCCACCGGCCGCGGCGCC
>CAXSDZ010000107.1:9658-15152 GCA_964235505.1 uncultured Chthoniobacteraceae bacterium
TCCGCGTGGGCGGCGATCGTTTCCTGCACCTCATCTCCCAGCGGCCAGAGGTGAAAGCCACCACGCCATTTCCCCTCCAGCTCCCACGTGCCCCAGATGCCGCGCCCTTCGCCGAAGCCGTGATAGGCCACCTCGTGCGCGCCGAGGTAGTGCTTCGTCCACCAGCACTCGCGCGACGCCGCATCGAAGCGCCCCGCGATGGCATACCGTCCCACGCCGTCCGCGCCATCTCCGGTGATTTGTCCTTCGGCGAAGCTCAGCGAAACGTCGGTGCGATGCCGCGTTCCGCCGGCTTCGTAGTTGAAAAAGCCGGTCCATGGGCCGGAGGGAAAGTGCGGGTCATTCATGGGAAAGCGACCTCTGATGGCGGGGGCGGAGTGAAAGTGCGAGGGGGCGGGTGGGTTGAGGAAAGTATCGTGTCTCGAGGTGTGGAGGCTTGGTTGATGAGGGGCGACCGCTGCGCGGGGCTGAACGTCCAACGTTGAACGTTCAACGTTCAACGTTCAACGTTCAACGTTCAACGTTCAACAGGCGGCACGCCGTAGATGCCATTCTTTGGACGTTCGACGTTCAGCGTTAGACGTTCGACGTTCAGCCCGCCGCAGGCGCCTCCCGCCAATTGCCGCCCCATGCCTATTACCACCGCGCGTTTCACCCTTTACCGCCCGTCCCTCCCTGCTAGCGTCCCCGCCCGCCGCATGAGATTTGGGAGGACTTCACCGCACTTCATCGGCGACCGCGCACGCAGCGCACGGGAGCTGCTTTAAGCCGGGCTCCGCGCGACCATGATCTACTCGCTGATCTTCTTTGTTCTGAGCTTCCTCGTGGCTCTGCTCACGACGCCGCTGGTGATCCGACTCGCCTCAAAGGGCATCGGCCTCGACGAGCCCGGCGAGGCCCGGAAGACCCACACCGTGCCGACGCCGCGGCTCGGCGGCGCGCCGATCATGCTGGCGCTTTCCATCAGCCTTTTTGGCATCCTCGCGCTCCAGCCGCAACTCGCTTCGAGCTGGTTTCCCGTGCTGCTCGGCTCGCTGCTGATGTATGGCCTCGGCCTGGGCGATGATCTCAAACCGCTCGGCGCGCGCAAAAAGCTGCTCGGCCAGGTCGCCATCGCCTGCCTCGTTTATTTCCTCGGGCTCAGCGTCGATCGCGTGAGCTATCCCGGCGGCGGCTGGAGCGTGGAACTCGGAGCGTGGAATCTGCCGGCCACCGTTTTCTGGCTGATCGCGGTGCCGAATCTCATCAATCTCATCGACGGCTTCGACGGGCTCGCGGGCGGCCTCGGCATCTTCCTCGCCGTCACGCTCGGCATCGTGGGCCTGCACAGCGAGCAGCTCGCCGTGGCGTGGTATGCCTTTTCCATGGCAGGCGCGCTGCTCGGCTTTCTGGTGTTCAACTTTCCGCCCGCGAAGATCTTCCTCGGCGATGGCGGCGCGTATCTCATCGGCTTCTGCATCGCGTCGCTTTCGCTCACCTCGTCGAACAAAGGCTCGGTTGCCGCGGTGCTCGCCGTCACGGTGATCGCGCTCGGCGTGCCGATCCTCGACACCAGCTTTGCCATCGCCCGCCGGGCGTGGCGCGGGTTCCCGCTTTTCCACGCGGACGACGACCATTTTCACCACAAGCTGGAGCGGTTTGGCTTTTCCAAAAGGCGCATCCTGGTCGGTGTGTATGGCCTTTGCGTGGTGCTGAGTCTGCTTGGGCTCAGCATCGTCTGGAGCCAGGGGCGCACGCTGCCGATCGGGCTCGGCGCGCTCTTTCTGCTCGCCGTCGGGGCGCTGCGGTATTTCCACTTTTTGCGCGATTGGGACGACGTGCGGCGGAAGGTGGACACGCTCATGGGCGAGCGCCGGCAGGTGCGTTACGCGCTGCTGCAGGCGCAGGTGCTGGAACTGGAAGTGGAGCGCTGCGAAAGCGCGGAGGAGTTCTGGACGCTGTTCGATCGCACGCTGCATCGCGTCGGATTCGTGCAGCCCGCAGAAGGGCGGCACAGCGTCCCGGTGCATTTGAAACATAACGGCAGCCCGCCCCGCACGCTGCACATCCCGGCGGCCGAGGAGCATCAGGAACTGCGGCGCCGCTGGCAGCGCATCGCGGAGTGCTTCCGCTCGGCCTACATCAAGGCGCACGACAAATGGGAGGAGTAGGCGGACGCCGCGCCTGGCCGGAACCGCCCGCAGCTCCCAGCTCTGCGCGCGAACAGCCGGAGCACGCCGCGCTCACGGTTTTTGCGCTGCTCATCGTCGCGGCTCCGCTGGCATTTGGCGCGGTCGATCGGCTCGTGCAAATCGTGCTGCTCGCCGTCCTCGCGATCGGCCTCGCGCTGCGTCCGCCCGCCGCCGCCCGGCTCGGGCGCTGGAGCAATGCGCTCGTGCTCGCCGGCTTGGTCATCCTGATCGGAAAGGAGTTCGCGCCCGCGTCGCTCTTCGGCGCGACGGCGTGGCGGACGACGCTCGCGCAGGATTTCGGCGTGCGCTTTTCCTGGATGCACCACCCGGAGCCCGGCCGCGCCGTGGATGCGCTGCTCGCAGGAGTCGTGGCGGGCATCTGGTTTCTGTGGGTGCGGACGCTGGCGGCGAACCGCGCGAATCGCGCGGGGCTGGCGTGGAGTCTTTTCGGCTCGGCGGTGGCGGTGGCGATCGTGAGCTTTGCCACGCATCGCCTCGATCCGCAGGCGATCTACGGACTGCGCTGGACGCCGGGCTGGCGCGGCTTCGGGCCGTTTCCAAATCGCAATCACACCGCGTGTTTTCTCGCGATGGGCGCGCTGGTCGGTGCCGGGTGCGTGGTGCGCGCGGCGATGCGGCGCCATTGGAAGGCTTGCGTGCTCGGCGCGGGCGCGCTCGTGCCGGTCCTCGCCGCCCTGCTGCGCACGGAATCGCGCGGCGGGCTGGTGGCATTCGCGGCGGGCGCGCTGATCTTTCTCGGCTGCACGCTGGCAAAGCTGCGCAGCCGCCGCTCGCTCGCGATCTCGGCGGCGGCATGCCTCGCGCTTGCCGTCGCCGCGCTGGCATTTGGCGCGCCGGTGCTCGCGCGCTTTTCCTCGGATTCCGGCGCGGGCTCGAATGCGATGCGCGTGCTCATCTGGAAGGACACGCTCACGCTTTGGCGCGAAGCGCCGCTGCTCGGCCACGGCGCGGGCAGCTTCGGGTCGCTCTTCCCGATGGTGCAGACGCTGCTGGCGGATAATGCCGTGGTGCTGCACCCGGAAAGCAGTTGGCTGCAATGGCTGGCGGAGCTCGGCGCGCTGCCGGTGCTGCTCGGCGCGGGCGCGCTCGCGATCTTCGCGGGCCGGCACGTGCGCGCGATGTTTCGGAAGGAGCGGAGCTTTTTCTTGGTCGTCGCGGCGTTTGCGGCGTTCGGCGCCTGGATCATGCATTCCGCGATCGACGTGCCGGGGCATCGCTGGGGCACCGCCGCCTTCGCGCTCGCCGCGCTGGCGCTCGCGTGTGCGCCGCGCCGGGACAACCGCGCTTCTTCCGTCCACTGGCCGCAGGCGCTCCGCCGGGCGGCGCTGGTGCCGGCCTCGATCGCGGTTTTCTGGGCGCTGCCGCTCTTCTCGGATCGGCCGGCGTGGTCGCCGCTTTCGCTGAGCCGCCTGCTCGCGCGAGAGGCGGCAGGCGGTGCTTCGCTGCCCGAGTTGGAGGAAGAGCTCGTGCAGTTTCCGCTGAATCCGGCGCTCCATCGCGTTGTAGGCATGCGCCGGCTGGTGCGCGACGGGCCGCTGGCACCCGAGTGGACGCAGCATTTCCACGTCGCCACGCGGCTCACCCCGGGCTCGTGGGCGATGCCGCTGGCGCTGGCGCGCGCGTGCGAAAAGGCGTCGCCCGGGCAGGCGCTGCACTATTGGCAGATGGCGATCGAGCGGGGGGCATTCCGGCGCGAAGAGCTCTTTAAGAATGCGCTTACCGGGACGGCCGATCTGCCCGGTGCCGCGGCGGCGTGGGCGACCTACGCGGAGAGTAATCCCGAGCTGCTGCTGGTGCTGGCGCGCGCGCAGCCGGGGGGAGATGAAGGGCGGGCATCCTTTGAGCAGTGGTGGCGGGAGCGTGCAGTTCCGGGCCTGGCGGGGAAGGGCGAAGCGGACAGCTTTTACGCCGTGGCCACCCGCTGGGCGACGCCGGAGCAGATCGATCTCTGGATGGAGCGGTATGCCGCGGCTGAATCCCGCGATTTTATACGCTGGGCTGCCATGCTGCACGCCGCCGGGAGCGATGCGCGCGCCTGGAGTTTGCTCGCAAAGCATCTCCCGGAACCCGCCTTTCCCGCCGTGCCGCCCCGCCCCCGGCTGAGCGAACTCGAGCGCCAATCGCGTGTCGCGCCCGGCGACCCGATGAAAGCCCGCGCCTACGCCCACGCGCTGGATCGCGGTGGCGACGCCACCCGTGCGGGCGAGGTGATCCTCGGTGTGGCGCGGCAGCCCGGCGCGCCGCGCTGGTTCATCCAGAAGGCGGCCTATCTGCTCGCGGCAGCGGGGGAACTCCCCGACGCGGTGACCATGATGCTGATGGAGCCACCGCCCCGGTAAATGCGGCGGCAGGTGCCCGCGGCACGCATCTGGAAGAGCCGCCGCCCGCCACGTTGACTCGCCCCGCCGCGCCCCTATACTCCGCCCATGCCGCCGGCGGTCCGCGAACGCATCTACGAATTTCTGTCCACGCAAGGTCTCCGCAAGACCGGGCAGCGCGATGCCATCATCGAGGCGGCATTTTCCACCACCGAGCACTACAGCGCCGAGGAGCTGCTCACGATGTCGCGGCGCATCGACCCCGCCGTGTCGCGCGCCACGGTCTATCGCACGCTCCCGCTGCTGGTGGAAAGCGGGCTGCTGCGCGAGGTGGACTTCGGCAAGGACTACAAGTTTTACGACCCCAATTACGTCGATCACCCGAGCCACAACCACCTCATCTGCGTGGACTGCAACAAGATCGTCGAGTTCGAGGACCGGAACATTGAGACGCTGGAAAACTGCATTTCCAAACGGCTCGGCTTTTCCCCCGCGAGCAAAAGCGTCCGCATCGAGGCGACTTGCGATGAGCTGAAGGCGAAGGGGAAGTGCGCGAACAAGAAGCGGAACGACCGCTGATGGGGAAAGGAGTTTTTTTTAACCGCGGATGGCGCGGATAAAACGGATGGGCTGTGGTGAAGAATGGCCGTCTGCTTGGGAAAGCGGCTCGCATCCACACCCCGCGTCCGAGTCGTTGTTGCCCCATCCGTTCCATCAGCGTCATCTGCGGTTAAAAAATCTTCGATCTGGCGTGGCAAACGCGCCGGCATATCACCCCAAACCATCTCAAACATCCACCATGTGGAAAGGCCGCTTCACCGAACAAACCGCCGCGCTGCTTCAGTCTTACTCCGAGTCCATTTCCTTCGATTGGCGCTTGTGGCGGCATGACATCGAAGGCTCGATCGCGCACTCGGCCGCACTGGAAAAGGCGGGGCTGCTTTCGGCGGAAGAGCGCGCGCAGATCGTGAACGGATTGCGCGA
>CAXSDZ010000108.1:0-2888 GCA_964235505.1 uncultured Chthoniobacteraceae bacterium
GAAAGCATCCGGCGTGCACAAGCGACGAACCTCGAAACGATGGAATCGACACTCGCAGCCTTGACTGAGGGGTCCCAGCGGGTGCGCCAGGAATCGATCGTGGAACGGAACAAAGGGACGCAATACACCGTGGCCAAGGCCAAGTATCTCCAGGCTAACAAAATTTTGGAAGCCGCTGAAATGCGTCTTTCCGCTGCACGGATGGAAAAGGGGATCGACATCCGCCCAGTGGAACTCTGGGAACGCGCGGAAGCGCCGCTCGTGCCGGCAAAACCCCCGGTGAAGCTTTACCTCACGCTGGCTGCACTGATCGGCATGATCGTCGGCGTCGGTCTGGCATTCTTCATCGAATACCTCGACACCAGTGTGAAGACGCTCGACGACGTGGAGCGCTTCCTGAAAGTGCCGGTGCTCGCGGTGGTGCCGAAAGGCGTGCCGGTGCTGATGCGCCACAAAGGCGAGCATCGCGACGCGGAGGCTTACCGCATCTTGCGAGCGAACATCGAGTTCAACAAACCGTCGCCGGAAGCTAAGACGTTGACCTTTATCTCAGGTGGATCAGGAGAAGGTAAATCGACCACGCTCAACAACCTCGCCTACACGTGTGCGAAGGGTGGCTACAACGTGCTCGTTATCGATGCGGACTTGCGCCGTCCTACGCAGCACACGCTTTTTGAGACCGACAACACATTTGGGTTGAGCGACTTCCTGCAAGGCAAGGCGAGCGTCGATGCGATTACCAAGACGACCAAGATCGACAACCTTTCCTTCATTCCGTCCGGCCAGATGGCCGCGGAAGCGCCGGGCATTCTCAGTGGTCAGCGGATGCATGAGCTGATCCAGAAGGTGAAGAGCCAATATGACCTAATCTTCTTTGATGCGCCGCCGATCCTCGGAGTCAGCGATGGTGCCGTGCTGGCGAGCGAGATGGATATGACTGCGATGGTCGTGCAGCATCGCCGCTTTCCGCGCGCCATGCTGCTGCGGGTGAAAAATGCGGTCGAGCAGGTCGGCGGCTCTCTAGTCGGCGTCGTGCTGAACCAGGTCGATACCCGCCACGACGAAGGCTACTCCTACTACAACGCTTACAGCGAATACCACGCCGCACCGGAGAAGAAGCCTGCGCGGACTGCCACCCCCAAACGTCGGCCTGCGCCGGCAGGCGTCGCGACCCCGGGCAGCGACGGGCACGGAGATTACTGACCTGTTCTGGAGCCGCTACCTCTTCGTTTTACTATGCGTCATCTAGTCCTTGCCCTTGCGATGTTTGTCGCCAGTGGCTCGCTGAGCCACGGGCAAAGTGCGCCTGCCCGGGTCGCTCGCGCCACTGCCGTGGAGCCCCGCGCCGCGGAGCCTGCAAATCCCGGTCTCGGAGCTCCCCTTCGTCCGGGCGACACATTCGAAATCAACGTCAGCGGGCCATCGCCAGAATACACGCAAGAGTTTCGCAGCATCCCATCCTACACCGTCAGTGAAAACGGCAGCATCAACGTGCCAATGGTTGGTCTCCTCTCAGTCTCGGGTATGACGCAGGGGCAGCTTGCACGGACTTTGGAGCAGCGCTTTCTCCGGGAAAAGTTCTTCACGATGATCTCGGTGAATGTGAACGTGATCGGGCAATCGCGGTTGGTAACGGTTGGCGGGTCCGTCCGGCAGCCGAATGCAATCCAATGGTCGCCGGACATGACTCTTTCAACCGCGATCAAGCGTGCGGGCGGTCCGACCGAGTTCGGCAATCTCAAGCGGGTGCGCGTGACGCGGGACGGAAAGACGGAGGTCTTCAACCAGAAGATCTACGAAAAGGATCCGCGCCAAAATCCGCGGCTCTTGCCCGGCGACGAAGTGGAAGTGCCGGAATAGGCAATTGCCACGGACAGTTTTGAGGAAAAGGGCGCTGCTCCGGCAGCGCCTTTCCTGTTTGGAGTTCCAGTGGCTGGCGGGTTCACCCCGTCTCGACCAGCGCCCGATTTCGCCACAGATACCCGAGCCCGGAAAGCAGTGTGAGCCCCAGCGCGATCGTGATCAGCGCGGTGCCGCCACCCTTCCAGATCACCCACCACCACAGGCTCGTATTGCCGACCCCGAGCGAGGCGAGCTCTTTCAGCGACAGCAGCAGGAGAAAGAAGATCACCGTCACGATCTGCCAGATTGTCTTGTGCTTGCCGAGGCGCTCCGCCGGCAGCACCACCCCTTTGCTCACCGCGAGCAGCCGCAGCCCGGTGATGAGGAACTCGCGCGAAATGATTGCGATTGCCACCCACGCCGGAAACACATGCACCGCGACGAGACAGATGAAGGCCGCGGCCATCATGATCTTATCCACCAGCGGATCCATCAGCTTGCCAAAGTCGGTGATCAAGTTGTAACGCCGCGCGATCTCGCCGTCCGCGTAATCCGTGATGCTCGCCGCGACAAAAAGGATCAGCCCTGCCGTGTAGCCGAAGCGCCACTCGGAAGAGAGCGCGGCAACAAATGCCAGCGTGATGAAAAAGCGGGCGATCGTGAGCTGGTTGGGCAGGTTCATGCGTGCGCGACGGGCGGCTCACCTTTGGCAAGCCGCGCAGTCGTCGTGGAGTCGGAAATGCCCGTTGCCATTGCCAGCACTGTGCCGGTAGCCTCCGCGGCTTCTCAAATCCAAAAACCACTCGTGCCAAATAAAATGACCGCTTCCGCAGACATCGGCCTGATCGGCCTCGCCGTGATGGGCGAGAATCTCGTCCTGAACATGGAAAGCCGTGGCTTCACCGTCGCCGTTTTCAATCGCACGACGGCGGTGATGGAGAAGTTCATGGCGGGGCAGGGGGCGGGTAAGCGGTTCGTCGGCGGGCGGACGCTGGAGGAGTTTGTGGGCTCGCTGAAGCGCCCGCGAAAGGCGCAGATCATGGTGA
>CAXSDZ010000108.1:2898-15122 GCA_964235505.1 uncultured Chthoniobacteraceae bacterium
CCGGCGCGCCGGTCGATGCGGTGATCGATCAGCTTGTGCCGCTGCTGGAGCCCGGCGACATCATCATCGACGGCGGCAATTCGCTCTGGACGGACACGCAGCGGCGCGAAAAAGCGCTAAAGGAGAAGGGGATTCACTTCTTCGGCGTCGGGGTGAGCGGCGGGGAAGAAGGCGCGCTGAAAGGGCCGAGCATCATGCCGGGCGGTTCACGTGAAGGCTGGGAGGCGCTGGCGCCGATCTATACGAAGATCGCCGCAGTGGCGGAAGGCGAGCCGTGCTGCCGCCACATGGGGCCGGACGGCGCGGGCCACTACGTGAAGATGGTCCACAACGGGATCGAATACGGCGACATGCAGCTCATCTGCGAGGCGTATGCCATCCTGAAAGCAACGATCAACCCGAGCGCGGACGAGCTGCACCAGATTTTCGGCGATTGGAACAAGGGCGCGCTCGACTCATTCCTCATCGAGATCACGACGAACATCTTCGCGAAGAAAGATCCCGAAACCGGCAAGGCGCTGGTCGATGTGATTCTCGATAAAGCAGGGCAAAAGGGCACCGGCAGATGGACGGTCGGCCACGCGGGCGAGATGGGCGTGCCGCTTTCGGTCATCGCCAGTGCGGTCGAGGCGCGCATTCTTTCCTCGATGAAAGAAGAGCGCGTCGCGGCGTCGAAAGAGCTCCACGGCCCGGCGGCGAAGCCCTTCAGCGGCAACCGCGCAGCGCTCATCGCCGCGGTGCACGATGCGCTCTACGCGAGCAAGATCGTGAGCTACGCGCAGGGCTTTGTGCAGCTCGGGCGCGCCGGCGAACTCTACAATTGGGGGCTGAACTTCGGCGACATCGCCTCGATCTGGCGGGGAGGCTGCATCATCCGCGCGCGCTTTCTGAATCAAATCACCGACGCGTATCGCTTCAATCCCGCGCTCAAAAACCTGATGCTCGCGCCGTATTTCCGCGACATCCTCAATCGCACCCAAGCCAACTGGCGCACCGCGGTCACGGCGGCGATCGAAGCGGGCGTGGCGGCTCCGGCCTTCTCGGCGGCGCTCGCGTATTTCGATTCGTATCGCACCGAGCGGCTGCCGGCGAATCTGCTCCAGGCGCAGCGCGACTACTTCGGCGCGCACACCTACGAGCGGGTGGACAAGCCGGCGGGCGAGTTCTTTCACACGGAGTGGTTTCAGGGCTGACGCAGCCGGCTTCGCGCACATCAGCAGCACTTTCGGACGGGCCGCTCCGGTCGGAGCGGGGCTTTTCTCCTGCTCGTTTAGCGTCTGGTGCTCAACGCTGGAGTCGAAGCGCACCGTCGTGGCCGTGCCTGCTGGAGGCTTCGTCCCTTCATCAATCCATCCCCCGCACTGCCGCTCGCCTGGTCTCGCGCGATTCCCCCTTTACCATGAACACGCGCACCTTCAGCCACTTCTTCTTCACGACCGCTGTGACCGCCGCCTTGTCGGCATCGGCCTTCAGCGAGCCTGCAAAGGGCTCGAAACGCACAAAAGCTGCCGCGGCAGCGAACAGTGCCACGAGCACCACGGCCACCACCACCGGCGGCACTGCCATCGCACCCGCCGCGACGACGACCGAAGTCGGCACTGCCACCGCCGCTGGCGCAACCATCCCCGGCGATTCCCGCCCCACGGGCTTGAGCACGGGAAATACCGGCTCTTCGGTGGGGCTCTCGGGTGGTCCGGGGCTCGGTGATACGCCGAGCACCGCGCCGACTGGCGGCGAGCCCGGCCTCACCTCGCCGGGTCAGCGGATGCGGGTCGTCGCCCCCTCGGGAGCTTCCGGTGCAGGCAGTCCCGGGATCGGCGATGGCAGTGCCGGTGTGACCCGCAGCTCGGGCGCGGGAATTGGCGAAGCCTCCACCACCCGCGACACCGGCTCGCCGAGCTACGGCACTGGCATCACTGGGTCCGGCACCGCGACCCGCGCGGCGACTGCGCCGGGAGCCGCACCTGCCACTGCCGTGACCGGAGCCGCGCAAGCGGAGACTCCCGAGGCAAATGCTTCCGGTGCCCCTGTCGCAACGACCCCCGCCACGCCTGAGAAAGTGCGCATCAAGCGGGTCAAGAAGACGGACCGGTAATCCGGCTGGCTAGCACATTTCGAGACAGGAATCGAACGCCCGGCGAGCACCTCGCCGGGCGTTTGCATTTTCTCGTGCTCGTGTCCCGGAGCCGGATGGGGGAAGCTGGCCACTCTTTCCATGCAACTCGCCGTTCTCAATCCCGGTGGCAACGACCCCGAACAGCGCTTTCCAGAGTTCGCGGGTGCGCCAGACGAACGCAATCATCCACCGGTCAACTTCCATGCTTTCGCCGCCTGCACGGGCGGCACGTTCTTTCGCAAGGACCAGGCAATTCCAGCGGAAAGCATGGCGGTGCTGTTGCTCCTGAGGCACGACCTGAAGGCATGTCGGCAGTCTATGATCGAGCTGCGGCGAGCCGGAAAAACCGTGGCGATTTCGATCAAGGAATCCGGCTCGATGCAGGTCGCTGCGCTGCTCTCCAGCCCCGCGCGTTTGCGGCTTTTCCACGAGCTCTGCGCCCGCGCGGATGGTGCGATTGCGGTGACGGAGGAACTCGTGCCGCTTTATCGCGGAGCGGGTGTGCGACAGGTGGAGTTCATTCCCACGCCGTATCCCGTGGAGGATTCGCAGTGGGATTTCTCGTGGAGCGTGGAGCGTCCGGCGGGTGACGCCACACCAGCGCCCCACCCGCCAAGCCCCACATCTCACGAGCCCCGCGGCATCTTCCTCGGCACGCGCGAGTTCGACGTTACCGCGCGCAACCACCTCGCCGCGCTGCTCACGCTCCGGCCGCTAGCGGATGCGATGGGGGAGCCGGTCACGGTTTTCAATGCTGCCGGATGGTCCGGGCGGCGAATGCTCGCGCAGGTGCCCTACCCGGAAGGGCTGCTCCAGGTGATCGAAGGCCGGCTGTCGTATCCGCGCTATCTGCAGCTCATGGCGAAGCACAAAATTATCTTCCAGCTCGATGCGAGCGCCGTGCCGGGCCAGGTGGCAGGTGATGCGCTGCTCTGCCGCGTGCCATGTGTCGGTGGAAATGGGACGATCGAACGGCTGGCATTCCCGCACCTGTGCGGCCACGGCCGCACGAGCGAGCAGCTTTTCGACATCGCCGCGCGGCTGCTGGAGCATCCGCACGACTGCCGCATCGCGGTGGAGCAGGCGCTTGAAAACGCGCGGGCACGGCTTTCCTTTCCGAGGGTCGCCACGCAACTCGAAAGCTTCTTTCGGAGCATCGCGCGCGCATGAAGCCGCCCGGTCTGCTGCTGCTTTCCTCACTAGCTGCCGGCGCGCTGCGAGTGTGGATCATCGCCGGCATTCTGTTGCGCGTCACCGGCCTGCGGGATCGAGTGCCCGGTTTGTCGTTGGTCTTCTACACCACTCCGTGGCCGGTGATGGCGGCGGCGTTCGTGCTACTCGCGCTGCACGGCTGGCGGCGAGGAAACCGGCGCGCGCTGGTGCGCTACGTGTTGTTCACGGGCGGCGCGCTCTTTACCTGGGTGGCGACAAGCTGGCGGTGGACGCCGGAGCCGACGCTCCAGCCGGACCTCCGCGTGGTGCTCTGGAATGTCGGTGCGCCGGATGCGCGCGTGCCGCAGATGGCGGCCTGGCTGCGCGCGCAGGATGCCGACGTGATCGCACTCGCCGAAGCGGGAAGCAGCGAGAGCACTGCTGCCGCACGGTGGCAGGCTGAGCTTCCCGGTTTTTCCGCGCAGAGTGGGCCCGGCAAAATGCTCTGCCTCGTGCGCGGCGAGGTGCTCGAGCACTCGTCCGAGCCGCTGGCGACCGGCTCCTTTCTGAGCCAGCTCCGCGTGGAGAGCCGCGGCCATCGCTTTCGATTGCTCCAAACCGACTTGCGCGCCCGGCCGATCGCCTCACGCCGCGAGCCACTGCGCCGGCTTGCCGCGATCGTGAATGAGTGGCACAGCCGCCGCGAGCCGCTCATCGTGCTGGGCGATTTCAACACGCCGCAAGACTCTGCGCATTTCGGCGGACTGCGTTCGCAGCTCACAAACTGTTTTGAAATGGCTGGCCGCGGCTTTGCAGAAACTTGGCCGTCTTTCCTTCCGGTGCTGAGCCTCGATCAGATGTGGGTGAGCTCCGATTGGACGCCGCTCCTCTGCCGCCATTTCTGGACGCTACAATCCGACCACCAACCCGTTGTCGTGGACCTGCAGTTGGCCTCACCGTTTCCGACGCGCGAGCCGTGAGCGGAACCGCTCCTATTTCTTCACCTTCCCGCCCCACGAAAGAATCTTTGCCTTCGTCCCCGCCGCCTCGGCCTCCGGGATGTTTCCGGCGCGAACGTAGAAGAGCGACAGGCTGGACCAAGCAAGCTGATCGTTCGGCATCATCTCGACTGTCCGCTTGCCCGCTTCAATCGCTTCGGGATACCGCCCCAGCTTCATCAGCGCCATTCCGAGCGCATGCCAGCCGTCGAAGAACTCGGGGTCCAGCTCCGTGCAGCGCTGATACTTTTCCACCGCCGCCTCCAGCTCACCCAGCGCAAGATCGCCGTTGGCATCGTCGAAAAGCTCATCGAGTTCGGGAGTCACGGAGAGAATCTTTAACCGAGGATCACGCGGATGGAACGGATGAATTGCGGCACAAATCTGCGACGGGAGCAGACCTTTCGATAGAGGTTGCGCACCTTTCTTCGCTCCAAAGGCGCAGCGTTATCGCAGCCCGGGCAACGCCCATGGTGTCCAGACCAACAAGTGGCTAGCGCTCCAAAGCGCGACTCATCCCCAGCTCATCGGATCGCGCCTTCAGCCGCTGCTGCTCGTGGGTGCATTTTCTGGGGCGTTGCCAGGCTGGGATGTAGCTGCGCCTTCCGCGCGAAGGAAACAGCGTCACGCCGCCGCTTTTGCCCACCAACCTCCTGGCACGGTTCACGCGCCTCTGCTTCATCAGCGTGATCTGCGGTTAAAAGAACCTCAGGCATCAGACCCGCGTCAGCCGTGAGACTGCACGTTCGCCGCCTGCCGCCGCGCTTTCAGCCATTCCTGAAAAACCGCCTCGCGTTTGTAGCGTTCCAATCCCTGCACGAGCATTGGCTTTTCCTGCTCAAAAGCGGTTTCATCCACCGGTTGCCGCTTGTCCACGTGCACGAGCAATCCGCCGGTGCCCGTGGGCAAAAACTCGCTCAACTCGTTCACCGCCATCTCCGCCGCGCGCCCCACGATCACACTCGCGTCCGGCTGATCAGACTTCGGCTCTTTCATGGAAAATGCGGGGAACTGCTCGGCCGTCGCACCCGCTGCTTGAGCCGCCTCCACAAACGATTTCCCGGCTTTCACCTCCGCATCGATTTTGTTCCGAATCTCCGTCGCTTTGAGGTTCATCGATTCCCGTGCGCGCTCGTCCTTGAGCTGCGCGGTGAGCTGCTCGCGGGCTTCCTCAAAGGTCAGCGCGCGGCTTTCCATCACCTCGCTTAGCTGCATCGCATAGTAGCCGTTTTCGGCACCGACCGGGTCGCTGTGCGGCTGCTCTTTTGTGAGCCGAAACGCCTCGTGCGCGACCATCTCCGAGCCGCCCATTTCAGCCGGCGGCTCGCTCTCCGTGAAAGGCTGCGACTCCTGCACCGGCACCTGGAATTTCGCCGCCACTTCTTCAAACTTCGCGTCCTTCCCCGTCATCTCCTCGGCAAAGCTACCCGCCTGATTAGCGAGTTTTTCGAGTTCCGTGATCCGCTCCTTGCCGGCGAGCGGCTTGTCCTGCTTTGGCAATGAAAAGGCGACATACTTTACCTTGCGCTTTTCCGGCGCAGTCAGCCCTGCCTTCCGCTCCTCGTAAGCCTTTTTCAAATCCTCGTCGCCGAGCTGCACCGCGGCCTTGAAATCCTCCAGCTTCAGACGCACGACCGATGCCTCGGTCTTTTGGCTCCGCCGCTCGAAAAGCTGGCGCAACTCCGCCGGAGTGGCTTCTACCGTGGAGCCGAGCAGCGCCTTTACGCCATCCAGCCGCAGATCGTCGCGGATGAGATCTTCGAGCTGCTGCTGCGAGGCGCCGCGCGGTCCCATCGCCTGCTGCGAAAACACCGCGTATTTCGCGGAATCGTAAGTGCCATTGGTTTGGAAAACCGGCAGTGCCTGAATGGCGGTGACCACCTCGTCGTCGGAGGGATCGATCCCGAGCGACTCGGCTTCGTGACGCAGCACGAGGCCATTCCAGATGAAGTTTTCCGCGCCGCGCTCCGAGCCGCCCCGGCCCATGAACATCGCCATCACCGTGTCGCGCCCGGCGAGGGATTCCAGCAGCTCGATGAGCTGCAGATCGCGGCAAAGCTGGAAGCGCTGCATGCCACGCTGGAGCTCGGTTCGCGAGACCTTGCGATCATAAATCTGCGCGACAAAATCCGAGCCCGTGCGGCCCGGCCGCGTGGAATAATCGTTGTAGAGCCAGACAAAGGAAATGATCACCAGGATGGTGATCGCGATCAGGAGCGGCTGCTGAAAACGGCGGATAGTATGAACCATTTGGAAAGGGTGAAACGGAGAGCAAAGAAGTTGATTTCCTGCGGGGGCATCCCTACGTTTTGCGCCCGCCCGAAAAAGCGCATGACCCTACGTTCCCCCTTCCGCCGCCAGCAACTTCTTTTTGCTTTTGCTGGAGCCTTCGCGGCGCTGCTCGGCTGCCGCGCGCAGGCCCAGCTCGACGGCACGATCATCTTCAAAAACAACACGCAGCAGGCGGCGAAAATCGTCGGTGTCACCGGGGCATCGCTGATGGTGAAAGGCCAGTATGGCGAAGAAGGCAAGCCGCTCGCGCAAGTGCTCGAAGTGCGCACCGCGACGACGCCGCCAGAGGTGAACGCCGCGCAGACAGCCTTCGAGGCGAAGGATTTTCCGAAAGCGATGACGGCGACGCAGGCAGTGGTGAACAAGTTTCGCGGCATGCCGGCGGAGTGGGTCGTAAGCGCGATGGCGCTGATCGGCGATATCCACCTCGCGCAGGGCGACACGGCGAAAGCGGAAGCGGCTTACAACGACTTTGCCAAAGCCTTCCCGGGCCATGGCGGGGCGGATCTCGGGCGTGCACGCGTCGCCGTGGTGAAGAAGGATTTTGCGACGGCGCGCCGGATCGCCGAGCCGCTCGCGGAGAAAGCGCTGAAGGAAAAAAACGTGACTCGCGCGACGGGGCAGATCTTTGGCCAGACCTATCTGGTGCTGGGCCAGGTGAAAGAAGCGCAGGGAGAATATGCTGCGGCCTTGCAGGATTACTTGCGCACCGTCACCCTTTATCCCTACGACCGCACTGCGGTCGGGCAGGCTCAAGAGCGAGCCGACGCCCTCCGCAAAGAGCACCACGTGTTTGTTCCCTGATCCATCGTCCGATCTCCCATCCCTCCCACACCGATTCATGAAAGCCCACCTCCGCCGTTTCCTCCCGACCGCGTTGTTTCTGCTCGCCTTTGCCCTACTCGTCGCCACCGGCTATGCGCAGGGAGATGAGGCGGCTGCCGAGCCGCATACGAAGTCGATCTTCGAGACCATCAAAGAAGGTGGCGTGCTGGTCATGCTGATCTGGGTGGCGATCATCCTGACTTCGGTGGTGATGGTGACTTTCATCGTCCAGAACATCCTGCAATTGCGCAAAGACCGGCTCGCGCCGCCGCCCTTGGTCGAGTCGCTCCGCCAGACGATTGCCGCCGGCAACTACCAGGAGGCTTGGGAGATTTGCAACGCGAACACCAACTACCTTTGCAATGTGTTGAAAGCCGCCTTGACGCGCATCGGGCGGGGCAAAGTCGCGGTGGAAGATTCCATCGTCGAGCACGGCTTGCGTGAAGTCACCGTGCTCCGCACGCGCAATTCCTACCTTTCCGTCATCGGCGTCATCTCGCCGATGATCGGGCTGCTTGGCACCGTCATCGGTATGATCGGCGCCTTCGCCGTCCTAGGCTCGAGCGGCATTTCCGATCCTCGTGCGCTGGCGGCACGCATCGGCGAAGTGCTGCTCGCCACGGCGAGCGGCCTCTTCATCGCGATCCCGGCATTCATCGCCTATTACGTCTTCCGCAACATCACGCAGCAGGTCGTGGTGCATGGCGACGACGTGGTGAACACGCTCGTGCAAGACATTCCGTATGAGGAGCTGGAAGGTGTGCATATCGGGGAGAACTTCAATGCCGGCGCAGGTGCCGCGGTGATGGGCGGCGCGCGCAAGGTTTCGATGGCGCTCACGACCAACTGCCCGGTTTGCAATGGAAACGTGACACCCGGCGTGAACCCATGTCCGCATTGTGGCGCGACCCTTGACTGGGCATCTTAGAAAACGTCAGCCCGTTCGCTCGTTCTTCATTCCTCTGACTTATGGCCCGCGGTCAAAGCCCAGCGCAGAAAAAGGAGTCGATGCGCGCCGTGCCGGAGGAGGATCCGGAGTTTCAAATCGCGCCCATGATCGACATCCTTCTCGTGCTGCTTGTGTTTTTCATGTCGATCGCTTCGACAGAAGTGCTGCAGACGAATGACGCTGTGCGGCTGCCAGTGGCGAGGGATTCAAAGGATCCGAAGAAGACGGAATCGGAAGGGCAGGCCATGATCAACGTGCTTTGGAATGGGATCTCGAACGCAGGCACTATCGAATTGGGCGGGCAGAAGTTTGGCGTGCCCACCGACGTCATCCCAGAACTCCAACGGCGGATCGTCGCCAATCCTTCGATGCGAGTGCTCGTGCGTGCCGACAAGGACGTGCGCTACGAATACACGCGTCAGCTTTTGCAAGCCGTCGGCACGGCGGGTGTAGGGAACGTGACTTTTTCCGTGGTGAACAAAGAGAAAGCAGCAGCGCCCGAGGAAGGCACTGCGAGTGCTCCGTAGCTAACCCCCAAACAAACGACATCTCCTTATGGCCGGTTCTGTTGGATCTGACGACGGTGACATGGGCTTTCAAATCGCACCCATGGTCGATGTCGTGTTTGTGTTGCTGCTATTTTTCATGGCCAGTGCCGGAGCGCAGATCGTGGAAAAGGAGCTGACGATCAATCTCCCTAGCGGCGCGAAAACTGGCCAGGCGCCAGCGAGCACGCCCATCATCATCGACATCTCGCCCGTCGGTCAGGTGACGATGAATACCCAGGCTTTCGGCAACGAAAAGGACAAGGACCTGGTGCAACTCAAGGAGTGGCTGAAGAACAGCGTGACCGAGTTTGGCGGCAATGATCCCGTGATCATCCGCCCAAATCCCGAGACGCGGCAGGAACGGATCGTCGATGTCCTGAACGCCTGTGCCTTTGCCGGGGTGAAGAACCTGACGTTCAGCTAAGCGTCTCCTCCAATCTCTTCCCGACCGATGGCATCCGCTGCCGATTCTGAGAACGGTGATCCTGGTTTCCAGATCGCGCCGATGGTCGATGTGGTGTTTGTGTTGCTGCTTTTCTTCATGGCCAGCTTGGGTTCGCTGGTGACGGAGAAAGGCATCTCAGTGAAGCTGCCGACACGCGCAGGAGCAGGGAGCACACTGGTCGTGATCGACATCACAGCGGCCGGCGAGGTGACCGTGAACAACCAGCTTTTCGGCGCGGCAGATGACCGCCGGCTTGATCGCATGCGGCAATGGTTTCGCGGCGCAATCGAGGAGTTTGGCGACAGTGACGCAGTCGTAATCCGACCCACGGGAGAGGTGCGGCAGCAGCGCGTCGTCGAAGTGCTTGATGCCGTGGCTGCATCTGGGGTGACGAAGCTAAGCTTCGGCTAGGAAAGCGTCACTGTTGACTCAAAGGATGCACCTCCGCGAGAGGAGTCGCAAAGCGACGGCGAAAAAGTAGCCTAGCGCTTCATCGCGGAGTTTGTGTTAGTCCCACTGGCTAGTCGCGGAGCGACGTAAGAGCGGGGCTCCACCTGTCTGCCCAAAGCCGCCGAGTTACTCGCCAATCTTCAGCGCCCTCGATCCCGCCTCCATCGTCGCGCCTCCCGCAGGCAGCGCGGTGTGCCGGCTTCCGGGCGGGTCAGTGGGTTGCAGAGTCATCTCCAGCCGCTCCTCGCCGCGCGCGATCTTCACCGGCAGCACGTCTTCGGCAGTCAGAAAGAACGACACATCCAGCAAATCTTCCGGCGAAGTGATCAATGTTGCGCCAACTTGCAGCAGCACATCGCCGGGGACGATGCCCGCACCTGCCGCCGGTGCGCCGGGGAAGACCTCGTTGACTTGAGCTGTCGAGCCGCTGATTTGCTCCGTCGCTGGGCGCACTTCGATGCCCATCCAGCCGGGACGCACCTCGCCAAAACGCACAAAATCGCGCCGCACTTTCTCCGCCGCCTCGATCGGCAGCACGAAAGCCGCGCTGCCGCTGTCCATGCTGCTGATGAGGATGCCGACCGCTTCGCCGCGCATATTCAGCAGCGGCGCACCCCCCTCGCCACGTTGCACCGGCACATTCGCCCGGAGATGGGTGGTGGCAAAAAATCGGCCGAGATACTTCCGGTCGAAACCGCCGATGACTCCGAGGCTGGGCGAAAGCGGCAGATCCATGGGAAAGCCGGCAGTCATCACAGGGGATGCCACTTTCAACTCGCGCGAACTGCCGAGCATCAGAAATGGCGTCTTTGCCTCCACCTGTAGAATCGCCACGCCGCTCCGGGAGTCAGCCATCACGCGGCGGGCGGGATATCTCAACTCGCCCTGCGTCACCACGATCTCCCGCGACTCCCCTCCGACCGTGTAGGAGGTGTAAAGCGTCCCGTTCGGATCGATGAAGAATCCAGTGCCTGCCAGTTCGCCATGATCGTCCATGGCTTCGATCCGCACCACAGCACCGCGGCAGCGATCGAAGAGCTGCCCGACCTGAACTTGGAAGGAGTCGAAAATGTTTCCAGCCGCCTTTTCCTCCGCGCCCCGTGTCACGCTGCCCCCGCCGCTCGCAGCCCAACAACCCACTGCGGCAAGCCCCAGCCACCGCAGCCCACCGACAAAGTGCCCCGCGGAAACGATCCGTAGGCGCGGGCGGGCCGCCACTTTAAAATGCAAACGAGGGCTCATAGCTCGCCGGCCGCGCATCGATGATGTAGCGCGGTTGCTGGAGCGAGGTGGAGGATCGGACAGATTGCATCGGCAGCGGCTCCTGGATGGAAGGCACGCCGGGATGGCTCGCCTGCAGCGTCAGCAAACGCTCCGCCGGTGCATTTGGCGGAAGGCTGCTATCTGTCGCCAGAGCCACGCTACCGCGTCCACTGCGAGGATCCCCTTCCTTCGGGATCACCATCCCAATCGTCACGATTCCTGCCAGCAGCACCGCAGCCATTGCACCCGCATACGAAGCCGGTCCCATGCTGTGCTCGCCGAAGAACGTCCCCATCCGCTCCAGCGCAATCTTCCAGAGCGGACGCCGCAGCGACTCATCGCGCTGACGCCGATGGACGTCGTGCAGGAGCTGATCGAAGTAGCCGGGCGGCGGCTGCTCGTAGCGTTTCAGGCGGAGCAGAGCGCTGAGTTGTTCGTCGGTCATAAGAAAACAGCGGTTGGGATCAGTGAAATTCCGTGAGGAAATTTTGCAATTGGCGATGCGCGTAGAAAAGCCGCGAGCGCACGGTGCCTTCCGAGATGCCAAGGATCTTTGCGATCTCGGCGTGCGGCATTCCCTGAATGTCGAACATCGTCACCGCCGCGCGGTGCTCCGGCGAAAGCTTCAACAGTGCTTCATTCAGCCGCTTTTGCAGCTCGGCGAGATCGGCCTCGCGCACCGGGGTGCTGGTCGCGGTGAGTTCCAGAAATTCCTTGTCGTGCTGGATGCCGGAATCGACCTCGTCGAAGACGATGGTGAAGCGGCGGCCGCGTTTCTTGAGGAAGTTGATCGTCATGTTCACGCCGATCGAGTGGATCCACGTGTAAAAGCTCGACTGGCCGCGAAAGCCTGCGATGGCGCGGAACGCTTTTGCCCAGATGTCCTGGAGCATGTCGTTCGTGTCCTCGTGGTTCGAGGTCATGTTATAGACGAGGCCATACAGCCGCGGGCTATATTTCACGATCAACTCATCGAACGCTCCCGAGTCGCCCGCTTGCGCGCGAGCGACGAGTTCGTTGTCCTGCTGGCGGCTGGAGTCGTCGGCCATCGTTCGCGGCTTCGTATCAGCCTTCGACCTGCCGGGGGAAGTTGATTCGGGCTGCGTGGGCGCGGGCTTGCTCCACGGGAAGATCACACCCGGGAGCCCAGTGGGAAAAGTTTCGATGACAGCGCTCATTTGCGGCC
>CAXSDZ010000109.1:0-14882 GCA_964235505.1 uncultured Chthoniobacteraceae bacterium
AATGACGAATGACGAATGACGAATGACGAATGACGAATGACGAATGACGAATGTGGAGATGGGAGATGTGGAGGGGGCCCAAGCCGGAGGCTTGCCGGAAATTAGCCGGTGGTGAAACCACCGGACCCTGACACCAACACGCCCTGCGTCCCGGAGGGACGCCGGGGCGGTCCGGCACGGCCAATCAGGTGGCGGAAATGCGCTGACCTCGTAACGCTGGCGATTGCTTCCGCCGTCCCTGCCGGGACGGGTGCGCTCTGGCGCTGGCAATCCGGTGGTTTCACCACCGGCTAATTTCCGGCAAGCCTCCGGCTCGAAAACGTGGCATTACGTTTTCCTCACTCGCCAACTGGCGACCGCCACTCGCCATTCGTCATTCGCCCAACATGCTCCTCGACATCCGCCGCCTCACAAAAACCTACCGCGCGCCCGATGGCGGCGATGAAGTCGCCGTGCTGCGCGACGCCGATCTGCAAGTCGGCGAGCGCGAAACCGTCGCGATCATCGGCCCCTCCGGTTCGGGCAAAAGCACGCTGCTGAATATCGTCGGCGCGCTGGATCGCGCGGACTCGGGCGAGGTGCTCGTGGAGGGGCGGAACATCGAGCAGCTCGGCGAAGCGGGAGTGGCAGCGTATCGCAACACGACCGTCGGCTTCATCTTCCAGCTCCACCACCTTCTGCCGCAATGCACCGTGCTGGAAAACGTGCTCGTCCCCACGCTGGCGCAGCGCAGTCGCGACACCGCGGCGCTCCGCACGCGGGCCGAGACTTTGCTAGAAAGCGTCGGCCTCGCGCATCGCCTCACGCATCGGCCGGGTGAGCTTTCCGGCGGCGAACGCCAGCGGGTGGCGGTCGCGCGGGCGCTGATCAACCAACCCAAACTCCTCCTCGCCGACGAGCCCACCGGCGCACTCGACCGCGTTTCCGCCGAGCGGCTCATCGACCTCCTCGCCGAGCTGAACCGCACGCAAGGCGTCACGCTCATCATGGTCACCCACGCCGCCGAACACGCGCGGCGGATGCAGAAAGTGCTGGAGCTGCGCGATGGCAAATTCGTCGAAGCCGCCACTGCCTGAGCCATGACCACGCGCACCATCCTTTCTCGCAGTCTCCGCCACTATTGGCGCACGCACCTCGGCGTGGTGCTCGGCGCCGCGCTCGGCGCGATGGTGCTCACCGGCGCGCTGCTGGTGGGCGATTCGGTAAAGGCGACGCTGCGGCGGCAGGCGATGCTGCGGGTGGGGCGCGCGAGCCTAGCATTCATCGGAAACGATCGCTTTTTTCGCGACGAGCTCGCCGCACAAACTCATCCACAGGCTTCACCCGTGATGCTGCTGCGCGCTACCGTGAGCCGCGCGGATGGAAAAGCGCGGGTAAATACGGCCCAGATGCTCGGCGTCGATGAGCGTTTCTGGCAGCTCTCACCCTTGGGAACCGTCAGGGCGCTGGCTGCTGACGAGGTTGCGCTGAATGCCCGGTTGGCGGGACAGCTTGGCGTTGCGGCAGGTGATACGGTGATCATTCGGCTTGAAAAGCCATCCGCGTTCTCTCGCGACGCACCTCTTTCCGGAGACGAAGATGCCATCGTTGCAATTCGCGCGAGAGTGGCGCGCACGGTCGGAGACGAAGATTTCGGGCGCTTCTCGCTTGCAGCGAGCCAGGTGCCGCCGTTTTCGATCTTTGCGCCGCTTGCGACGATGCAGACAAAACTGTCGCTCTCTGGCCGAGCAAATTTGCTGGTCTGGCCAGACCCACAGGTAGGCAAGGAAATCGTTGCGAAGACAGTTCAGCTTCCCTTCACGGACAAGCGAATCACTGTCTGGCAAAAGGACCTTGCTTTCGGACTCGACGGGAGGAAATTTGCCTTGCGCGAGCAGTGGCAGATTGAAGATGCCAGCCTCGAACTTCGCCCACTTCCAAACGCCGGCGGCATCGAGCTGCGCACCTCGCGCGTTTTTCTCGATCCGCCGGTCGTCGCTGCCGCACCGCGCGAGGTGGGTGGGCGGGCGCGGGTGGACTCGCTGACTTATCTCGTCAACGAACTGCGGGCGGTCGACAAGGCGGCGCCTTACTCGATGGTCACTGCGATCGACGCGCCTGCCTCGGGCTTTCTGCCGGCGGAATTGGCCAGTGACGAGATCGCGATTTCGCAGTGGCTCGCGGAGGATCTCGGCGTGCGCGAGGGCGGGAAGGTGACGCTGAAATACTTCGTGATGGGCGAGCGGCGGAAGCTCGTGGAAAGGGCGCGCGAGTTCACGGTGCTGGCGGTGATTCCGCAGAACGAGCCGCAGCTCAACGCTTCGTGGATGCCGGACTTTCCCGGCCTCGCGGACGCGAAGAATTGCCGCGACTGGCAGCCGGGTTTCGACATCGACGAGTCCAAAATCCGCGACAAGGACGAGGCGTATTGGGATCAATACAAGGGGACGCCGAAGGCGTTTTTGAACATCGCGGTCGGGCAGGAGATGTGGGGGAATCGGTGGGGCAATCTCACCTCGATCCGCTACGCCGCGGCGCCGGCTTCCTCGTCTGTTTCTTCACCTTCATCTGCTTCTGCGCTGCCAGCGAAGAGCGATGCCGCGAGCGATGCGTCCGCGGATGGAGCGCGCGGCAAAGCAGCCCGCGAAAGCGACAGCCCGCTCGCGCAGACGATCACGGCCGCGCTGAAATCCAAACTCACGCCCGAGCAGCTCGGCTTCCAGTTCCTCCCGCTGCGCGAGCAGGCGCTCGCAGCGACGGATGCGCCGGTCGATTTCGGCCAGCTTTTTGTGAGCTTCTCGTTTTTCCTGCTGGTCGCGGCGGCGGTGCTCACCGGGCTGCTCTTTGTCTTCTCGCTGGAGCAGCGCCATGCGGAAGCCGGGCTGCTGCTCGCGCTCGGCTGGCGTCCGCGGCAGGTGCGCCGGCTTTTCCTCGCGGAAGGCGCAGCGCTGGCGCTCGTCGGCGCGCTGCTCGGAGTTGGAGGCGCGGTGCTCTACACGATTCTGGTTTTGAAGGCGCTCGCGACCGTGTGGCGCGGCGCGGTCGGCGCAGTGGAGTTTCAGTTCTCTGCGAATCCGGCGACCATCGCAATCGGCGTTGTTTCCAGCATGCTCATCGCGCTGCTGGCGATGTCCCTCGCGAGCCGGCGGCAGTTGCGGCATTCCGCGCGCGAGCTGCTGACGGGCGAAGTTGGCGAGGAGCGTGCGGAGACATCTCCACGTCTGCCTTCGCTTCCAGCCGTCGCGCAGATCGCTGGTGCGGCGCACGCTTCCGCAGAGCGGAAGACCGACGATGTAGAGGCGGCTCTGTCCGCCGCGAACGATGAGGCAAGCAAGGTAGACGCAACGGTGGACGTGCCGCCTCCATCCATCCCGCGAAGCGCATCCATCGCTCCCGCGCAATCGGGCGGCGTTGTCACGCCTCAGGCGGCACGTCCTCCTTCGTCGGACAGAGCCGCCTCTACAACTGCCGTTCGTGGCCACGCTGGCTGGCTGGCTTTCCTCGTGCCATTGCTGCTCGCAGGCGCGGGGGCGCTGGCGCTGTTTGGCGGGGGCAGTCCGGGCGCGTTCTTTGGCTCGGGTGGGTTGCTGTTGCTGGGAGGAAGTGCCTTCGTGCTTGCGCGGCTGCGGAGCAAGGCGCGCGAAGGTGGCGGTTTGGAATCCATCGCGCAGCTCGGCACTCGCAACACCGCGCGCCGGCGCGGGCGCAGCCTCGCGACGGTGGCGGTGCTGGCGTGCGGCGTTTTCATGGTGGTGGCGGTGGATGCCTTCCGCCATGGGCCACCGCAGAATACCGGCGACCGCAAATCCGGCACCGGCGGCTTCGCGCTGATCGGTGAGTCTGCCCTGCCGATTTACGAAGACCTGAACACGCCGAAAGGCCGCGAGGCGTTCGCGCTGGATGAAAAGGTGATGGCCGGCGTGAGCATCGTGCCGATGCGCGTGCGCGAAGGGGATGACGCGAGTTGCTTAAATCTCAACCGCGCGCTGCAGCCGCGGATTTTGGGGGTGAAGCCAGAGGATCTCGCCAGTCTCCACGCGTTCCGATTTAGGGGAAATATCGGCCCCGAGTCTTGGCGCTTTTTGGAACGAGGACGAGCCACGGACGCGGTGGACCCAACGGTGCTCGGGATTGCAGATGAAAACACCGTGCGCTGGGCTTTACAGAAAAAGCCGGGCGACACGCTGGAATATCGAGATGAACGTGGTCAGCCGTTCCGCGTGAAGTTGACGTTCATGGTGATCGGCTCCCTCCTTCAGGGAAGTGTCGTTGTCGATGAGCAGCGTTTTGTTCGGCAGTTCCCCAGCTCCGGCGGCTACCGCTTCTTCCTCATCGACGCGCCCGCCGAGCGGATGAACGAAGTTGCGCAAGAGCTCTCCCGCGCGCTGGCGGATCGCGGGTTTGAAGTGACACCCGCGGCTCGGCGGCTGGCGGAATTTCAAGCAGTGGAGAATACCTACCTCTCCATCTTTCAAGCGCTCGGCGGACTCGGCTTGCTGCTCGGCAGCGCGGGGCTGGCGATCGTGGTCGCGCGCAATGTGCTGGAGCGGCGGCGCGAGTTTGGCCTGCTGAGCGCAGTCGGCTTTCGCCCGCGGCAACTGCGCCAACTCGTTTTTGCCGAGCACCGCTGGCTGATCGTGTGCGGGCTCGGGATCGGCGTGGCGAGTGCGCTGCTCGCGGTCTGGCCGAGCCTGCGCGAGCGGGCGTCGGGCTTTCCTTTTGCCGAAATGACGCTGCTGCTCGCGGCGCTCGCGCTGGGCACGCTCTTCTGGGCGTGGCTGGCGACACGCCTTGCGCTGCGCGGTAGCGGTGTGGCGGCGCTGCGCTCGGAGTGAGCCCGTTGATTTGCTGCGCGCATTTGCCAAAGAGATTTTGACTTCACCAGCGCGTGCTGGCGTCAATGACTCCCCGCGCAACAGCCGTTGCCGCCCCAACCCACGAACCCAAAATACCTATGAAACTGAAACCCTTCCTCACCCTTGCCGCGGCCAGCCTCGCGCTCTCCTTTTCCGTCGTCGCCGCCGAAAAGGACGAGACGCCGCTCGGCAAGGAAATGGCCGCGATGAACAAGAACCTGCGCACGCTCAAGCGGCAGCTCGCGGATCCCGCCAAGAAAGAGGACAACCTCGCGATCCTGGCGAAGATCAAAAAGAACACCGAAGCCGCGCACGAGCTAGAGCCGGCGAAGACCAAGGATCAGGCCGACAAGCCGACCTACACGAACAAATACAAGGAGCAGGTGATCGAACTCGGCAAAGCCTTTGGCGAGCTGGAAGCCGCAATCATGGTGGACAAGCAGGACGAAGCCAAAGCCGCGCTGGAGAAGATTTCCAAGCTGAAGGAAAAGGGCCACAAGGATTTCGGAGTGGACGAAGACTAAGACGGCTCGTGGAACGTGAATGCGTGGAGCGCTGAGCGTCTGAAAAGCAGCGCTTGCAGGACGCTCCACGCTCCACGCTCCACGCTCCACGCTTCCCGCTCCACGTTTCCCCATGAACCGGCAGCAACTGCTCGACCTTTACTTCATGGACGCGCGGTCGAAGCTGATCGATCTCGCGGCGTTTCTGGACCGGCTGGATCGCGCGGAAGGTGAGGCGGACTTTCGGTTCGCCGCCTTTCAGGAAGCGCTGAAAGAACTCGCGCACAACGAGCCGGTGCGCGCGAAAAGTGTGCTCCTGAGCTTCAGCGATCCAACCAAGGAGCCGCTCGCCGCCGCGCCCGGAAAAGGCGCGGTCGGCGCATGGCCAGCCGCGACGGCGTGAGCGGCTTGCGAGCCGTGGATCGGCGTGGCACTCTGCCCTTCTTTATGAGCGACAAACAACTTGTGCTGAATACGGTCCAGGAGCTGCCGGAGTCGGCGACGCTGGAGCAGATCCGTGAGGAGATCACGCTTTTCGTCGCGGATCAGCGCGGCGTGGCAGATGAAGAAGCGGCCATCCTGGCTGCAATCCGGCGAGGCGAGGCGGATGTCGCTGCGGGGCGCGTCGTCAGCACCGAGGAAATGCGGAGGCGTGTTGTGGAATGGACTTCAAAGTAACATGGACGGACGCAGCTTCGGCTGACCTACAGGAGATCGTTGACTACATCCGCCGCTTCGACTCGGCAGCAGCCAAACGGCTTGGCGAGGAAATCATCAGCCACAGCGAAATTCTTGCGTCATTCCCGTTCATTGGACCGTCGTTTCCTCGGGATTCAGAGGGAAATCAACGTGAGGTGGTTTGCCGAAACTACCGGATCTTCTATCGCATCCGTGAAGCGGAGCAGATCGTCGATATCGTGGCAGTCCGACATGGTGCCAGTGAGCCTCCACCTTTGAGTTAAGGCTTCCATGCGCTACATCGAGCCTCACGCCCACATGGTTTCCCGCACGACCGACGACTACACGGCCATGCTCACGGCTGGGTGCGCGGCAGTATGCGAGCCGGCGTTTTGGGCAGGCTTCGACCGGAGTTCTGCGCAGGGTTTCTACGACTACTTCTCACAGCTCACCGACTACGAGCCGAAGCGCGCGGCGAAGTTGGGTTTGCCTCACTTCTCATGGCTCTGCATCAACCCGAAAGAAGCCGAGGACATGGGGCTCGCGGAAGAGGTGATCGCGATGATCCCGGAGTTTTTGGAAAGGCCGACGGTGCTCGGGATCGGCGAGATCGGCCTCAATAAAAACACGCGCAATGAGCTGAAGATCTTCGAGCGGCACGTGGATGTTGCCATGCGGCATGAGCAGCTCATCCTCATCCACACGCCGCATCTGGAGGACAAGCACAAGGGGACGAGGATGATCCTCGACGCGCTGAAAAGCGACGGGCGCGTGCAGCCGGGGCGGGTGATCATCGACCATGTGGAAGAGCACACGGTCGAGATGGTGCTGGATGCCGGTTTTTGGGCGGGGATCACGCTCTACCCAGAATCGAAATGCACGCCCGCGCGCGCGATCGACATGGTGGAAGGGTGCGGAATGCGGAACGTCTGGCTGAATTCTGCCTGCGATTGGGGGCATTCTGAACCGCTTGCCGTGCCCCGCACCGCGCTGCACATGCGCCGGCGCGGCCACTCCGCGCAGGCGATCGACGATCTTATCTTCGGGAATCCGCGGCGGTTTCTTTCGCAAAGCCCGCGCTTCGTCGTGGAGTGATCGGCGAGCGCGCTGCGTCGCCGCGGGTCAGCGCGTTCTGGAACTCTGCCCGGCGTGCGTTAAGATCGCGCCTCTGCCCATGACTGCACCCCGCTTCCTCCCTGCCGCGCTCGCTGCGCTGTTGCTCGCATCCGCATCTGCTCAGCAGCCGGCGTCCGCGCCACTCGCTGCCGTCTCTGCCGCCGGCGCGCCCGCGCCGCGCGGCCCGCTGACGCCGGGTGACGCTGGCTTCACACCCACGTGGGAGACGCAGAAAGGCGCGCGCACCTACGTCCTCGGTATCCCGGCGCCGCGTGGGCAGATCGTGGATCGCAACGGCAGTCCGCTTGCGCAGACCCGCGTGAGCTACAACCTCGCCATCGCCTTTCCCACGCCGCTGAACTTTACCGACACTGCGGTGGAGCGCTTCGCGCAACGGCAGATCGCCACCGCCCGCTCGATCATCGGACGCACCATCACCGTCGCGCCCGAGCAGGTGTTGAAGCATTACAAAAATCGCGGCGCGGTGCCGCTGGTGATCGCGCAGGATCTCAAGCCGGCGGAGCTGGAAACCTATCATCGCGAGAAGCCGGAAAACCTCACGCTCCAGCCAGTCTATCTCCGCTTTTACCCGAATGGCGCGCTTGCCAGCCACGTGCTCGGCTATGCGGGGCGCGACGGCCGCATGCCTGATGGACCAATCGAAAACAACGAGCTGCTCTGGCCCAATGCCCGCGGGCGGGCAGGCTTGGAGGAAAGCTTCGACGCGCAGATGCAGGGGAAGGTCGGCCAATACAACATCTCCTTTGACCCAGCGGGAAAAAAGGCGTCCGAGCAAATCTCCATTCCGCCGCAGCCAGGATACAACGTCGTCACTACTCTCGACGAAAACATCCAGCGCCAGTGCGAGATTGCCTTGGAGAAAGGATGTAAGCGCGGCGCGATGGTCGTTATTGATCCGAACAACGGCGACGTATTAGCCATGGCGTCATGGCCGATGTTCAATCCGAATGCCTTCATCCCAAATATCTCCGCGGAGGAGTTTAAAGCTTTGCAGGACGACAAGGACAACCCGCTGCTGCCACGCGCTTTCTACTCCGCCTATCCACCGGGCTCAGTCTTCAAGTGTTTCGTCGGCCTCGCTGCACTGGCCACGCATAAGATCGAGCCCGACGACGAGTGGAACTGCCCGGCCGCGCTGGAAATCGGGAACCTTACTTTTCGCAACTGGAAGAAGGAAGGAACCGGGATGCTGAACTTTGCCGACGCGCTTACGCAATCTTGCAACACCTGGTTCTATCAAGTCGGCATGAAGATAGGATCCAAGACGATCTCAGACTATGCCTTTCAACTCGGGTTAGGTAAGAAGACCGGCATCCCCATGCCCTCGGAAACGGAAGGGCGCATTCCGACAGATGAATACATGCTGAAGACTTACAAGCGGCGGCTGCTGAATGGGGACGTGGCAAACTTCTCGATCGGCCAGGGCGATACCTTGATCACCCCGCTGCAAATGGCGCAGGCGATGGGCGCGCTCGGCAATGGCGGCACGCTCTACCAGACGCGTCTCGTCCAGCAGGTGCAGAGTATCGATGGGCAGGTGGTCACCCCATACAACATCCGCGTCAAAGGTCAGGTAGAGCTGGACGACAAATCACTTGCGACGGTGAAACAAGGAATGATCCAGGTTGTCTCTAGCCGTTCCGGCACCGCGGGACGCGCGGCGATCCCAGGCTTCCAAGTCGCGGGCAAGACCGGCACCGCACAGTGGGGCCCGAAGAACAACGAGCGCACCGCGGCATGGTTTGCTGGTTTCGTCCCGGCGGAGAGTCCGAAGTATGCCTTCGCGGCAGTGTATGAAGGCGATGCGGGCAATGATGAAGTCCACGGAGGCACTTTCGCCGCGCCGATTGTCGGCCGCGTGATGCGCGAACTCTTCAAGAACGAGCCGCGTGGCGGCAAAGGGAAAAAGAAGAAGACACGCGTGGAAAACGAGGATGGAGAAATGGTGGAAGTGGAGACCGACGCTGGCGCGGATGAGCCTGACCAGCCTCGTGCCCGCCGTTCCCGCCCCTCCGCTCCCGAGCAGCGCGCCGCCCCGCCACCACCGCCTCAATCGCGTCCGCAGCGCGTGCCGTTCTTCCGGCGGTTGTTTGGGTTCTGAGCTGTGGCAGCGTGGAGCTTTGAACAAATCTGTTCGCCCTTTGCCGAGTGGCGACCGTGCAAGATAGACAAGCTATCAGGCTATTGATCGTCGCATCGAAGTTCGATGCTTTCAGGTATTGGCAACGGAATCTTGATATGCAACTCGTTAGCCAACTCAAGTCGCAGGAGCAAAGGATGCTTGCTCTCTGGGCCGCTGGCTGTGCCGAGCACGTGTTGCCGCTATTCGAGGTGAAATCTCCCCAAGACAGCCGCCCACGCAAAGCGATCGAAGCCGCGCGTGCCTGGGTGCGTGGCGAGATCACTTGCGGCGCAGCGCGGACTGCAGCCATCGCCGCTCACGCAGCAGCCCGAGCGGCGGATGAAGAGGCCGCCCGTGCTACCGCCCGCTCTGCAGGTCACGCAGCCGCAACTGCCCACATGCCCGGTCATGCCCGGCATGCTGCGGCCTACGCTGTCACCGCTGCCGGAGCCGATTCTGTTGCAGAGCGCGAATGGCAGTCCCGACATCTTGCCGGCGTTTCTCCGTGCGCGCTTCCCATGCAATAACCGCAATGCTTCCGCGGTGCGCCAGCGTCGCTGTCCCGAGCAATCTTCATGTTTTTGAAGTTCAGATCTTCTGCCTTGTTGCTGTGAAATCCGAGTTCTCGTTTCGAGCGGATTGATTTCCTTTCCGCTCCTTCTACCGCTTTCTTGCAGCAGGGTGCGTTTCCGTAGCCTTGCCACTCTCGCCCAGTCGCAAAGATCGCGGCTCACCGCCCCAGTCGCGACTGCACTTGCTGCATCTGTGGGTGGAGCTCGGGGAAACGCCCCGCAGCCTGCCAGTCGGCCAGCGTCTTGGAAAGGGCTGCCTGCCGCACAGCATCGTCGTCGGGCGGGGCGGGACTTGTAAGGAGGTTGTCCGAAAGGAACGTGCCGGGAACAGCGAGCGCTTTCAGAAGCTTCGTCTTTTCGACCGCGGTCACATCCTGCCGGCCGAGGTAGAACTCAAGGGCCTGCCGCTGTGCAAGCTGGCGGAGGTCGGCTTTGGCATAGAAGTCAGCACGTAAAAAGGGCCGGTCGGCGAGTTCCGCGGGATGGGAGTTGAGCCACGTCATGGCGGCGAGCGGCGCAGCTTCGCTGAGACGATCGAGCGCGACGGCGGAGGCCTGCTGAAGGGGCGATGGCGCGCCGCTTAGAAATCCGGCGAGGGTAGGAATGAAGGTCGTGTCTTGCGCGAAGACGACAACATCAAAGGCTTCCAGCATGCCGCCGGAGGGGGCGGTGCGCCACGGTTCATAAGCCAGCATCTCGCGCATGCGATTCGCGAGATACGCTTTCGCTCCGGGCTCGTGCCACGCCACGTTGCGAAGCGACACGGCCCACTCGTCCGCAGAGGTTTTGGTTTCCAGCACCTGGCGAGCGATCTTTGCCGCCGCATCTCCACCTGTTTGGCGGGAAATCTCCCCGAGCACATCCATGAGGAACACGCGCAAGGTCGCCGCGCCGGCGAGCGTGCCGCCTTCGCCCACGGCAAACTCCTGCCCAGTCGGCGCGTCGCTTCCCGTGGCGAGAAAGGCGGAAATCGCGGCGCTGGACCGGGCAGGATCGCCGATCAGCAGAGCGGTGCGAAGAGCTGCGAGATCAGGGCCGGTCGCGTCGCCGCGCTGGAGGCGGGCGAAGAGCTGTTCAATGCGGGCGAGCACTGGATCTTTCGTGAATGCGACGAGCGGAGCGGTGGGAACGGAGGGCACGGCACTTCCCAGCGGCGCCTCGCCTGGAGACGGGTCCGAAGACGCAGGCCCGGAGTGCAATGCTGACAAAGAAGGCGAAGGCTGCATCGCACTTCCCTCCTCGCGGCGGGTCAGATACCAGGCGGCTGCCGCGATCATCACCAGCGCAAAGAGCGCGAGTGCGAGACCGGGCTTCCGCTTCATGATGCGACGCGGCTGCTTACCGCAAGTGGTTGCGGATGAAACTAGCCACCGCTGAATTGATCACCCGTATGCCGCCGCTCACGTAGTCTCCGACGCCGCTCGAGCCGGAGACGATCACCCCCGCGACATAAAGATCTTCCTTCTCATTGCGGACAAAGGCGGGTCCGCCGCTCATCCCTCCCTCGAAATAGATCGAGGTATTTTCGTAAAAGCCGCCCGCAGTCTGGCGAAAGCCGAGCACCGGCTCGACGAAAAGTGGGTAGTCGCCGGAGTGCTCGCCTTCCGCGCCGTAGCCGACCGCGATCTTGTATGCAGGGCCGGTGAGCAGGCTGCGGTTCGTGGTCCAGCCAGCAAAAGCGCCGTCCGCCACCGCCGCCGGGAAGCGCACGCCGCCGATGTCTGCGGCAAAGGTATAGACATGCTCAGCACCGTAGCGGCTGGCATTTGCGCGGTAGCCGCTGAGGAGGAAAGTGCGGCTGGCGTAGTGCTCCGAAAGCGAAGTCCTGCCATAGGCCCCGCGCACGAAAAGCACATCGGTGGACCACCCCGTCTGCGGATCGTAGAGATTGTGCCCGGCAGTGAGGATCGACGAAGGGCGGATCACCGTGCCCGAGCCGATATAATCGGAAGCGCCGGAGGAAAAGAAGAGCTGGCCGATGACGTTGTAGGGAAACGTGCGCGCAGTCTCCAGAGCCAGAGTTTGCGGACGATCGGCATCGGAGGCGAAGCCCATCGCCGCAGTGCTGGCGAGGAGGAGAATGGCAAGAAAACGCTTCATGAAAAAGGCGGCGCGTGAATGGAGCGGGACTTTAGCGCGAGCCGATGAAAGCGCAACGTGGGCAGTGGGCCACAAGGATGTTCGAGTGAAGTTTGCAAGACGCTACAGCAAGATGGTCGTGAATAGATTGGGCGGCAATTGAACCTGCGCTTGCCAGAGCACAGCGTTCATTTTCAAAGCGCATCTCGCTGCTTTTCGCTCCCAAACTCCAGCTCACAAGCGAGTGAAGATCAGTCGCTTTTTTCTCACTTCCTCAAGCGGAAGAAACCTCTGGGCACTGTAGAAATATCGAAGGTCATCGTGTGGAAGTAATCGGTGTCTTCCGGCATACCGGGCTCCGGCTGCCAGCCGTTCGGAAGACTCAAGTCGCTCGTTTGTTCAAGCGTCCAATCGATCGCTGACAAAGGCCATGAGGCGGTTAATTCCGAGCCGAAGACACTCAAAGTAAGCTGCGGCCGTGGCGGGATGTAGAACTGAATGTTGCGCACACTGAGCGCTCCAGATGGAGACGCGTTCACGCCGTTCAACGCAAAGACCAGTTGCACATCCTGGTTGACGTAATCGGAAGTTTCGATCACCGGCGTTCCGTTCCACCCGCCGTCTTCCACAAGCTCCGCCTCCATCGTGTAGCTGTTCTCCTCGCCGATCCCCATCGTCATAAACTCGCCAGTCCCGCCACCGGTGATCTGATACTCAAACGAGACGCCGATCGTCTCATTCGGCACATGGACAGGGATGATCGTATAAACAGCGTTCGGCGCAGCATTCGCCATGGCGATTGCCTTGAACGGTGCTCGCAATTGCAGTGGTGCCGGCGTGCCGGCCTGAAGATCAAGCTTAAGATCCCAGTTTGCTTCCAAGGCGTTCGTGCTGGCCGGCCCTTCCGCATAGAATGCGGGCGTCGATCCTGCCATTTCCAAATAAACGGGCCGCCCAACCGGTGCTTTGAAAATTGCGTCAATTCCCGTGGTAAGGCTGCCAGCGAATCGGATCGTCCCATTCCCGATGGTGTTCATTGCCTGCACCGTGATCTTTCCCGCACCGTTCAAACCGCGCAAAGCGAGCAAGCCCGGATACGCCAGGATTCGGGCTTGCTGCAAAGAGCTGGCGGCCGATTCTTCCACGTTAGCGAGGAGAAGTTCCGGCTGTTTCTGGACATGGTAAGCAGCTACCGGCGGGGTCGAATTCAGCGTAGCACGCTCGAATGACCACCTGTGTCCCATCCCGCTACCCAGCGGGTTCTTGATGGTGAGCTGATACCAATAGTAAGCATATCCGTGCGCAGCGATCGGGTTTCGTAAGTCGGTGGATGCCCACAGCATCACGTTAGCGGCGCGTGGGTTGAGAAGACCGACCTCGCTCAAGTAGTTGTCTGCCCAGGCAAACTCAGCGGGCATCACCTTCGACCAGAAATTCTTCACTTGCTGACTGGCATCGGTGATCGCCAATTCCGTGCCGATGCCGGTTGAGGCAAGCAACGCGTCAAGAGAGACGTGCAGGCCTTTCACCGCTGTGACCAACTCGGCCTCATCGAAGAGAGTCATGTGGGTTCTGCCAGACGCGTAGCGCTCAAGCAATGGCCGTGGATCCCCGCGCGGTCGCTTATCACCGTGGATGTAATCCGCCGCCGCGCAGTTCACAATTGTGCCGAGACTATGGCCGATAAAATGGATCGGCTGATCGTAGGTTGGTCCTAGGGTGTTCATTAGAGCCCGGCCAAGTTCTGACCCTTCAGCGACCGTTCGCGAGGCGGCATTTGAAAGGAGTAGCAACGAATTATCATGCCAGTCCCATGCGAGGACGTTGGCGTTGTATTTCGCCTTCAGCTCGTTCGCCATCGCCTGAGGCCAATCGAACGCGGTGGCATTCCATCCATGCGTCAGAACGATTGTCATCCTGCTCTTGTCCACCAGCGCCGGGTTGCCGAACGAAAGCAATTGCGCACTGCTCGGTGTCACGCCGGGTTTCTTTAGTTGGACGGCAGAGGGTGTCTGCGTCGCTTGCGCCGTCGCGGGCGTTGGTGGCTGCGGCGTGACAGGTGCGGAATAAACAAAAACACTCGCGTCGTTGCTGACAACGGAGCCGTGGAGATTTTGCACGACGACAGAATAGCTGCCAGAGTTCGCGTTTTGAGCATTGGAAACCTGCATTGACGCTGCATTTGTGTTTGGCAGCGCGACGCCGTTTAGGCGCCATCGATAACTGAGCGGAGAAGAACCCTCCGCGACTACGCTCAACATCACCGTTTGACCTACCATTACCGCTTTCCCAAGCGGTTGCGTGAAAATCTGAGGTGCGCCGTTGAAGTAGTAGCTGACGTTCGGACTATTTGTGAAAGCCAGGTTCTTATCGCCCGGCCAGTCAAAGTATTGATAACTGACTACTGGGCTGGTGATGGTCGTGCCGGGTTCGGCGAGAGTGTCGAGGTATTGGTAGCTGACGACGGGGGAGAAGGTGTTGGCTTCGACGGCTTGCGAGGCTGAGCAGCAGAAGCAAAACAGAAGCAGCGCGGCGAGCAGGGAAATCCGGGGAGCGCACGCGCCCTCGCGTGTCCTCTTCGGCGCCCCCGCCGAAGAGTCGCGTCCGCTGCACGCAGTGCCATTCTCTTTCCGGGATTTATCGCCAGTTTCGCCGGACGCTTTCCGACGCTTTGCGGCGGGGGCGCCGCAAAGGGCACGCGAGGGCGCGTGCGCTCCCCGTGAGACCACGCTCCAGGCGAAGGTGTGTGTCGAAATCATCGCTGGTTCTCCCGAACGGAAAGTCGCGGGACCGGTTAGTTCGCCGGGTAGCGCTTGCCGGATTCGGTGATGTAGGCGACGCGCTGCTGGCCGCCGAGCGCGGCGGTGATCTCGATCGACTTGAAGCGCTCGCCGTCCGCCGTCCAGCCGGTCTCCGCGAGCGAGCGGTTCTTGTCGCCAGGTTCGAGGGAAGCATT
>CAXSDZ010000110.1:0-14790 GCA_964235505.1 uncultured Chthoniobacteraceae bacterium
CGCTTCCTGCTCCTTTAGGTTCAGCTCAGCTTTGTATTCAATCGTATTGCTCTCAGGAACGGCATTTTCGATCAGTGCCCTCAGGTCGGCCTCGGTAATTTGGTGCAGGTCGCGCTCGATCATGCGGCGACGGATACGCTCCTAACCCGCTCAATCCAAGAAGGGAACGCGAGTCCTCCGGCAGGTGATTCGGTAACACGATCGGCGACAAAGCCACCGCGGCCAGCCTTGAGGTTGCTCCGGTCTTGGAGCCGACGGCCACGCTGCTCTGAGCACGTTCGTGCGATGCTTCGACGAACCCGCTCTCAGCCCCGCCGGCAGCCGCGCGCCCATGCGACGGCCATCCACGATTTGCCCGAAGGACAGCAAAGGCTCATCCGCGCAGGATTGGCGGCGTTGCGCGATCCCGACATGGAGCGGCGGGTCCACGCCCATCTAAAGGCGCGGGGCGACACGCCGCGCGATGTGATCGGCGCGGCGCTTGTCGCAGCGCGCTTTCACCGCGAGCAGAATGGTTCCGCCCTCGACGCTGACGCGACGAAGCGGAGCAGCGGCGTTTCACATTCTGCCTGATACCGGTATGCTCAGGCGAAACGGCAAACCTCTGCGTCGCGACGACGCGGACGATCAACTCTCCCTCTTCGACTTTTCCCGAAATCATGAGCGCCACAGCATCCCCGTCCCTTTACCTGACTCCCTACGGCTTGATGGCCGAGAAGCATTGGCGGGAGTTCCGTCCGAAAATGGTCGCGCAAATGGAAGCGGAAGGCCGGCTGATGGAGGCGCTTTGGGAAGCGCAGGAGACCACGCTGGACGAGATGGAGACGCTCACTCGGCGAATGGAGCGGGAGCAGGCGATGACACCAGCGCAGGCGCAAGCGACGGCGTGGGAGTTGATCCGGGAGAAGTATATTCTCCTGCCGCCCGAGAACCTGAACGGTTAAACCAGCGGAATTACCGCATCACCGCAGCGGACCAGCTCGGTGCGGGCGGGCTCAAGCAGAAGGCGCGGGACAACTTCGCGGCGATTGAACTAACGCAGCGGCTCGATGCGGAGGGCCGATTGGCGATGGACGAGGAGCGGCGGGCTTTGGTGAAATATGTCGGCTGGGGCGGCATACCGCAGGTCTTTGCCTACTCCGGCGCGGACGATTGGCAGGCCGAGCGGGACCGATTGAAAGCGTTGCTCACGACGGAAGACTTTGAAGCGGCCCGGGCCTCGACGCTAAACGCTCACTACACTTCACCGACGGTCATCCGTGGCATCTACGCAGCGGTGGAGCGGCTCGGATTCACGGGCGGGCGCGTGCTGGAGCCGGCACTCGGCATCGGGAACTTTTTCGGATTGATGCCGGAGGAAATGGCGGCGCGCTCGCGGCTTACGGGCATCGAGCTGGACCCGCTCACCGCGAGCATCGCGCGGCATCTTTACCCGGACGCGGACGTGCGCGTGCAGGGCTTCGAAAAGGCTCGCCTCGTGGAGGGCTCGTTCGACTTGGCCGTCTCGAACGTCCCATTCGGCGACTACAAAGTGAGCGATCCACAGTTCGACGCACGCAATTTCCTCGTCCACGACTACTTCTTCGCGAAGGGATTGCAGCAGGTGCGGCCGGGTGGGCTGGTGGTATTCATCACGTCGAAGGGAACGCTCGATAAAGTGAACTCCGGCCTGCGTGATTACCTTTTCGATCGGGCCGATCTTCTCGGCGCGATCCGGCTTCCCAATAGCGCGTTCAAACAAAACGCGAATACCGAAGTCACCTCCGACATCCTCTTCCTGCGTCGCCTCGCCGAGGGCGAAAAGCCGACCGGTCCCGCATGGACGAAACTCGCCGAGCACCTCAGCGCGGACGGCATTGTCTTTCAGATCAACGAATACTTTGCCGCGCGCCCGCAGATGATGCTCGGCACGATGGCGCTGGAGAGCACCATGTATCGCGCGGGCGAGCCAGCGTTGATTCCGGACGGGCGCGAACTTGGAGCGGCGCTGCGCGACGCGGTAGCCGCCCTGCCGGAAGGGGTCTACCGCGCGCGGGAGCAAGCGACCACACGGAAAGCCGAGGCACTCGACGCGATCCTCGCGCCGGACTACGTGAAGGAGAATGCCTTCACCCTGCACGAAGGCGCGCTCCACGTCCGCACCGGTGCGACGCTTTCCCCGCTCCGAAAACTCCCCGAGGAAACGGCGCGGCGAATCCGCGGGCTGATCAAAGTCCGCGAGGCGGTGCGCGACGCTTTGCGCACGCAGATCGAGGACGCTCCGGAGGACGCGATCCTCGACGCCCGCCGGCAGCTGAACCTTCAATACGACGTGTTCGTGTCGCGCTTCGGCGCGGTGAACGAAAACGCGAACCGTCGCGCCTTTCGCACCGACCCGGACTATCCGCTCCTCTGCTCGCTGGAGGACTACAGCGAAGAGACGAAGCGCGCCGAGAAGACCGCCATCTTTCGCGAGCGCACCATCCAACAGGCACAGACGCCGCGCGTCGCCGAGACGCCGAAGGATGCGCTTGTGATCGTGCTGAACGAGACCGGCCGTGTGGATCTCGGCCGGATGGAGGCGCTCCTGAGCCGCCCGCCTGAAGAGTTCCTGCCCGAGATGAAGGGGCTTCTCTATCGCAATCCGCAAACCGAGCAGTGGGAAACGGACGACCTGTATCTTTCCGGTGACGTGCGCACGAAGCTGGAAAACGCACGGGCCGCAGCGTCAACGGACCCGACTTTCGCAGAGAATGTCTCCGCGCTGGAGGCGGTACAGCCGGCCGATCTCACGGCTTCAGAGATCGACGCCCGGCTCGGTGCGGTATGGATTCCGGTAGCCGACGTGGAGGCGTTCGCGCGTTCGATCCTCGGCGCGGAAGGAGTCACCGTTTCGCACGCGGCAGTCGTGGGCACTTGGTTCCTGCGAGGCGATTACGGGGCTCGCGCTACCGTGGCAAACTCGACTGAATGGGGCACCGGGCGTTACTCCGCACTTGAGCTGATCCAGGACGCGCTGAACCTGAAAACGCCGACAGTTTACGACACCGACCCGAAGACTAAGAACAACGTCATCAACGCCACGGAGACGGAGGCGGCCCGCGACAAACTGGAGAAGATCAAGGAGCGGTTCAAAACCTGGGTATGGGAGGACGACGAGCGCCGGGAGCGGCTTTGCCGCAAATACAACGACGAGTTCAATTCGGTGCGGCTACGCGTCTTTAACGGCTCCCACCTGACACTGCCCGGCAGCAGTGATCGTGTCTCGCTGCGCCCGCACCAGAAGAATGCCGTTTGGCGCATCGTGCAGAGCGATAACACGCTGCTCGCCCACGCGGTCGGGGCCGGCAAGACCTACACAATGGTCGCGGCGGCAATGGAGGCGAAGCGGCTCGGGCTTTCGACGAAGCCGATGATCGTCGTGCCGAATCACATGCTCGTGCAGTTCTCCTCCGAGCTGCTCACCCTCTATCCCACCGCAAACATCCTCGTTGCAGGAAAAGAGGACTTCGAGGCGTCTCGCCGCGCGCGGCTCTTCTCGCGTATCGCGACGGGCAACTGGGATGCGGTGATCGTCACCCATTCCAGCTTCGAGAAAATCCCGCTCTCGGTCGAAGCGCGGCAGGATTTCATCGGCGACCAGATCCGCGAAGTGGAAATGGCCATCCGTGAGCAGAGCGCGCACAAGGGCACGCGGCTCGTGAAGGAGCTGGAGCGGGTAAAGCGACGGCTGGAGGCGAAGCTCGAAACGCTCTCGGCCAGCGAGAAGAAGGACAACACGCTCACCTTCGAGGAGCTTGGCATCGATCGCCTCTTCATCGACGAGGCGCACAAGTTCAAGAACCTCTTTTACGTCACCAAGATGACGCGCGTCGCCGGCTTGCCGCAGACCGCGAGCGAGCGCGCCTTCGACTTGTTCCTGAAGGTGCAGCACATCCAGGCAAAGAACCGCGGAGGCGGAGTCGTCTTCGCCACGGGCACCCCGATCTCCAATACGATGGCGGAGATGTTCACGATGCAGCGCTATCTCGAAATGGGGCTGCTCCGGCGCAATGGCCTTCAGCACTTCGACTCGTGGGCTGGCACCTTCGGCGAGATCGTCACCGCGATGGAGCTGAGCCCGGACGGCGCAGGCTACCGCTTGCAGAGCCGCTTCGCGCGGTTCGTGAACGTGCCGGAGCTGATGCAGCAGTTCCGCCAAGTGGCTGACGTGCAGACGGCCGATATGCTGAAGCTGCCGATCCCTAAGCTCGACCAAGGCCGACCGATCACCGTCAGCGCGCCGGCGACGCCCGAGTTGAAGCGCTTCGTCGAGCACCTCGTCGCCCGCACCGAGAAGATCAAGAGCGGCAAGGTCGATCCGCGGGATGACAACATGCTCAAAGTGACGACCGAGGGGCGCAAAGCCGCGCTCGATCTGCGTCTCGTCATGGGCGGTGTGCGCGAGTCACCCGACAGCAAAGTGAACCTTGCTGTGCAAAAGATTCACGAAGTCTGGAGCGACTCCACCGAACAGAAAGGCGCGCAGCTTGTGTTCTGTGACCTCTCCACCCCCCAGGCCGGCGGGCGTGGGTTCTCCGTGTATGACGACGTGCGGGACAAGCTCATTGCCCGCGGCGTTCCGTCAGCCGACATCGCCTTCATTCAGGACTTCGACGAGGACGCCGCGAAAGCGTCGCTCTTCAAGAACGTGCGGGAGGGCAAGGTGCGCATCCTTCTCGGCAGCACACCCAAGATGGGCGAAGGGACCAACGTGCAGAAGCGCCTCGTGGCACTCCACCACCTAGACGCACCGTGGCGACCGGCGGACATTGAGCAACGCGATGGCCGCATCCTCCGGCAGGGTAACACGAACGAATACGTGAAGGTGTTCCGCTACGTCACCGAAGGTTCCTTCGACGCCTATATGTGGCAGACCTTGGAGACAAAGTGCCGCTTCATCGCGCAGGTGATGACCGGCGATGCCACCATGCGCCGCGCCGAAGACGTGGACGCTGCCGCACTCACTTACGCCGAGGTGAAGGCCATCGCTTCCGGCAATCCGCTCGTCATTGAGAAAGCGAGTGTGGACGCCGAAGTGCTGCGCCTCACGCGCCTCAAGAAGCAGCACTCCGACAGCCAGTATCAGATGCGCTGCCGCGTGAAGACGCTCGCCGAACATTCCAGCATGGCCGAGCGCGACATCGCCGCGATTCGCGAAGACCTGCGCGTTTGCACGAGCACGAAAGGCGACAACTTCACCATGACAGTGAAGAAGGAAACCTTTACCGACCGCACGAAAGCTGGCCGCGCACTCGTCTTCCTCGCTGCGGCGATGAAGCCCTTCACCGCAAGCAAACCGCTCGGCACTATCGGCGGATTTCCCTTCTCGCTCCAGCGGCTCGAAGCCCGCACCAACCTGCTCATCCACGGCAAACACACCTACCAAGCAAACGTCAGCGACAACGCACTCGGCACCATCGCCTCCGTCGAGCACACACTGAACGGCATTCCAGACCTGCTCGCCGATCGCGAAGGCGACGTGCGTCGCTTCGCTAAACAACGGGAAGGCCTCACGAAGCAGCTCGGCCAGCCTTCCGAGCACGAGGAGAAACTCGTCGCGACGACGAGGCGCCAAGGCGAGATCGTCGCGGCGCTCGACATCACCAAAAATCACGCGTCAGCCAAGGTGGACGAGGGCCAGGCAGAGCACGATGCCCTCTCAATCTCGGCAGCCCGTCAGCACAATCCTCCTGAACGGAAAGCGCTGGGCACGAACGTAGCATCGTAGACGATTCTGTTCTGATATGCGGCCAGCTCACTTGCGATGGGCCAAGACGTTCTCTCGCCGCCCGACGAGGCTAGCAGGACCGATGCGCATCGGGTTCCACGGAGGGGCCTTCGAACAACGGGAAAATCGTGCGTGAACGTCAACCCGCTGATATGGACGCTGCCGCCCCGTCGATGTTAAATCCCGCTCCAACGCTAATCGCCGAAACGACTTCTGCGCCTATACCGCCGAGCGATCAGGGTCGAGATTCGATCGTTTTGGCGCATGTTTCCGACATCCATTTCTTGAGGGCGCATTCGGCATCGGCAGAGCCGAGCGCGGACGATGATTTGCGCTCTGAGGTGGTGCGCAGTTTCGAGGTGATGCGCGAGCGCTTGGGGGTGATTCACGGCATCTTAATCTCGGGCGACGTGGCCTTTTCTGGACGAGAGGACGAATACCAACGGGCTGATCGCTGGATTCGCGAGCTGTGCCGAGCGGCTGGTTGTTCTGAGGAGCAAGTCCGTTCGATCTCCGGCAATCACGACGTACAGCGCGATGTGCTCAGGAATTCCCAGCACCTCCGCAATGCTCACCTCGCGCTGCGCCAAAGTGCAAAAGCTGGACGATGGCACGACGTGGAGCAGCAGCTTCAAGCTTACTGGCGCGACGACGAAGCGGTGCGGGAGCTTTTGTTTAGCCCGCTGCGCCAATACAATAGCTTCGCTGACAAGTTCCTCTCAGGCTTTCACGCGGATCAGCCTTTTTGGGAGTGGGACATCGCGCTGAACGACGGCTCGATCCTCAAGGTGCGAGGGATAAACAGCGCGCTCGTGTCCGGCCCGGCCGATGACCAAGGTGAGAACAAACTCGTAGCGGGCTCGCACCTTTTCCGGCTGCCACGGAAGAGCGGCGTCGAGTATCTCGTGCTGTGTCACCACCCGCCTGATTGGCTTTGGGACGCATCACCTGTCGAGGACTCCTTGAACAGCCGTGCGCGCGTCCACCTCTTCGGGCACAAGCATCTCCAGCGCACTGGCAAAACAACCGTGGGCGACTTCGATTCGGTTCGCGTTTACGCTGGAGCCGTGAACCCGGACGCAGGTGGCGCTGACTACCTCCCCCGCTTCAACTGTCTCGCGTTGCGAGTGGCCGGGCGTGGGGCGGAGCGAGCCTTGAAAGTCACGGTTCATGGCCGTGTGTGGAATGCTGAAGCGACTGCTTTTTCGGACATCCCGCCGCAGCAGTATTCGCTCCGCTTGCCCGCTTGGGAGCCCACTGCGGCGGTGGCATCGACCCCCGAGCCCGTGTCGTCCATATTTCCCGAGCCTCTGCAAATCGTGAGCGATCCCTTGCAAGTTCTCGCATCTGATGCCGCAAAAGTGCGCGTCGCCAAAGCGTCGCGTCGCCTCGCGTATCGCTTTCTCGCGCTGCCTTACGTCCAGCGCGGGGAAGTCACACAGGTGCTGAAGTTGACTCGGAACGACGACGAAGGTCAGCCAGAGCCGGAGCTTTTCCGCCGCTATTTTCAGCGTGCCGTCGATAGTGACCAACTTCCCGCGCTTTGGCGCGAAGTTGAAACGCGGCATCCCGACGGCCAAGCGGAACCCAACCCTTTCACCAACGACTGATTCACTTACTTCTTTATGCACCCAGCTTTTGCAGAATGGTATCGCTCCGCGGGAATCGAGCCGGATGCGGCGGCGCTCCCGAAGCGTTGGGAAGGAATCAAACAATTCAGCGCCGGGTGCGAGGAAGTTGCCGCATTGACGCGGCTGTTTTTCGGACTTGGCTCAGTTGCCGAGCCGTTTCTTGCCGCATTCCGTGCTCCGCTTCAAAAAGCCGACGCCGCGTTTCCAATGCGCAAAAATGATAAGGAGTTGGCTGTCCTCGCGGGTGCCAAGCTTGTGATCGTCATCGAGGATGAAGAAGATCCGGATCTGGCGAGTTTTGCGGCCCTCGCGCTGGTTAGCGCCGCCGCGCAAAACTTGCGTCCTCCGCCGCTGGTGTCGGAGATTGTAGAAATGGCAGTCGGGCTTCTCGCGGAGAAAGCGCTAGCGCGAGGGAAGCCGTCCGAGGAAGAGGAAGAGGAGCTTCCTGAGGAGGTCGAGGCGGAGCTGAAAAAAGCGTGCGAAGCCAACGACGCCTCGCAATTGGAAGAGCCGCTGGCGGAGATTGCCGCCGAGCTGCGCACGCTCCGGGCGGGCCAGCGCCACATGCTGGCTGCACTCGCTGCACAAAGCGAAGAATCGGACATGCTTTGGTGGCTTTTTGGCGGCCACAGTCGGGATTTGCGGCAACGCATCGACAGCCTTCCAACTGCTGCTGCGAGTCTCATCGTAGGCAAGGAGCTTGCTGATTTGACGCGGACGATTCCGGGACCTCCGGCGGCGCTCGCGTTTCTGGATCGCGCCCTGCGCACGACAAACAAGGGCAAGCCGCCGACAACGGTCAGCCTATCAGACGCCATTAACAAGACCCCGGCCGATTGGCGGAAAACCACCGCGGCTGCGCGCACCGCCACCCCACTTGCGATGCTGATGCCTATCTCCGAGGCTATCCGGGTGTCGCTCACCGTCGGACCGAAGGACGATTGGCGTCCCGCCTTTCTTCACGCAGCGGGCTTTGCCGCCGACGCTGAAATCGAGCCGAGCCGGCTTGCCTACCAGACTTACCTGGAGGGGCTTCTCCATCGCGCTTGGATGGAAATGGCCACCGTGGATGAGTAAGGCGCTCGAAGCTCCGGAGTTGGAAGCTGATGGTGAGGAAACGGTCGCTGAAGTTGAGGAAGCGGAGTCGGATTTAATCGAGTTGGCACTCGGCCGTGAGCTGAGCGAAGCCCAAGGCCGATGCGTGACGATCGCGCGAGATTGCCGACTGATTGTCCTTGCCGGACCGCCCGACTGCGGGAAGACCACCGTGCTCACCAGCGTGTATGAGCTTTTCCAGCAAGCGGAAATGCCGAGCTGGCTTTTCTCGTGGTGCCACACGCTGCCGGGAATGGAACGTCGATGCCATCCGTCGCGCGTTGAATCCAACCGCGACCACGCCACGACAGAACGCACCTCAACTTACAGCGACGACGATGCGCGCTACCTGCATTTGCGAGTGGCGCGAGAGGAGAGCCCGACCGAATCCATTGACCTGCTTTTTACCGACCTTTCCGGAGAGGTCTTCGAACGAGCGCGCGACTCCGTGGAAGATTGTCGAACGCTCAAGTTTCTGCGCCGCGCCGATCACTTTGTCATCCTGCTGGATGGCAATAAGTTTGCACAGCCCGCCCGGCGCCATGCCGTCGAGGCGGAGGCGGATATGCTACTACGGAGCTGCCTCGATAGCGGAATGATCGGCGCGAGCACCTTCGTGGATGTGCTCTTTGCCAAGAGCGACGACCTCGCGTCTGCCGGGACGCCAGACGAGGTGAATGCTTTCTGCCAAAGCGTCGAGGCACGGTTCCGGCACCGTTTTACTGCCGAGGTGGGGCGGCTCCATTTCGCGCGGATTGCAGCTCGGCCCGAGCCGGGCAGAGGGATCAAGTTCGGAGAGGGGCTCGCCGAGTGCATCGGGCGGTGGGCGTCGTCCTCCCCGCGCCAGCGTCCTATGTGCCTTCGGCCTCCTACGCCGTCTGCATCGCGCGAGAGCCACGCCTTTTTTGAGCGCCATTTTGCCCAGCCCGCATGAGCAACGCCCCTGAACCGAAGCAGTTGCTGATCGGATTACCAGAAGCTGGCAAGACGACATTTCTGGCTGCACTTTGGCATGTGCTTCAGCAGAAGGAAATGCCGACCGCATTGCTGCGGGAAAAACTGGAAGGTAACAAGCGGCACCTTAATGCGATCATGAATGCCTGGCTAAATTTCAAGGCAGTCCCGCGCACGCGAGTTGGAGCGGAAACGATCGTTTCAATGTCACTCCGGGACGCGGCGACCGGAAAGGCAACGAAGCTTCATTTCCCAGATCTTTCGGGTGAGACCTTCGAGCAGCAGTGGACTTCGCGCCAGATGACGCACGACTACGCGAAGCTGCTGCTGGATGCTGACGGCGCAATGCTCTTCGTTCACGCCGCGAAGGTTCGGGAGCCGCGACGTATTGACGAAGCGTATGCCCTGTTGCCGCTACTCCGTCTCCCGCTCGGCAGCACCGAGCAGCCGGATAAGGATGAAAGCGTGCCTTGGCAGGCCGAGCGCGTGCCTACTCAAGTGCAACTCGTGGAGCTGCTGCAATTCATCGCTGAGCGTGACACCTTCCGCCCGCCGTTTCGCGTCGCCGTGATGATTTCTGCTTGGGATCGCGTTCCGGAAGCGGGGATCGCTCCCGCACTTTGGCTGCAGCGTCACCTTCCGCTCCTCTCTCAATTTCTCAAAGCAAACACCACCATCTTTGAAAGCACTGTGTTCGGGGTGAGCGCGCAGGGCGGCGAGTATGATGAGGAGAAGATAAATGCACTGGCGGCTATTCCTGCGTTTCTGCGGATCAACTTGATCGGCACGCATGCTGCCGCTCCTTACGACCTCACCGCCCCCGTGCAATGGCTGATGCACTAAGTCAGACCACCGCAATCGGTGGCGAGGCACTGATCCATCAGACGCTGCATGGGTATGCAGAAGGGCACCGCATGCTGGCGTCGTCGCGAACGCTGCCGGACGAAGTGTCGCGGCTCTTGTTGCGGATGAGCGATCTCTCCGGGCCGACCATGGTGTCAGGCTTCGAGGAATACCTCACCGGCTACCCACTCACACCGATCGGTGCCTATGCCTTCGCAAAGACTTGGTATGCTCCGGAGATGCCGCGCCCTGGGTGTGTGTGGACGCACACCCTAATATTGCCAGCGGCGGCAATGGCCGCGCTTCCATCGCTTAGCTTTTTGCTGGGAGAATTCCGCCGACCTGGACCACCGACAGAAGTGGTGCCGTATTCACAAGCGCTATCCATCAATGACGTGCGGCAGCAAAAGGTTTCGGGCACGGCTCGGGAGGCGGAGATGCAGGTTCTGATGCGAGCCATCTATGGAAGTAGCGAGCAGCCCGTAGTTCTATCAGCGAACAACGCGAGTGAGTTCGAAAGTGCTTTACTGCTGCTCTGGTCACAACAATGGCCGGGGTTGCGCGCGAAATTTTCGTATTGCACTGCTGCGCTTGCTTCACGTGCGGTCAATCAACGGCCGATTGCCGTGCAGTGCGTGCCACGCTCGCTCGTGAGAGAAGTGTTGCGCGAAACAGGTCTTTCTCGACATGCGCTAAGTCGCCATGACGACAAAGCTTCGCTACCTACATGGATTGTCCCGGCAGCGACCGATGCGCTCGTCGCAGCTGGAAGCGGTTCATTCCGAAGGTTCCTTTGGTCAGTCGCAGATGAGGTGAGTGGCCGCGAATGCTTCGAACATTATGCGGCAGTCTGGCAGGTGCTCATGCAACACGGCGGGGCGCAAGCGCTGCCATCACTCGTGGGCGAGGTTGCGCGCCGCTTTGCTGAAGTTTCCAGCGGCACGCGCTTGAAGCTCGCGCTGTTCGGTAGTCCGACGACCCGGAATCATTTGATTGCTGTAGATGAGGACGAGATCCTTGTGGCGTTAGCTTCGAGCGTCGCCGACGAGGCTTTCGATCCCGAGCTCCTGCGCTTGGAGGAGCGTGGCCGCGATTTGTGGGAACAGGCGCCGCGCGCCGCGCGTCGGCTCCTTCTTGAGCTTTTCCACACGACGCCGACGCGGCTCGGACAGCCCATTCTCAGTGGGCTCATTTCATCGCTCACTGCAGTCGCCGCGGAAGGAGTCGCCGCCGAGCAGCCGAGCTTGTTGCCGGAGCTGTTTGCCGCGAGCCCCAAGATAGCCGCGTCGCCGGCCTTGTGGTCAGCATTGCGCCATCGATCACAGGAGCTCTTCAATGCCCTGGCGACTCACGATTCGCTGCCAGGCGGCCTCCTTCATCGGGTAGTCGGTATCCTCATTGACGGTGGATTTACTTCACTCGCTGAGCCCGTTTTGCGGCGCTGGCGGGAAGCGGCGGTTTCCGCGGTCTTTGCATGGGTAAGTGAGCGCTCCACAGAGCTTCCGGAGCCTTGGCGCCTCGCTCTCTCGCAACAACCAGGTGCAATCCTCGGATGGTTAGCGGAGCAGCCGGATGTTCCGCTCCGAGCAGCCATGATTCTCGCAGATGTTCTGGACCCGCTAGACCCGCTCGTCCGCTACTGCGATGCGACGGCGTGGCTACGCGCCGTTCAAAACGAGCCTGAGGGATCGGAAGGAGATCTCGCACGTTTATATGCATTTGCTCTCGCCTTGAGCTTGGCTGGTGTGCCGCCTAATCCTGATGAACTCGCCACCCACGCATTTCAGCGGATTCGTAATCTCATCGCTCACAACCGGCTCAACGATCGTGATTGGCAGCTCTTAGAACCTTGGTTGCCTGACCTTGGCCGACGGCACAATTGGGACAAGTGCGAGCGGCTTCAGCGCGGTTTACTACAGGCATTTCTCCACCAAGATTGGCCTTTCGAGAAGCTACTACGCTGTTCGCGGGATCGCGATACTCTACGCGCTCTGCTTCACTCTGCGCGGGCGGTCGACGGTGGGCGCGACTTATTGAAAAGGCTCGCTCGGCTGGCTCGTGATCGCAGGGCAGATCTTAGTGACGAGCAGCGCCGGGCGTTGCGATAGTGAACGCCGGGCTAGAGTGCTTCATTGCCCCTTCGGGCTGGCCTGCATACGCATCATCGGTGGAGCTTCTCCGGTTGGCAGCGCAACTTTGTTCGTCGCTTCTTTTGGTGGGGAAGGGTGCGCTGGCGCTGCCCCTTCCCCCGCTCAAGCCCGGCGAGTCCGCCGGTCTTTCGGCTCCCCATCCCAGCGGAACCCATGGTTCCGCAACGCGTGTGCCCGACATGAACACAAACTCGTAATCTGAAAAGTGATGACCGGAAGCCGTGACAACAACCGTAGTGAACCGCCAGGCGGCGGCCGCGCGGCCGTCGCTGAAAGCAGCGGGGAGCAAAGGGACAGCCGCAGGAACACGAACGGGCAGTGAGGCCGGACACGGGTGATGAGCGTGCGCGTAAACGCGAAATCCTAATGTCACCGAAAACCGTGTCTGGTAGAGCCCGGCGGAGTGGCCCGAAAGTGTGTGTTCTTACTCGGGGAGATCTCCGGCCGCGAGAGCGCCGGAGAAGTCAGCAGAGGCCGTAGTAGCGTTGATGCCGGGCGAAAGCCCGGAGGAGCGAAGGGCCAAAGAACCGAAGAGACAGCCAAGTCTGGAGAACTCAGCCGAGCGTTCGGGGAGTCGTCCGAAACCAGAGCGGGAGCGATCTTACCACCCGCTTCCCGCTGGCTGCTTTGCCGAGAACGGGCAGGTGGATTCCTGTCTGGAAGACGGAGTAGGGACGGCAAGAACGGCACGGCTGGCGAACGCCAGATGCATGAACGAGCTGAATGAGTGAAACCCAAGAAACAGAAAACCAGAGTCAAAGCGAAGACGCGCTGTCCATCGAGCGGATGCTGGAGAAGGAGCATTTGCTCGCCGCTTACAAAGCGGTGAGGGCAAACGCAGGAGCGCCGGGGATCGACGGGATGACCGTCGAGCAACTCGGGCCGCACCTAAAGGAGCACTGGCCGCAGATTGCTGCCAAGCTGCGCGAGGGCCGCTATCGGCCTTCGGCAGTGCGGGCGGTGGAAATACCGAAGCCGCAGGGCGGCGTCCGCACGCTGGGAATCCCGACGGTGCTGGACCGATTCGTCCAGCAGGCGATCCTGCAACTGCTCACGCCGGCGTTCGATCCGGGGTTCAGCGACCACAGCCACGGCTTTCGCCCGCAGCGCAGCGCGCATGACGCGGTGCGCGAGGCGAAGGCTTATGTGTTGGAGGGACGCTGCTGGGTGGTGGACATCGACCTGAAGGCGTTCTTCGACCAAGTAAACCACGACCTCCTGATGCGCGAAGTAGCGCGCAAGGTGAGCGAAAAACGGCTGCTCAAGCTCATCGGGAGCTTCCTGCGAGCCGGGAGCGCGCGGGCCGGAGAGCCCGCCGCCGCACGCACCAAAGGCACCCCGCAGGGCGGGCCGCTAAGTCCGATCCTGACCAACATCCTCCTTGATCGGCTCGACAAGGAACTGGAGGCGCGCGGGCTCGCCTTTGTGCGCTATGCGGATGACATCGCCATCTGCGCGCGGAGCCGCCGGAGCGCCGAGCGCATCTTGGAGAGCGTGACGAAGTGGTTGGAAAAGAGCCTGAAGGTCGAGGTGAACCGGGAGAAGAGCGGCGCTGGCCTCACCGAGGAAAGCAGCCTGCTCGGGTTCCGCATCCACCGGGACGGACGCATCAGCGTCACGCCCAAGGCGCAGGAAAGGCTCAAGGAGCGGGTGCGGGAGATGTGGAATGCCCGCCAGAGCCTGACCAGCGTGCAACTGCGTGATCGCTGGCGCGAATACATCGAGGGGTGGTGGAACTACTTCCGGCTCGCCCAGTGGCGGGAGTTGCGCGACATCGGCAAGTGGACGCGGCGGCACATGCGCAAGTGCTTCTGGCAACGCTGGCACAGCCAGAAAGGGCGCTGGAAAGCGCTCCGAAAGCTGGGCGTGCGGGGCAGGGGCCTCTGCGTGGCCGCCAGCGGCGTCGGCGCCTGGCGAATGGCGGCGAGCACACACGTGCAGCGCGCGCTTACCAAAGACGTGCTGAATGCGTATGGGTTCGTCATTCCTTGGGAACTCGCGCCGTCTGGAAAGACGGCAGCCTGAAAGCAGGCCAAGCCCGGTTCAACCGCCGGATGCGGAAGACCCCGCATGTCCGGTGGTGTGGGAGCGCTGGCGGGCGCAATCCCGCCAGCCCCACCCGATCTCCTTTGAAGCGCCTGCGGCGGGGAGACTGCGCTCTCCTCCGCCTTTCCGCGCAGACTCCCGAAGTGATGGGGGACGCGGGAGATCATCTGCGCCGTCCTCACTTCGCTGCGGCGTGACGCTCCGCTTCGCTGCACTATCGGCCTACGGCTTCGTTGCGGCGGCGCAGATCATCGCAGGTAACGAAGCTCCGCGCCGTGCCTGCCCCTCCACGCAGCGCGCCAGCAAAGTAGCTGACACGCTC
>CAXSDZ010000111.1:0-557 GCA_964235505.1 uncultured Chthoniobacteraceae bacterium
CGGCTTCCATTGAGTCAGTCCGTTGACCACTCCTCCGAGCATACTAGCGATGCGCACTTGATCGAGCGTGTCCGCTTCCAGCTCTACGCGCAGCCCAGGATTTTCCGCGCGAAAATGGCGGATGCACCCCTGCAAATGCTCCGGGCGCGCATCGGCCGCGAGGTGATTGTCCTTCACCATTGCCATGTCGAAGAGGCCGAAGCGATGATTCGCTCCGCCACCGGCGACGACCGCCGCTTTCTCGAAAGCCCGCAGCCCGGGCGTCGTCTTGCGCGTGTCGAGGATGCGCGCGCGGTGCCCCGCCGCAGCCTGCACAAAGCGGCGCGTGAGCGTGGCGACACCGGAAAGCCGCTGGAGAAAGTTCAGCGCGACGCGCTCGCCCGTGAGGATGGAGCGCACCGCACCCGCAATCTCCAGCACGGTGTCGCCGGGCTCTGCCGCCGCGCCATCCTCCCGGATGAGCCGCACGGAAAGCTGCGGATCGACGCGGCGGAATACTTCCGCCGCGATCTCGGCGCCCGCCACCACGGCGACCGGTTTGGCGCAGATCCGCGCCT
>CAXSDZ010000111.1:567-3752 GCA_964235505.1 uncultured Chthoniobacteraceae bacterium
TCCCCAGCGCTCCGCCGCCACGAAATATCCGCACGTCACATCTCCGCTGCCGATGTCTTCCGCGAGCGCGAGCGCGATCGGATCGAAAGTGCTGCGAGGGCTGCCGGACTGGAAACTTTGGATGGGTGACGTGGGCTCCACCGCGCCAGCTAAAATCCGAAAGCTGAAATCTGGAACGCTTAAATTCCAGAGAGTTCCGGGTCGTGAGCACGTAAGGAAACTGACTGCACCAAACCAACTTGCAACGTGTCACGACCCGGAGATTCCCCCTAACAGCGAGCTTCGACAGAGCAGTGCCGGAGCCGTTCAAAGTTTTTTGCCGACTGCTGCGGCGCGGGGCGGGATGCGCTTTCCTCCCTCTGCGCTGCGAGCAAGCGCCCGCCTGAAAACGCCCGTCGCGCGCGCAGAAAAGCAGGATCGGCTTTTCCCTCGTCTGCGCGCCGCCGGCACCCTCACCGGCCGCAGCTTTCCCAAATCCCACTTGCTTTGACCCCTCGCGTTCCTAGCCTCCCGCGATGCACGACTTTCTTGCGCCTCAGAACTCGGAAGTGGGCACCGATTTGCTCGCGCCGAGCGACGCGTTTGCGCCGCGCCATCTCGGCCCGAACGCAGCGGAAATCGCCGCGATGCTGCGAACCCTGGAGCTCCCGACGCTCGATGCGCTGATCGATTCCGCGGTGCCCGACAGCATCCGCCTGCGCAAGCCGCTCGCGCTTCCCGCCGCTCGCGGCGAGCACGAGACGCTCGTGGAACTCCGCGCCATCGCGGCGAAAAACAGGGTCTTCAAAAGCTATCTCGGCCAGGGCTACCACGACTGCATCACGCCGCCGGTCATCCAGCGGAACATCTTCGAGAATCCCGGCTGGTATACAGCCTACACACCCTACCAGGCCGAGATCGCGCAGGGCCGGCTGGAGGCGCTCGTGAACTTCCAGACGATGATCACCGATCTCACCGGCCTGGAGATTGCAAACGCCTCGCTGCTCGACGAAGCCACCGCCGCAGCGGAAGCGATGGCGATGGCTAAGGCAGTGTGCAAAAATCCGGAGGCGCGCACGATATTCATCTCGCGCGGCTGCCACCCGCAGACCATCGCCGTGGTGCAGACACGCGCGGAGCCGCTCGGGATCGTGGTGAAGGTGGCGGAGGATTCCGAGATTGAGTTCTCCGGGAACGACATCTTCGCCATTCTGCTCCAGTATCCCGATACGACGGGGGCGATCGGCGACCACGCAGCGCTGGTGGAAAAGGCGCACGCCGCCGGGGCAGCCGTCCTCGTGGCGACGGATCTGCTCGCTCTTACGCTGCTGAAGCCGCCGGGCGAGTGGGGCGCGGACATCGCGATCGGCAGCGCGCAACGCTTCGGTGTGCCGCTCGGCTACGGTGGGCCGCACGCGGCTTTTCTGGCCACGCGCGGCGCATTTAAGCGCGTGATGCCGGGCAGGCTCGTCGGCGTCTCGAAAAATGCGAACGGCAAGCCGGCCTACCGCCTTTCCCTCCAAACGCGCGAGCAGCACATCCGTCGCGAAAAGGCGACGAGCAACATCTGCACGGCGCAGGTGCTCCTGGCGGTGATGGCGTCGATGTATGCGGTGTATCACGGGCCGGCGGGGCTGCGGCGCATCGCGGCCCGCACCCATCTCTTTGTGCGGCTGCTCGCGGTGGCGCTCGGTGAGGCGGGGTTTGACACTGGATGCCAGCGCTTTTTCGACACCCTCGCCGTGCGCTGCGGCAGTGTAGAGCAGGCAGAAGAGCTCATGGATGCTGCCTTGGCGGGCGGCATCAACCTCCGGCGCCTCGGCTCGCAAACCCTCGGGCTTTCTCTCGACGAGACCACCAGTGTCGCCGGCTTGGAAGCTCTTGCTGATGTCTTCGACGCTCCACTCGGCGCGGTGCTTTCGCGCTTCGCCGGCGAGACGGAGAAGAACCTCACGGCCTTGCTGGAGATCGCCGCGGACGGGAACGCGGTGCTCTTTTTCGATGAAGCCGCCGCGCTCTTCGGCAAGCGCACCGAGGTGAGCGACAGGGGCGATCATTTCTCTCGCACCACACCATTCCTCACGCACCCGGTCTTCAACACCCACCACACCGAGACGGAGATGCTGCGCTACATCCGGCGTCTGGAGGCGAAGGATCTTTCGCTGACGACGAGCATGATCCCGCTCGGTTCCTGCACGATGAAGCTGAACGCCACCAGCGAGATGCTCCCCGTCACGTGGCCGGAGTTTTCCAAGCTCCACCCCCTCTGCCCGCCGGAGCAGGCGGAAGGCTACCGCATTTTGTTTTCTCAGCTCGAAGCGTGGCTCGCCGAGATCACCGGATTCGCCGCCATCTCGCTGGAGCCGAATGCCGGCTCGCAGGGTGAATACGCGGGCCTGCTCGCGATCCGCGCGTATCACGAAAGCCGCGGCGAAGCGCACCGCAAAGTCTGCCTCATCCCGGCCAGCGCGCACGGCACGAATCCAGCCAGCGCCGTGATGGCCGGGATGCGAGTCGTGCCGGTCCAGTGCCGCGCGAACGGCGACATCGATGTGGACGATCTCCGCGCCAAAGCCGTGCAGCACGCCGGCGATCTTTCCGCGCTGATGGTCACGTATCCCAGCACGCACGGCGTCTTTGAAAGCGCCATCCGCGAGGTCTGCGCGATCATCCACGAGCACGGCGGACAGGTCTATATGGACGGCGCAAACATGAACGCGCAGGTCGGTCTTTGCCGCCCGGGCGACATGGGCGCGGATGTCTGCCACCTGAATCTGCACAAGACCTTTTGCATCCCGCACGGCGGCGGCGGCCCGGGAATGGGACCCATTGGCGTGGCCACGCACTTGGTGGAATTCCTGCCGGCTCGCACGCCGATGGGAAATCCGAAATCCGAAATCCGAAATCCGAAACTGCCCTGCGCGATCTCCGCCGTGCCGCAGAGCAGCGCGAGCATCCTCCCGATTTCGTGGGCCTACATCCGCATGATGGGCGGCGACGGCCTGACGCAAGCGACGCGCATCGCGATCCTCAGCGCCAACTACATCGCGCGCCGGCTCGCGCCGTTTTTCCCCGTGCTCTTCAAGGGCCAGAACGGCTGGGTGGCGCACGAGTGCATCGTCGATCTGCGGCAGTGGAAAGCGACCACGGCGGAAGACGCCGCGAAGCGCCTGATCGACTACGGCTTCCACGCGCCGACGCTGAGC
>CAXSDZ010000111.1:3762-5095 GCA_964235505.1 uncultured Chthoniobacteraceae bacterium
CACGCTCTCCTGGCCCGTCGCCGGCACGCTCATGATCGAGCCGACGGAGAGCGAGTCGAAGGAAGAAATTGACCGCTTTTGCGACGCGATGATCGCCATCCACAGCGAGATGACCGCAGTGGAAACCGGCGCCGCGGACAAGCTCAACAACGTGCTCAAAAACGCGCCGCACACCGCGGCGGTGGTTTGCGCGGACGTATGGGATCGGCCTTACACGCGCGAGCAAGCCGCCTTCCCCGCACCTTGGACGCGCCAGCACAAATTCTGGCCCGCCGTGGGGCGCATCGACAATGTCTGGGGTGACCGGAATCTCTTCTGCTCCTGCGTGCCGATGGAGACGGAATAACCGCCCGCCGGCAAGCGGACGCTGGATATTGCAGCGCAAGTTGTAGCCCATTAGGCAAATGATCTCACATCCTTTGCAGATAGTTGGTTCGGCACTGTTCCTCTTCGCACTGTTTTCAGGAAATCTGTCCGTTGCCGCGGACTACTTTCCCCCGCCGGACGACGATGGCGGCTGGCGCTCGCTCACGGGCGCGGCGGAGATCCGGGAAAAGGCTGGGATGGATCTCGCGCGGATCGAGCAGGCCTACACTCTTTGTGAGCGCGGGACGCAGAATGGCGGGCTGCTGGTTGTGCGGCATGGCTATCTTGTTTTCGAGCGCTACTTCGGCCGCGCGAGTCGCGAGGCAAATCCCGACATGGCCTCGACTGGCAAAGCCTTCACCAGCATCGCCTGTGGCGTGATGCTGCGGGAATTTCACGACAAGCTCCCGGAGCAGTTGGCAACCAAGGTATTCACCGAGCAGTTGCTACCCGAGGCTTTCCCTCTCGACGATCCGCGCAAGGCAGACATCACGCTCGGGCAACTCCTCTGCATGAGTGCTGGCTATTGGGGCGAAGGGCAGGCTCCGACCGGAATCGTGGAAGGCAAGGTAGCTTCGCTGCAACCGAAACCGGGACAGAACAGCCGCGAGCTAGACTTGTCTTCGCTGCGCGTTCCGCTTTGGACAAACCCCGGCACAGGCTATTCCTACTCTTCTCCGTCGCCGCACGTTGCGTCGATGGTGCTGCGGCATGTTACGGGAATGGAGTTGCAGGACTACATTGCCGAGCGCCTCGCGAAGCCGATGGGCTGGGGCGCGTGGGGTTACTGCCTCCACCGCGGAGATTTTACGATGCCGCATGCCAATGGTGCAGGCAGCATCGCGCTACACGCCACGGATGCGCTGCGCTTCGGCTACTGCCTGCTGCATGGCGGCCGGTGGGGCGACAAGGACTTGGTGCCCACAGACTACATCAACCTCTGCCACCAACCGTCACCGTGGAATGA
>CAXSDZ010000111.1:5105-14741 GCA_964235505.1 uncultured Chthoniobacteraceae bacterium
ACAGTTCGAGCACAACGCAGACGGCCACGTAATCGCTGTTCCGCGCGATGCCTTCTTTAAGTCTGGCGCAGGCGGATTCGGCATCTTCATCGTGCCGTCGCTCGACCTAGTCATCTACAAACTCGGCGGCAAGGACGCGCAGTATGATCCTACGCTCACCGGCATCCCGCAACCGGAGCAGGCTCACGATCGGGATGCCTGGCAGCCGATCCCGCGCACGCCTTTCAACGAAGGTAGTCTCGGCGGTGATGACGGTCTGCGCCGCGTGCTGGAACTCGTCTCCGCAGCCATCCGAGATTGATGCGGTTGCCGTTGCGCCGGTGCCAGAAACAGATAAACCGAGTCTCCCCACCAAATGAAAACCTTCGTCTCATTTCTCGCCTTCCTCGCAGCGCTCACCTTCCCAGCGGGAGCGGAGGAGATTCGCCGCATCTCACTCGATGGCACGCCGGGCATCGCTGCACCTGCGCAGGAAGACGGGAAGGACGGGATCGTGCGGATCAAGAAGGTCGAGCAGGCGTCGCTGGAACTTTTCCCCGCCGCTCAGAAGCCATCGCCGCACGGCACCGTGCTGATCTTTCCCGGCGGCGGCTACTCCATCCTCGCGGTGTCGCACGAGGGCCGCGACGTGGCGAAGATGTTGAATGCAGCAGGTTGGGATGCGGCTGTGCTCCTCTACCATGTGAGCGAAGGCACCGCGACGCGCGAGATGGCCATGGCGGACGCGAAATCCGCGCTGGCGCTGCTGCAAAAGCGCGGCCCCGAATTCGGATTGGCGACGGATCGAATCGGCGTGATGGGCTTCTCGGCGGGCGGTCATCTCGCAGCGCGGCTCGCCCATGAAACGGCGGCGGGCGCTCCGCCCAGCTTCCTCGTGCTGATGTATCCGGCCTATCTCGAAAAGGATGGCAAATGCCTCGACGATGTCGCTCCCGCCCAGGCGCCCACCTTTCTCTATGTCGCCGCGGATGATAAGCTCGTGGTAAGTTCAGAAGCCTATGCGGAGGCGTGTCGCGAAAAGAATGTGCGGGTGGAGCTGCACAAGCCTGAAAAGGGCGGTCATGGTTTTGGTTTGAAGGCAGACCTGCCGGAAGGTCTGCGCGACTGGCCCGAAAAGCTGCGCGCGTTCCTAGCTTCGTTGCCTGCATCTCCGAACGGACCTAAGTAGGCCGATTAGTTGGTGTGTTTGTAGAGCAGGGTGTGAGGTGGATGGCGCGTCTGCTTTCTTCCCAGCGTCTTCGCTCGAATACATTGTTCGGAGCGATAGAGGATAAAGCGAATTCAACATAGCTCGGTGCAAAGCTTCATCTCCGCTTTCCCGTAGCTTCTTCACGATCTCAGCACCAACTGCAACCCATCGCATTCATTCGCGAAACAAAGCACTGCCACATATGAAAACCAAGGTAATCGTTCTCGCCGGGCTCAGCGTCGCAAGTGCTCTGATGCTCGCAGGTTGGTTGCATTTCAGGCAGGTGGAACAGCGCGGAATGAATGCACTGGAATCGGCGCATGCTCATGAGCCGGAGGTGGCGATTGACCCTCCGCTGGCTATCCATTCGCCGGGCCAAAGCGAGCTTACTCCTATGACAGGTGCGACGCCCCCGCGTGTTCCAGACCCGCTGCCGTTGGCTTCGCTGCCATCTGCCATTCCTACCGGAGCCGGCGCTCCTGATCGCAATATCCCGGCTAGCCCGCCCTCTGCCGGGAACCCAGCGGGCAAGCCGCCCAAGCCGCCATTGCAAGATCCCACGGCACGCGTGGCCATGGCCCTAGTAGGTGCCGACCTAGATGCCGAAGCCTATTGGCGCGAAGCGATCTTTGACCCAAGCTTGCCGGAGGAAGAGCGCGAGGATCTCATGGAAGATCTAAACGAAGAAGGTTTGTCCGACCACAAACGCCCGAGCGCAGAGGACCTACCTTTGATTATGAGCCGCCTCGCTCTCCTCGATGAAATTGCGCCTGATGCGGATGAGTTCATGCTGACGCACCTGTGGGAAGCTTACAAAGATCTCGTGAACTTGGCAGACATCACCCAAGGCAAGGGCGAGCCGGTTCGGTAAGTGGAAGAGGGGTTGCCACTGACGCCCTTATGAGGCCGCGATTGCACCCGAAGCATTCCCGCATGTCACCGCAGCCGGCATCCGCTGGTCACTTCAGCAACTCCATGAGACTTCTTTCGCCACTGCGGTCGGTATAGTTAGTCCAAACGGAAAACGCTGAGGTTCTGTCGCAATGTTTTCCTGCAAGTTCATCGTTAACTTCCCCTGCCTGATAGGTCTTGTTCTCGGCGCCTGTGTCGCCGCGCTGCAAGGGGCTCAACTTGACGTGTTCGAGCTTTCCAGCGCTCGGCTGCACGCTAATCCGCTCGGCGATCCCGCGGTGCGGCACGTGGCGGTCTTTACACCGGAAGGGACAAAGGTTGATGTGCCGCTGCCTTTGGTCATCTATCTGCCAGGTTGGGGCGGCTCGTCGGAAGACGCCATCGCAGAAGGTTCCGGTGCGTGGCTGGCATCGGTCGTGGACGCCCTTGCTCCGCGCACGCCTCTGCGTCTGGCCGTGCTCGATGGCCGCTCGCGCTACGGAGGCAGCCAGTTCTTGAACTCCACCGCGACCGGGGCTTACGCGGACTATGTCACGGAGGAAATCCTGCCCGCGCTCAATGCACGCTACGCGCCGCTCATGAGCGGACCGGCGACCCTCCTCGCCGGCCATTCGAGCGGTGCCTATGGCGCACTGCTGCTGGCGATGAGGCACGCGGAGAAGTTCGCCGGCGTAGTCGCACTTTCGCCGGATAGCGATTTCGAGGTGACGCACAAACCGATCGCTCAGCAACCGGCAGTCCGAGCTGTCACTCGCGCCGAACTCGATGCTGCGATGGTCTCAAAGAACGCCCGTCTGCCTAGCGACGGCATCGCTCAGCTAGTGATCGGTCTTTGCGCCAACTACACTCCGCTCGCGGGGAGCCCTGGCCGCTTCGATTGGCTCTACGACGCGCGCGGTCAATGGCGTGCGGAAGTGTGGCAGCGCTGGTTGGATCTCGATCCGCTCACGCTTGTCCGCAAGAACCCAAACGCCTTCGCCGCCGCGCAATGCATCTATCTCGATGGGGCGGAGCACGATGAATTCGGAGCGAACATCGGCGCTCGCAAGCTTTATGAAGTCCTCCGCGCCCGTCCCGCGCCCGCGACCTTCTACGAGGCTCCGGGTCACCACAGCGACCATCTCCGCGAGCGGCTTGTGCGCGGTCTCAGTTGGGCATTATCGCAAACGTCACCCGCGCGTTAGCCCATGAGGTAACACGCTCCGTTTGCGGAGGACGCGCCGCTCGACGCAATCCTGCGGGTCGGGAAGGAAATCGGCTGACTGGCACGTGCCGATGCTTCGGCGAAAAAGAATGCCTCCGCCGCGGAGATGCAGATCGCCTGCGCGAATTCGTCACCGCGCCGGGTCTAAGAACTGGGAGCGCCGCCGATTGAGGATGGGACCAGCGCGTCCCGCTGAACTTTCCGCATGACCTCCGAACTCGAAGACATCAACCAACAGATTTCCGCCATGCGTCCGACGATCGACGCCATCGAAGCGGAGATCGGCAAGAACATCGTGGGTCAGCGCTACCTCGTGGAGCGGCTGCTCATCGGGCTGCTGGCAAATGGCCACGTGCTGCTGGAAGGCGTGCCGGGTTTGGCGAAAACGGCGACGATCAATGCGCTGGCGCAGACCATTCACACAAAGTTTGCGCGCATCCAGTTCACGCCGGATCTGCTGCCGAGCGATCTCGTCGGGAACCTGATCTACAATCCTCGCGAAGGGACTTACTCGACGAAGAAGGGGCCGATTTTCGCCAACCTGATTCTCGCGGACGAGATCAACCGCGCGCCGGCGAAGGTGCAGAGCGCGCTGCTAGAGGCGATGCAGGAACGGCAGGTCACCATTGGCGAGGAGACCTTTCCTTTGCCGCGCCCGTTCCTCGTTTTGGCGACGCAGAATCCGATCGATCAGGAAGGGACCTACGCGCTGCCGGAGGCGCAGGTCGATCGCTTCATGTTGAAGGTGGTAATCGGCTATCCGAGCGAGGCGGAGGAGAAGCAGATCATGAAACTCATGGCGCGCACCGCGGTCCGCGAGCCGCTCCAGGCGATCGTGCATCCAGAGACGATCTTGGAAATGCGGCGGCTCGTCGATGTGGTCCACGTGGATGAGCAGATCGAGGATTACATCGTGCGGCTCGTCTTCGCGACGCGGGAGCCGAAGCGCTTCGTGCCGCAGATGGATGGGATGATCCGCTTCGGCGCCAGCCCGCGCGCTTCGATCAACCTCTCGCTCGCCGCAAAGGCGCACGCCTTTCTCCAGGGCCGCGGCTACGTGACGCCGCAGGACGTGAAGAGCATTGCGACCGACGTGCTGCGGCATCGTGTGATCACGACGTTCGAGGCGGAGGCCGACGAGGTTTCGAGCGAGAAGATCGTCGCGCACATTTTGGAAACCATCGCAGTTCCGTGATCCCACGCGAGTGGCTGACAAAGATCCGGCAGATCGAGCTGCGGACGGTGCGGCTCGTGGAGGATCTCATGGCCGGGCAATACCACTCGGTCTTCAAAGGGCGCGGGATGGATTTCGACGAAGTGCGCGAGTATCAGCCCGGCGATGAGGTGCGGCGGATCGACTGGAACGTGACGGCGCGCACGGGCGTGGCGCACATCAAAAAATACGTGGAGGAGCGCGAGATGACGGTGATGATCCTCATCGACGCGAGCGCCAGCGGGGAGACCGGTTCGGGCGGGCAGAGCAAGCGCGAACTCGCCGCGGAATTGGCCGCGGTGCTGGCTTTCAGCGCGATCCGCAACAACGACAAGGTCGGCGCGCTGCTCTTCACCGAGGGGGCGGAAAAGTATATCCGGCCGGGCAAAGGGCGGCTCCACGTGCTGCGGCTCATCAGCGAAGTGCTCACGTATCAGCCCGCGCGCCGCGGCACGAATCTCACGACCGCGCTGCAGCACATCAACCGTGCGCTCTCGCGGCGCGCGGTGGTGTTCGTAATCTCGGATTTCATGGACGAAGGCTTCGAGCGCGCGCTGCGGGTCACGAGCCGAAAGCACGACCTCATCGCGGTGCCGATCGTCGATGCGACCGAGCGCGTGCTGCCCGATCTCGGCTGGATTGCGTTCGAGGATGCGGAGACGGGCGAGGTGGTGGAATTCAACACCGGCGATCCGGCGGCGCGCGCGAAGTTCGCCGAAGTCGCGGAGGCTCGACTGGCGAAGTTGCGCCGCAGTTTCCGCCGTGCCGGGCTCGACACGATCGAGGCGCAGACCGACCAGCCGTATCTCCGCGGGCTGATGCAATTCTTCGAAAACCGCCTGCGGCGGCTGCACCCGTGAACCCGCCCGACCAACTCATCGACGACCTGCGGCTGCTGGAGCCGCCGGAGCCGTTCCGCGTTCCGCTCTGGGCAATTGCGGCGGCGCTGCTCGCGATTGCAGCGGTGTGGTGGTTTTTGCGTCGGCGGCGGCAAACGCGCGGCGCTCGGATCCAGGCAAAGGCGGTCGCGCAGGCGCACGAAGACGCGCTGGCGGAGCTGGAGCGGCTGTTTGCATTGGTCGATCGCGAGGAGTCGCAGCCGTATGCGACCGCGAGTTCGGCGGTGATCCGGCGCTACATCGAGACGCGCTTTTCGCTCAGCGCTCCGCGGCGTTCGACCGAGGAGTTTCTCGCCGAAGCGCAGCAGTCGCCGCGATTGGACCCGCCGCAGCAGGCCGCGCTCGGCGAGTTTCTCCGCATCTGCGATCTGCTGAAATTTGCGCGCACGTTTGCGGATCGCGGCGAGCTCACCGCGCTGCACGAGGCGGCGGTTCGCTTTGTAAAAGAGACGCGGCAAACGCCCGCGCCCGTTGCGCCATGAGCGAGCTCTTTCCGCAGCTCGACACGTTCCGTTTTGCCGCGCCGTGGGTGCTCCTAGCTTTGGCGTTGCTGCCGCTCTGGATGTGGCTGCGCGGACGAGTCGCGCCGGTCGCAGCGGTGCAGTTTTCCTCCAGCCAGCTGCTCGCCGCGGCGAGCAGCCGCACGCGCTCCACACCCGGTCTGGTGCTGCTCGCGTTGCGCTACCTGGCGCTCGCGCTGCTCGTCGTCGCGCTGGCCCGGCCGCAGGTGGACAAGGGGCTTTCGGAGCGCGAGGCGCTCGGCATCAACATCATGTTCGTCCTCGATTTCTCGGGCACCATGAAGACCAAGGATTTCTCGCTCGAGAACAAGCGGGTCAGCCGCGCGGATGCGATGAAGCGAGTCGTCGGCGAGTTCGTCAAAGCGCGGCCGGGCGACCGGATCGGCGCGGTGTTCTTCGACAAGGGTGCGCATCTCATCAGCCCGCCCACGCTCGATCACGACTGGCTCACGGCGCAGCTCGCGCTGGAAGAGCCGACGCAGGGGACCGCGCCCGGCTCCGGCATGCTGATCGCCGCGGAGTCGCTCGTGACCGCGAAGAACCAGACAAAAGTCATCGTGACGATCACCGACGCGGATCAGATCAACGACGGCCCGGAACCGGTGGAAGTGGCGAAGGCAATCGCGCCGCTTGGGATCAAAAATCACGTCGTGCAGCTCGTTGATTTCTCCGACGCGCAGCGCTACACGGCGAGCGGGCAACTGCTCGCCGACGTGGCGCGAATCACCGGCGGACAATTCTTCAAAGTCTCCGACTACACCGGGCTGCGGAACGTCTATCGGCAGATCGATTCGCTGGAAAAGTCGGCGTTCAAGGAGCGGAAACAAAAGGCGTGGCGCGAGCTGATGCCGTGGCTGGCGCTGCCCGCGCTCGCCCTGCTGCTGCTTGAGTGGACGCTCGGGCGCACCGTCTGGAGGAGACTGCCATGAAATTCGCGTGGCCTTGGATCCTTCTCGCGGCGGTGCTCGTGCCGGTGCTCGGCATCTTATTACATCGCTGGAGCGAAGGGCGTGCGCGGCAGAAGCTCGTGGGCGTCATTGCGCCGCGGCTGCGCGAGCAGTTGCTGCGGTCGGTGGATTTTGGAAAGCGGTGGCGCAAGGCGCTGCTCTTCGCGCTTGGGCTGGCGGCGCTGCTCGTCGCCATTGCCAGGCCGCTGCTTGGTTTCCAGCCGATCGAGGTGGAGCGCTCGTCGGTCGATTTCCTCGTGGCGCTCGATCTTTCGCGCTCGATGCTAGCGGAGGATGTGGAGGGAAAGGCGCGGCTCGACGCGGCGAAAGCGGGCGTCGTCGCGCTCCTTGATCGGCTCGACAGCGATCGCGCGGGGCTGATCGCATTTGCGGGCGAGGCGTTCCTCGCGGCGCCGGTGACGCAGGATCACGCGGCGGTGAAATGCAACCTCGCGGCGCTCGACACGAAGTCGATCGCGAAGCCGGGGAGCGACATGGCGAAGGCGATCGAGCTGGCGGTGAAGACGTTTGAAAACGGAAAGTATGAGACCAAGGCGCTCGTGCTGCTCACCGACGGCGAGGAGCTGCAGGGCGACGCGGTGATCGCGGCGCGCGAGGCCGCGCGGAAGGGAATTGCGCTCTTCACCGTGGGCGTCGGCAGCACGCTCGGCGCGCGCATTCCCGACAAAAAAGAAGGCGGCGTGGTGAAGGGTGTGAAAAACGAGTTCGGGCGCGAGGTGATGACGCGGCTGAACGAGCGGATGCTGCAGCAGCTCGCGGCGAGCGGGCGGGGATTTTACGAGCCGCTGGGCAAGGAAGGCGCGGGGCTGGTCGCCGTGTGGCGGCGGGGACTGGAGCCGCTGGCGCACGGCACTCAGACAAAGGCGTCGAAGGATCTGCGCGAATATTTCCAGTGGCCGCTGGCGCTGGCGCTCGCTTGTTTCCTGGGCGAGATGCTCGTCAGCGACCGTCGTAAACCGCCATCAAAACTCCGCGCATGAAACTCTTGATCGTCGCCATTTGCCTCGCCGCCGCACCCGCGTGGGCAGGACTCGAAACGGAGCGCGCGCTCCTTTCGCAGGACCCGGCTAAAGCGGCGGCGCAGCTCGGCGAGCAACTTGCGGCGAAGCCTGGCGATCCTTGGCTGCTCTACAACGCGGGCGTGGCGGCGTATGCGGCGAAGGACTTCACCCGCGCGGACGAGATGTGGCAGCAGCTCGCCGCGACGCAGATGCCGGACGCGCTGCGGGAGCAAGCGTGGCTGCAGATCGGGAACGTCTCGTATCGGCTCGTGCAAGGTCAGATCGAAAAGGAGCCGGACACCGCGGTGGCCCGGCTGGAGCAGAGCCGCGAGGCGTTCCGGGTGGCGATCGCCTTTAACAAAAAGAACAAGGCGGCCGCGCAAAACCTGCGCGTAGTGGAGGCGGAGCTGGAGAAGGTTTACGCGCGCCTGGCAAAGCGGCTGGCGGACGAGGCGAAGAAGGAAAACTGGGCGCCCAAAGCGATCGAGAAGCTGGAAGCGGCGCTGACATATGCGCAGCAGGCGCAGGCGCTGAATGCAAAGAGCGAGGAGCGTCAGGAGCAAAAGCGGGAGATCGAAAAGGCGCTCGCGAGCAAGCTGGACCAGCGGGCGGCGCAGGATGAAAAGACGGCGGACCAGCGCAATCCGGACGACCAGTGGCAGCGCAAGGACGCGCAGGAAAAGCTGCAAAACGCGCAGGCGGATTTCCAGCAGGCGCAGGCGCTCGACAAGGAGGACCAGACGGCGAAAGCGGGTGAGAAGCGCGTGGAGGAGAAACTCGCGAACCTTTTCGACAAAGCCGGACGCAAGGAGCAGCAGCGTGCGACGGAGCTCGCGCAAAATCAGCCGCAGCAGGCCGTGGAGAAGTTCGAGCAGGCGATGGAGAATTTTCAGGAGGCGCTCGCCGTTCAGCCGGAGCATGCCGACGCGCAGGCGGGCGAAAAGGAAACCCGCGAGCAGCTCGAGAAGCTGCACCTCGACCAGGGCGACAAGCAGGCGCAGCAGGGCGAGCAGCAGAAGCAGAACAGCCCGCAGCAGGCGGCGGAAAATCTGCTGAACGCGCTGCAAAACTTCGAGTCGGCGAAGGCGCTCGACCCGCAGAACGGCGAGATCCAGCCGCGCATCGACAAGGTGCAGTCGTCGCTGCCGGAGCTGCTCACGCAGCTCGGCCAGAAGCAGCAGCAGCAGGGAGAAAAAGCGGAGGGGCAGAAGCAGAACAAGGAGGCGCTCGCGAACTTTGAGAAGGCCGAGGCGAGCTTCGCGAAGGCGGAGCAGATGGCGCCCGGCAACGAGGCGGCGAAAGCGGGAGAGCAGCAGGTGCAGGAGGCGCTCGCACGCTTGCGCCAGCAGCTCGCGCAACAGGCCGAGCAGAAAGCACAGCCGCAGAAAGGCGAGCCGAAGGACGGGCCTAGCTTTGAGTCAATGCTCGCAAAGGTGAAGGAGCAGTTGAAGGATCGCGACGTGCAGGCACGGCATTCCGCGGGGCAGAAATACAACGAGGAGCGCGATCGGAATTTGCGGAACTGGTAGCGGTCGGCGCGATTCCGCGGGCGAGATCGCGGTTCGTGAGGCGCAAGGCTCACGCAAACGGCCGACCTTCAAATCCTACGCGTCCAATCTCATTTCGATCGCCTTGCGAAGGCTGGCTCCGTCGTGCTTTGGTGCTCACGCAATGAAGGACATCCCTACCGAAGAGCTCGCGGCGATCAGCGCCGAACTCCATGAAGCCG
>CAXSDZ010000112.1:0-3573 GCA_964235505.1 uncultured Chthoniobacteraceae bacterium
CGCAAGCCCCGGGGCTTCTGTCTGCGCCGTCACCTGCGGCTGCACAAACTCGGGGAAAACATCGAGCTGCACGCGCGCTGCGACCACCGCGCCATACACGATCGCGAGCGTCGCGAGCGTGAGGACCAGCCCCCGGAAGCGGAGCGAAAAATCGACGATGCGGTTCAGCATGGCAGCCGCCGTTGACCGAGTCCGGCGTCGCTCGTAGCGTGCCCGCCATGAGCGCCGACCAAGTCATTGCCGAAATTGCCGCGCTGCCGCGAGAAGAGCGCGCGCGTGTGGTGGAATACGTTCATCAGCTTGAAGAGGCAGAGATTCCCAAGTCGTTCCGACGCGGAATGGAACAGGCGCTCGCTGGACGCGGAGTGGAAATGGAAGCAGCGCTCCACGCAGTGCCACCAGCCCGGCGCGGATGAAATACCTCGCGACAGAAGCTTTTTGGGAGAGCTTCTACGATCTGCCGCCCGCGCAAAAAGAGTCGGTGCGTCGGGCTTGGGAAATTTTCAAAGCGGATCCATTCGATCCGCGCTTGCGAACCCACAAAATTCGTCGGCTCTCGGCTCACTACAAACGGACGATCTACGCGGTGGTAGTCGAGGCGGACCTGCGCGCGCTTTTCTTTATCGAAGACGCCACCGTGTGGACGGTCGATGTCGGAACGCATGACCTTTATCGGGAGTAGCATCATTCCTCCTCGCCTCCGCCGCCGAGCGCTTTGGCTTCCTGCGAGAGGAGTGTTTGCGCGCCGGTGACGACGACTTTTTCACCGGGCTTCAGCTCGCCCGCGACGAACCATCCGGCTTCGCCCGGCGCGCCGAGCTCCACCTCTTCGCGGGTGAATTCCTCCTCGCCTGTCTGGACGTAAATCCACGCGCGCCCATTGGATCGCACGACGGCGGAGCGCGGAATCGTGACGCCTTCCTCCGGCTCGCCGGGCATCTCCAACCGCGCGCTGAGCGCCATGCCGGCGCGGAGCGGGAAGGGCGGCGAGTCGATGCGCAGGAGGTAGCCTTGCGCCTGGGTCTTCGGGTCGGTTGTGGCGGCGGGCGCGACCTCCGCGGCGGTGATGGGCGCGTCTTCCCGGCCGAGCAATGCGACACGCGCGGCGGTGGGCGCATCAGTCGCATTGTCGCCGGCGGAAAGGTCGGCGCGGACGAACGCCGCGCTGCCGCGCAGCAGTCGCTCGATAAACTGTGCGCGCGCTTTCGCATCGAGCGCGGCGAGCGATTCACCCCACTCTAGCGCGAGCCGACGGCGCAGGCCTTGCAGCTTGATTTCATCCAGCCGGAGCTGCTCCGAAGCGCTCTCCACGCTTTTGCGCGCCACGTTTTCGCCGGCCCGGAAAAGACCCTGCGCGCGTTCATTCGCAGCGCGCGACATTTCCAAAGCGGCCTCGGTGGAAGCCATCTCGCCATCGAGCGCCAGGAGTGGCGCAGGATCGAGCACGCGTCCGTAAGCCACGCGCTCCGGCTTCGATTGCGCTCCTTCCAGCGGTGCGACCGCGAGAGCGATGCGTTCCTGCGTTTCATGGTCCACTTTCACCACGCCTGCCTCGGGCTTCTCTTGCTCCGTTTCGCCCGCGTGTTCCGTGTGGTCTGCTGCTTCCGCGGGCTCGGCGTGGCGCGCGGACATGAAGTGGAAAACGCCCCACGCCACTGTGGCGAGCAGCGCAAGGACGAGCAGTGATCGGAAGACGGTCTTCATTTGGAAAACGAGGTTTGCGCGGCATCTTCCAACGCGCCCAGCGCGGTCTGCGTTTCGAGGAGCGCGTCAAGGCGGCTGAGCGCGGCGGCGTCGCGCTCGAGCTGCGCGCTGGTCAGCGCGAGCCGGTCGCTTTCGCCCGCTGCCAGCAGCGCGGCGGCAGATTGGGACTGCTTTTCCTGCACCGCCAGGAGCGTCTGCGCGGTGGCGAGTTTTGCGAGCGCACCGCGGAAGCCGGCGAGCGCGCGGTCGAGTTCGGCAAGCACGCGCGCCTGGAGAGCGAGGAAGTTTGCCGCGGCTTCTCTGCGGTGCGCTTCGGCCTCGGCGATTGCGCCGCGGTTTTGATTTAAGATCGGCAGCGTGAGCGAAAAGCCGATCGTCCACTTGTCCACGCCAGCGTCCCATTGGTAGCCAGGATTCAGGTGGATGTCAGGATATTGCTTTGCGATTTCCAACCGCAGCGCTGCCTCCGCAGCGGCGTAATCGGCGAGCGAACCGAGGATGTCCGCCCGCTGCCGGAGCGCGGCGCGACGGGCGGCGGGAAAGCCTTTCGCCGCCGGCACGTGGTCGAAGGCGGCAAACGAAAATGGCGCGCCCTCGATCGCGCGGCTGCTCACGCCGACGGCCTCCGCGACGTTCACCTGCGCCACGCCTTTCGCGCGCTCCGCGTCCGCCAGCAGCAGGCGGAGCTGATTCAGCAGCAGACGCGATTGCACCGACTCCGGCCGGGCCGCTTCGCCCAGCGCGATGCGCTGCTCGAAGCCGGTGATGACCTCCGACTGACTTGCCACTTCGCGCTCCAGCAGCGCGCGCCGCTGGGTCGCGGCGAAGAGTTCCAGCAGCCCTTTGCGCAAGCGGCTGCGCACCTGCCACGCGGTGTCGGCGACGTGAAATCCCGCCGCCGCCGATCGCTCCCGCGCCTGCAAGGATCGGCTCCCGCGCTTGCCCGCCGTCTCGATCGGCAGGTCGAAATCGATGCCGTAAGTGTTCGTCATCGCGTGCAGCGGCGAGGCGAGTTGCGGTGCCACGGAAACTGTCGGATTCGGCCGCTCGCCCGCGGTGCGGATCGCCGCGTTCGCCCCTTCGAGCTGCGCGCGGGCGACCGCCAGGTCCGGGTGCAGCCGCCACGCGACGGCGGTGAGCTTTTCCAAATCCCAGCTCGCCGGCGGCCAGCTCCCGCGATGGCCGGAGCGCGCCTCCACGGCGGCACGCGCATCCGGGCCGGAAAGCGTGCGGCTGGTGTAAGCCGACAGCGTCCGCTCCGGCGAAAGCGGCTGCGGCCGATACGCGACGCAGCCGCACAGAAAGGTGGCGGCGAGGCCGAGCGCCGCGGGTGGGATTCTGCGCATGAGCCGCAGACGCTAGCGACGGATGGATGGCAGAACAACGGGCGCTTTTATGACGAAGGTGTCAGAGATCGCGGGTGCCAGTTGTCATGCGCTTGGCGTTCGCTTGCGGCATGTGCCAGACTGCCGCCGATCCGAAAACCGACATGCGCGTCCTGCTCGCTGAAGACGAAAAGAAAGTAGCCAGTTTCATCTGCAAAGCCCTGCGCGAAGCCGGTCACGCGGTCGATGCGGTGCATGATGGCAACAGCGCGCTCGCGATGGCGGAGGGCATCCCCTACGACGTGATGGTGCTCGACATCATGATGCCCGGACGCGATGGGCTCAGCGTTTTGAAGCTGCTGCGCGAGCGGCGCAACGCCACGCCCGTGCTGCTGCTCACGGCGCGCGGCGAAGTCTCGGAGCGGATCGAAGGACTGGAGCTCGGGGCCGATGATTACATGGCGAAACCCTTTGCGATGGGCGAGCTGATGGCGCGGGTCCATGCGCTCGGGCGGCGCTCCGGCGGCGAGCGCACGACGCTGCT
>CAXSDZ010000112.1:3583-10282 GCA_964235505.1 uncultured Chthoniobacteraceae bacterium
GCTGGGGGTGGACGGGAGCACGCACGGCTCTCCGCTGCTGAAGGTCGGCGATCTCACGCTGAATCTGCTCACGCGTGAGGTGAAGCGCGCGGGCGCCGTGATCGATCTCGCGCTGCGCGAGTTTTCGCTGCTGGAGTTTCTCATGCGTTCGCCGGGCCGCGTGCTGTCGCGCACGCGCATCTGCGAAAGCGTGTGGGATCACCACTTCGATACCGGCACGAATGTCGTGGACGTCTATATCAACCGCCTGCGGCGAAAGATCGACGACCCGCATGAAATCAAGCTGCTGCACACCGTGCGCGGAGTAGGCTACCTGTTGAAGCCGCCGCAGTGAAAGGGCTCACGCTGCAAAGCCGGGTGGCGCTCTGGTCCGCGCTGTTCATCGTGCTCGGGATGATCCTGTGCGGCGTGGCGATCACGGCGGTGGCCTACCACGAGGAGACCCAGGAGCTCGACGAAGACCTGCGGGCGGAGGGACGGCGCATCTTTGAAGAATGGGAGCAGCACGGCGGCGCGGCGAAGTATCCGCTGAAGAAGAAGCCGGGCGAAATCCGCGAATGGCTGCCAGCCACGCATCCGCCGCAGCTCGTCGAGGTTGCGGACACAAACGACGTGGTGATTTACCGCTCGAAAAACCTGCTCAGCGACGCGCTGCGCGGCCAGCCCGCGGGCCTGCGCGACCTCACGATCGATGGCCGGCGCTGGCGTTTTGCGGGCTTTGAAAAGGACGGGATCATTTTTCGCATCGCCGCCGATCTGGAGCCGGTGTGGGAGCTCACGCGCAATCTCCTCATGGCGTTCCTCGCGGCGCTCCCGGTGCTGCTGGTATTCGTCGTGGTGAGCGGACGGTGGGTCGCTCGCCGCGCGCTGGAGCCGGTGCGCCGCATCACCGCGGCGGCGGAAAGCATCACCGCGGAGAAGCCGCACGAAGAGCTGCCCGTGCCGCTCGCGCACGATGAAATCCAACGCCTCGCGCTCGTGCTGAACGCAACGTTTGACCGCTTGAAAAGGAGCTTTGCGCAGGCGCAGCGCTTCAGCGCGGACGCGTCGCACGAGCTGAAAACGCCGCTGACGGTGCTGCGCGCTTCCATCGAATCGCTGAGCGAATCGCCCACGCTCGCATCGGTCGATCAGGAAGCCGTGGCCGCGCTGCTGGAGCAGACGCGCCGCCTTTCCTCGATCACGGAAAGCCTGCTGCTGCTTTCCCGCGCGGATGCCGGCCGGCTGCGGCTCGATGTCGCGCCGGCGGATGTCCGCGAGATCGTGGCGGCGTGCGTGGAAGATGCGCAGATCATCGCCGCGCCGCGCGGCATCACGATCGAGGCGGACTTGCCGCCCGCTTTGCGCGCCAGCGTGGATCGCGGCCGGCTGAGCCAGATCGTGGTGAACCTGCTCGACAATGCCGTGAAATATAATCGCGACGGCGGCTGGGTGCAGGTCGCGGCCGAGCAGGCCGATGGGGCGCTGGCGATCCGCGTCGCGAACACCGGCGACGGGATTGCGCCCGAGCACGCGCCGCGGCTTTTCGACCGCTTCTTCCGCGCCGATGCGGCGTCCGGGCAGGAGGGCTCCGGTCTGGGTCTCAGCCTCGCCCGCGAGCTCGCCCGCGCCCACGGAGGCGACCTCACGCTCACGCGCTCGGACGCCGAGTGGACGCAGTTTTGCCTGACGCTGCGGAGTTGAATCCCTGCCGTGCGCGCCGCTCGCGCCGGGGATTGCCGCGCCCGCCAGGTGGCACCAGAATCGCCCCATGTCTTCACCTTCCAACGTCCTCGGGAAACCGATCGAATGCTGCTGCCGCGACCCGCTCACGGGCTTTTATCGCGATGGATATTGCCGGACTGGGCCGGGCGACCGCGGGCTTCACACGGTCTGCGCGGTGATGACGGACGACTTCCTCGAGTTCTCCGCTTCGCGCGGAAACGATCTCTCCACACCCGTGCCGGAGTATGACTTTCCCGGCCTGTCGGACGGCGATCACTGGTGCCTGTGCGTCACGCGCTGGCAGGAAGCGCTGGAGGCCGGCTGCGCGCCGCGGGTGGTGCTCGCGGCGACGCACCTCAGCGCGCTGGAGTTCGTCTCTTTGGAAGACCTGCAGGCGCACGCGGCGGCGAAGTAGGCGTTGCAGAAGTCCGGCGAATTCCACGACTCTCCGAACGATGAATCCCTTCCGCCGAACTGTTGTCAGCCTGTTGGCCGTTTCTCTTCTCATCGGTCTGCTGCCCGAGCTGGCGTGGGGGCAGGAGGCGACGGGCAAAGCTCGCAATCTGCTGGCAAACGCGTCGTTTGAAGCGGGAGTCGAGGGATGGAAATTCCACGCTTATGGCGAGCAGGGCAAGGCCGCCGCGGACCCGGACGAGAAACGCGCCGGCAAGCCGAGCGTGCGAATCGACAACGCGCAGGCGGACGATTCTTTCCTCACGCAGAAGGTCACGGTGAAGCCGGGCACACGATATCGGCTGAGTGGCTGGATCAAAACAAAGAGTGTCGGGATGATCGACCCAAACTCAAAAAACGGCGCGAGTCTCGCGATCGAAGGTGGCTTTCAAAAGACGGAGAGCATCGTGAAAACGTCCGGCTGGAAGCGAGTGACCCTCGACTTTGTCACCGGACCGGAAACGGAAATCGAGCTCGGTCCTCGGCTCGGGCATCACGGGGCGAAGGTGTCGGGAACCGCGTGGTTTGCGGATTTGTCGCTGGTGGAGCTGGGCGCCGCGCGGCGCTGAAATCCGTGCTCAAGATCGCGTCCGCGCGAGTTTTTTCCCGCGCTCTTGCAAGGCGCTGTCGCGTGGCGCGTGGTCGGGATGCAGCGGCCTGCGGCACGGACGCTGGAAAGGGAGGCATCGCAGGCAAGAGCGGTTGCCCCGGCTGGGAAGTCGCGGTAATCGTGGCCGCATGAGCTTCGCTGAAATTCTCGAAGAACCGTCCACGCTCACGCCGGAAGAGCGAGAGAAGATCGTCGCGCGGGCCGTGGCGCTCGATTTGCAGAGCGAGATTTCGCCTGGGGTGCGTGACGAGGTTTGCGAGCGGCTCGATGCGCTGGATGCGGACCCATCGCTGGCGGTGCCTTGGGAAGGAACAAAAGAAACTGTGTTCGCTCGACTCGATGCCATTCTCGCTTCGAAAGCTGTCCATCATTGAGGATGACCTCACCGAGGCGGGGCTCTGGTATGAAGAGCAAGACCCGGGCTTGGGTTTGCCACATGCGCTGTCGAGGAAGCAGACTCGGTGATCCTGGAACTTCGGACGGACGCGCTCTTTCACCGTATTCGCTTTCGTGATGTGCGCCGGGCTCCGATGGAGCGGTTCGGATTCTATGTCGTGTATAAACGTCGTGCGTTGGGATGCGGTGATCGTCATAGCCGTCTTCCACGATCGCCGCGATCGGAGGCGGCTGCGCGGGCGGAGAACTGTAGCCCCAAAAGGCCGAAGCCCGGCGACTCCTATCAGCGATTCACCCGCCCGCCTTCGCCCCGGCCTCCGTTCGTTTTTCTCTCAGCGCAGGCTCTTCACTGCGCTCCCACGACGGCCTTCCTCAAAAGACAGCCGTGCGGCCAAAGCTTCGGACGGAATGACACGCGTTTTTTGTAAGGTCTGCGCTCGTGCGAACGACGAGTCGCAAAGCGACGGCAAGAGAGTAGCCCAGCACTTCAGTGCTGGGTCAGGGTCTGGGTTCTGCCGCCAGTCGCGGAGCGACGGAAGAACAGCCCCGGCATTTCTGTCGTCGCTCCGCGACTTGCCGTTTTTGCCGCCGTTACCCAGCACTGAAGTGCTGGGCTATTTTCTTGGCGTCGCTTCGCGACTGAAAAGCGAGCAACGGCTTCGCAAGGCGCTCTCCCACGCAGCACAGGATCGCTAGCTCCCCGGCGCATCGCGAACGATGGGCACCTCTGCGCTGACCAGTGGCTCTGTGCGGAGTGGCGGGGGTTGGGCAACCGACGGGGGCTGCGCGACGGGTGACGCTTGCACAACGGGCTTCGGAGCAGTGCGCAGGAGGCCGCCACGGGTGAAGTTTTCCCAGCCTAGGCGGAGCCAACGGAGGAGGGCAAGGGCTAGCCAGAGCGCCCAGAGCAGCATGAGGAGGCGATACCACCAGACAGAGACAGAGACGCAGCCCGGCGTCGGGAGGAGCGCGTCGCTGCGGGGCTGGAACCAACGCAGGGCGGTGTGCGTGGAGCCGTTGCCGCGAATGAACATTTCGGGGCTGCCGAGGAGGCCTTCGCCGACGGCATAGATGAGGATGCCGAGCGACAGCGCGGTCAGGGCGGCGAGGGTGAATTGCAGGAGGTTGAAGACGAGCGGGCGTTGGGCGGGGAAGGTGTCGCGTCCGCGCCAGGCGAGGAGGAAAAGCCACGCGATGACGAGCAGCGCGGCCGGGAGCGGGACTTGCGTGAGGCCGAGGACGAGGAGCATCCACTCCAGCGTGCGCAGCGGAGAAAGCGCGACTTTTCCCAGCGCCGCCGCGGCGAGGAGGGAGCAGATGAGGATGACCCAAAAGCGCACTGCGGGGCCGCGGCGCGGGCCGTCGGCCCACAAGACCCAGCGGTCTTCGGGCACGGTCATGGTGGTGGAAATGTTCGCGCTTTCCACCGGCAGGCGCACGGCTTCGGCGCGGGCGGAGGAGCCAAGCGGTGTGTTGATCTTCCAACCCGCCGAGATGCTCTGCTCGCCGGGCTTCAGCGGGATGACGAGGCGCGTGCCGTCCTTGCGCACGGGGATCGGTTTGCCGTCGAGCGTGAGGGCGGAAATCTCGGCTTCGGCGGGGAGGTCGAGGAGAAAGTCTTCGCCGAGCGAAGTGCGCAGCGCGAGGTCCAGCTTGGAAGTGCGCTGGCGACGGCCCAGCGCGATCTCGTGCGCGCCGCGGCTCACGGTGACGGTCGCACCGGTGATCGCCTCGGGACGCGAGATGGCCAGCTCCACCGCTTCGCCCGGCCACGGCTGCCACACGGGCGTGAGCTCGGGATTCGTCGCCTCGAAGATCGGCGCGAGGCCGGCGAGCGCGACGTTCCAGACCGGCGAGGCGACGAGGTGCCAGCGCTCCACCCAGGTGTCCTCCGCGCGCGTGGCGAGGGCGAGGCGCGGGGCGACCGTGAGGCCGCTTTCCCATGTGAAGGCGGTCTCCCCCGCGCCGAGCTGCACTTCCACCGCGGCGCCGTCGGGCGTGGTGAGATTCGGCGTCAGCACGCTCTCGCCCGGCAGCAGCGGCAGGCGCAGGGAAAGGGCGCGGCCCGCCGGCGAAAGGCGCGAAACGGTGGTGCGCACCTGCCAGATGAGGCCGAGCTCCAGGTGGCGATCGACCACCACGACCGAGGCGAGCTCCTGCCGGTCGTAGCCGGCTTCGGCACCCGCGGCGGCTTTCTGCTGAAGCGCGAGGAAGACCTGCGCCTCGGGCGTGCCGTCCGGGCGGATGCCGGAGACGGTCCAGCCGGGCGCATCGACGGCGACGCGGCGCGGTTTCAGCAGAAAGCTCCACTCCCACTCGGTGAGGCCCGCGAGCAGCCCGGTCACGCGCACGCGGTGGACGCCCGCCGGGAGCACGACCCAGAGGAAGCCATCGTCGCGGCGCACGACCGCGGCGTCGGGCTTGCCATCCACGAGCACGGACACGGGCGACCACGCCGGGAGCCGCCCCGGCAGCGGCACGGCGCAACGCGCGGCGGCGTGGATTTCCACATCGAGGGTGAGGCGGTCCGTGGCGAGGGTGAGCGTAGCCAAAGGGATGTCGGCGGCGTGCGGAAAGGCGTCGCCCGGCTCCAGCAGGCGCTCGCGCAGGGCGTCGAGGAGCTTGGGATCGGGCGTCTCCTGCGCGTGGGTGGAGGCCGGGAGGCTGAGAAGAAGCGCGAGCGCTACCGCCGATGCAGACGCATTTCCACGCATGTTGATGAACGCCGTTGAGACAAAAACACGCGTTCGGATCAGGACGTTCGCCAGCACGAGCAGCAGCAACACGCGCAAAATCGAAAGCACGCGCTCCAGCCAAAGCGGGATGAGGATCGGCCGCACTTGCTGCCCGGCTTGCACGGGTCCGTTCCAGCCGAAGCTTACTTGCCGCCATTGCCAGTTCGGCACGGCGGGGCCGGTTTGGATGCGGGCTTTGGGATCGTAGAGGAGGTTGCTTGACGAGGAATTAGCGGTCGCTGCTTCGACTACTGCGTCCAAAAGGTCGAGGTTCTCGCGCGTGTTCTTCATGACGACCTTTCCTTGGCTTGGCAGATACATCACGCTCGCACCCGGCGGAAAGGTCACTCCTTGAGCGGTTAGATAGTCCTTAGCATCGATGCGTCTGGCGATACCCGTCCCACCGCGGGTTGCCTCGGCGTCATCGGAAGGCAACTTCATCAGATCTGGCGAAACGACAAACTCCTTGGTCACGAGTGTCTCAATTCCACCGCTCCTGGAAGTGGCTGATGCGGGAGCTTCTGGCTCGAATGTCGGCTCAGCATCGCGAGGCGTCATATCGGGTTGGCGAGCGCGAGGATTTGAAATCCCGTAGCCGACGACTTGATCGCCGCGCACAACTTCCAACTGAGGATAGAGCGTTTGCTGCACCTGCCTCGCGATGAATGGAACGAGCATCAAAATCAACGCGGTGACCGCCAGCCACTTCGCAGCCACGATGGATCGTCGCGCCCAGCCCTCCGGGACTTTTGCACGCAGGATTGCGAGCGGGATAAGAAGGAGAATCCAGATGTAACGCGG
>CAXSDZ010000112.1:10292-14732 GCA_964235505.1 uncultured Chthoniobacteraceae bacterium
CGCGCCGGGTTCGTGATACGCAATCGCGAATGCTGCGAATGCGAGTAGCGCCGTGCGGATTCCAAAGAGGCGGAAGACGGCTACAGTGAAGACGAAAAGGAGGAAGACATCGAGCAGTGTCCAAGCCGTGAGCCAGTCACCGCGGACGTAGTCTGCTCCGAAGAGAGCGAAGAGACGCCAGCCGGGTGGGAGGTTGAGATCGACGTTCAAGTTTTCGGCATCGGTCTGCCAGCCCGATGCGGAAAGACTGGCTGCGCGCGGCATTCGGCCGGTGGCGTCTAGGTCGATGGCGCGGGAGCGGATTTCCACGCCGGGAGCGCCGGTGGCGGGATTGCGGGTGATGAGCTGGCCCGGGCCATTGCTTCCACCACTGCTGCCGCTGCCAGCGCGGACGGAGCCGAGGTCGAGGCCGGGAGCGGCATCGAGCCGCCAGGTCTGCTGCATCGCGCCGGTGAGGCGGTCGCGGAAGGTGAGGGCGCGGCCGTTTTCATCCAGCCACCACTCACGGCGGATCGTGAGGCCGGCGGGTTTGCCGGAGCCCATGCCGCGCAGGCGCTCTTCCCAGCGAAAGGGCTGCGCGGTGTCCCAGCGGAAGACGGGGAAGGCGCGCCACGCGTCGGGGAAAGGGGTCTGCGACACGTCGATGGAGGGCGCGCCGACGATCTCGATGAGGCGGAAATCGGGCTTGGCGGCGAAGGCGACGAGCTGCTCGGCGGCGGCGGGTTTGGCGCCGGGCGGGAAGCGGAACTCCTTCGCGTCGTCGATGCGGAAGGCGGCGAGCTTCACCGTCCAGCGGCCGGCGCGGACCTGCGCTTTCATCGCGCCGGTGGCGGGGTCGATGGCGACCGGGATGGGGCTTTCCACGGAGGCGAGTTTCCAACCCTCGGGCAGGATGGCGCCGAGCGTTTCCTCGCGGCTTTTGCCGGAGACGACGAGCTCGATCTCCGTGCGCCACCAGAGCGGGATGCCGTCCTCCAGCAGTGCGTGGGCTTTGACGGAAAGGAAGTCCTTGCTGGCCTCCTCCGCGGCGCCGCCCGCTTCGCGCCGGAGCCAGAGCGTCCCCTCGGCATCCCACGCGGGGGAATCAACGGGCTGGCCATCGAGCGTGAGGGCGAGCAGGCCGATCTCGCGCGGGAGCGGGAGCCGCGCGGGGAGCTCGGCCCAGCGGAAGGCGCCGGTGAGCTGGTGCGCGCCGACGGGGAGGCGGACGGCGGGCTTGCCGTCGTGCTCGACGACAGGGAGCAGGGCGTCGCCGCCCTTCACCTCAACCGGCCACGCCTCCGCGCCGCCGGGCAGCGGCACCCACGTTTCGTCTTTGAAAACCGAAACGCCGAGCTGCCACTGCGCGCCGGTCTTTTCCACCTGTATCCCGAGCTGCGACGGCCAGAAGCAGCGATGCTTTTTCGGGTCGTTGAACGGCGTGGGGCAGTCGCGGTGATCGTCATCCCAAATCACCCACGCCTGCCACGGCTTCAGCGGATCGGGGATGCGCGCGGCTCTGGCATCCGGCTCGGGCGCGGCGTGGGCAAGCGCGGTGACGAGAAGGAAGGAGAAAAGGAGGAAAGAACGCCGGATTTGCATGGAGAAAAGCTCGCGAGGTGCGGGGTGCGAGCTGGCACATAGCAGTTGCCGGTTGCGGCGAGAAGCGCGGTGCGCTGCGACGACTCCTCCCGGTTTGCAAACTGCCGCGCTGTCCAGCGGCTCGCTGCAGCCTTCCACAGGATTGAGCGGTGCGGCGAGCGGGTTGACCGCGATGGAAGATTGGCGCCGCACCTTTTCACCCAAGGAGCCGGGGAGGGCTGCTCGATCTGCCGGCGCAGCCCAGGACGCATCGGAGTGACGGGTCCGGCGCTGAGCGGCGGGCGATGCGAGGAGAAAAAAGAGGGCCGCGTTTTGGCGCGGCCCCCATCTCAATGTCGGTGCACGTCAGGGCGGCAGACGCCGATTACTGCCCGCCTTTCCGCTCGCCACCGGCTCCGCCTGGACCACCCGGGCGCGGTGCGTCAGGACCACCGGGACCACCCGGTCCACCCGGTCCGCGTGCGGGGCGCATTTCTTCCTTGGAGAGTTTGCCGTCGCCATCTTTATCCAGCGTCTTGAGGGCGGCGGAGGCGGTGGCGATTTCGGCGGCGTCGAGTTCGCCGTCTTTGTTTGTGTCGAGCGCAGCCATCACGGGCGGCACAGGCCGGGGACCGCCGCCAGGACCGCCTCGTCCGCCGGAAGGGCGGCCATCGGCGGGTGCGTCCTGGGCCATTGCGACGAGGGAAGTGGCCCCCAGCATGGTCGCGAAGAGGAGCAGTGTAGATGTGGATTTCATGGTTTGGTTTTGTTTGGTTCGGTTTTGTTGCAGTGGATAGGAGGCCGCCCTGCGCGTTTGCAAGTGGCGCAGGGTGCGATCTCCGCACATGGAGCGAACGCCGCCGCCGCTGGAACGGCGCGGAGTTTGGGATGAAGCCGCAGCATTATGGGACGAGACACTCTTCTTGAGTTGCCGCTGTCTTTGCGAACGATCGCGGTTGCCGGGCTCGCGCGACGCGGCGGAAAAGTGCGCCGAAGCAGCTCGTGCGCAGCCTTGGCGAACGCCCGCGGCGCTGCGTAATCTCCGCGCATGTCCTCCTCTTCCCATTTCTCCCGCCGCGGATTTCTCGCGACCTCGACCATCGCCGTCGTCGGCACCACTGCCGCCCTCCGCAGGCGGCTTGGAGCGGCCGATGCCGCGGCCGGGCTCCAAGGCCGCGTGAACCACAGCGTCTGCAAATGGTGCTACCCGAAGGTGAGCCTGGAAGAGCTCTGCGTGGCAGGGAAAGAGATGGGACTTTCCTCGGTCGAGCTGCTCCAGCCGAATGATTTCCCGACGTTGCAAAAGCACGGCCTGAGCTGCGCGATGGTAAGCAATCCCACGGTGCCCGGGCCGGAAGGCAAGCCGCTCGGCGGAATCGAGCGCGCGTGGAATCGCAAGGAGCACCACGACGCGCTCGTCCCTGCTTACGAAGGCCACATCAACGCCGTCGCCGATGCGGGGTTCAAACACCTCATCTGCTTTTCCGGCAACCGCGCCGGACTCGATGATGCGCAAGGCATGCGGAACTGCGCGGAAGGCCTCCAGCGCCTCCTGCCGCTGTGCGAAAAGCGCGGCGTGGTGCTGGCGATGGAGCTGCTGAATTCGCGTGTCAATCACCCGGACTACATGTGCGACAAAAGCGCGTGGGGCGTGGGGCTTTGCAAGGCGATCGGCTCCGAGAACTTCAAGCTGCTCTACGACATTTACCACATGCAGATCATGGAAGGAGACGTGATCGCCACGATCCGGCGCGACCATCAGTTCTTCGCGCATTACCACACCGGCGGCGTCCCCGGCCGGCACGAGATCGACGAGACGCAGGAGCTGCAATACCCGGCGATCATGCGCGCGATTGCCGACACCGGTTTCAAGGGCCACGTTGCGCAGGAGTTCATCCCGGCACGGCCCGACGCGCTCGCGTCGCTGCGCCAAGCGGTGGGGATTTGCAACGTGTGACGGGGGGGGGCGGATTTTGGGGCGGGCGCTGCAGCGGGTGGAGCGCCTTCTCCAGCGCGGTGTCATCCCGACCGAAGCTCCGGTTGGGCAGCGCTGCTTTGTGAAGGAAACCGACCCGGAGCGCAGTGGAGGGATTGGGGCGAAGGCGGCGAGAGCTCACGCAAGCGGAAGCCGCTACGGGCAGAAATGCTGCGCTGGGGCGGCGGCTCTCCGCGTCCTCCTTCTTCTCTGCGTCTCTGCGTTTTCCAAACACCCGGCCGCAATTTTGAGCCGCGGCTACGTCCCGCCCGTGACGGTGTAGCCTTGCGCGCGCAGGTCTTCCGCCATGTCCTTTTCCATCTGCGCGGCGGCTTCAAAGGGCATCGGGTTCAAGTGCTCGAAGAGCTCCGGGAGCAGACGGACGCCGTATTTCTCCACGGTCCACGCGGCCTTGTAGCCGTGCTTGTGATTCTCAAAGCGGTGCTCCACCGGCAGACCCGTCATGCCGACATAGACGCACGGTTTCCGCGGATCGCGACCCGGATTGAGTCGGCGCACGGAGGGATGCTTTGCCACCGCTGGATCGAGCAGGATCACGTAAATGTTGTGGTGATGCGGTGCCGGTGCCCGCTTCTCCTTCGTCAACTGCGGACGTAGCCGGCGAGGTCTCATCTCCGCGGCAGCTTGTCACGAAGAGAGCGGCACCGCTCTTCTTTCCTCGGCTCGGGACGCTTGAGAAGAATCGCTTTGCCGCACCGGCCTGCACTGCCCCGCCTGCCATTCCGAGCCGCGATACTGCCGGATGCGTCCCGGCGTGCGAATCCCGCAGCAGAACCCAAAACCACAACCCAAAAAACCTTATGCGCTCTCATCATCCATTCCTCTGGCTCGCCATCGTCCTCCTCATTGCGTGGCTCGTGCTGCGTTTCGCGCTCGCGATCACC
>CAXSDZ010000113.1:0-14585 GCA_964235505.1 uncultured Chthoniobacteraceae bacterium
AGTTCGCCGAGCAGCAACGCGACCATGAGACTCGTTTGCAGGGAGCGGACGCCGGAGCACGCTTCATCCAAGCCGACCGTGGTCGCATTTCCGAGATCGAGCACGTTGCCAAGCTGACGCGCGGGGATGCCAAACAAGTTCAGGATTTCCGCAGCCACCGTGGCATTCACCTGCATCATCCCCTGCATCAGCCGCGTCTCCAGCGTCATCGGCCACGGCACGGCCACGAAGATGAAGGCGACGGGAAACGCAAAGTGCGCCACCCACCGCGTGCCCCCAGCTTGGTGCAGAGCGAGCAGCGTCAGCCCGGCGGCGCAGCCGGAAAGCGTCCAGCTCAGCAGGCGCCAATCCTGGTGCGCCGCTTCCGCCAGCAGCAGCGGCGCAAGTGCGAGGAGCAGGAGCAGCGCGGCAAGTGCGCGCCAGCCGCTGCCGCCATTGGGTGCGGGCGCCGGGCGATCGACCCAACGCAGGCTCACGAAGTAGAGGCTGAGCAGCGGCACCGCGAAGCCGAAGCGGTATTGCTCGTTGATGCTCCACTCCAGCCGCAAGTGATTCAGCACCGGCAGCCAAACGCTCGCGAACGCCGCGACCCGCAGCCACGTCGCACGCCCGACTTGTGAAACTGCTGCACCGCCCGGCTTCTCGCGTTGCGTCGCTCCCGACGAGCCGACGTCGGCGGAAGGGAGTGGCATCACGGCTGGAGTGCGGTGTCGCGCAGTGCCTGCTCTTCCGGGCGGAGCGTGTCGGACCGCGTCCCGGCGAGCAGCGAAGCGGCTTCCGCAGTGCGGCCATTCGCATGGAGCACGGCGGCATACACGACGGCTCCTGCGGGCGCGGCCGTTTGCCAGTCGATGCGCAGTCCGTCATAGACCTTCGCCGCATCCGCGGAATGCCCGAGGTGGAGCTCCGCAAGTGCCAACGCGGTGCGATGCGGCAGGCTTTCCGGTGCGTCCCGCACGAGCGCGCGTGCGGTGTCGCGCGCGCGCTCGAGTTCCGTGCCGAGCAGTGCATTGAGATAGGCGAGGTCGTTGGAAATCGCCGCGTCTTTGGGCCAGCGAATCGCCATTTCCGAAAGCAGGTCGCGGAGACCCTTCGTGTCGGCTTGCGGAGTGAGCCGGAGCAGAGACTCGTAAGCGAGCCGTGCGGTTTTTGGGTTATCCGCGAGCGAACGTTAGGCGCGGACGGCAGGCTCGTGAGCGCCCACCTTTTCCGCATACGAAGCCACGTAAAGCAGCGCATTCAGGTCGCCTGCGCCTGCGCTCACGGCCATGCGCCATTCCGTATCTGCCAGCGGTTTGTCGCCGAATTCGCTGTGGCAGCGGGCGCGGAAAAGGTGCAGCAGCGTCCCCTCCAGCGGCGCCCGGTCGCGCTCGAGCAGAACGAGAATCTCACGCCACTGCGCCAGCGCAGCCATCGCGTCGAGATGCACGAGCAGCAGGTCACGCCGGCCCCACGCCCGCTCCGTCGGCAGAGCGGCCAAAGCGCGCCCGGGCTCTCCGTGCGCCACCAGCCAGGCCGCGAAGTCGCGCAACAACTCCGGGGTCGCATCGGCGTAGCGCGCATGCGCAGCATCGAGCAACTCACCGCGTTGCGGAGGAGCGGCGCGTAGCCGCAGGTCGAGCGCTTTCAACTGATGCGCCGGAACCGCGAGCGGATGCGCCTCCAGCGCGGTGGCGACTTGCTGCGCATCCGCCCCGGGAAGATCGGTCTGGGCCGCGAGCAGCGTCAGCGCGGCAAGCCCTTCTTTGCTCGGGTGCAAGGCCAGCGTCCGAAGCTGGCGCAATCCTTCCGCACGCGCGTCCGGCTGCTGGAGCAGCAGCTCGCCGAGCAGCAGCGGGGCGGCTTCTTCCGTGCCGGCGAGCGGGATGGCCGCGCGCACTTCCGCCATCGCACCGATCCAGTCCCTCTGGGCCAGGTGGAGCCGGGCGGAAAGGAGATGATTCGCCGCTGCGTCCGGCTCCGCAGTGAGCAGTGCGGTGATTTGCTCTCCCGCCACGGGAAATGCGCCGCTCCGCAGCGCCGCTTCGGCAAAGGCGCGCCGGTCGGAGCCGTTCATCTCCGCACGCTTGGCGAACTCTATCCAGAACGAAGCCGCAGTCGCCCACTCGCCGCGATCGGCCACCACGTGAGCCACCGCCCTGAGCGCCGCGGGTTCCGTGGGGAGGAGCTGGTGCGCCGCCCGCGCGCGGTCAAATGCTTCCTCCCGCCTGCCATCTTCCAGCAGCCGCAAGCTTTCCGCCGCAATCGCCCGGCAGCGCCACTCTTTGACGGCGCGATAGCCCGGTTTCGCGAGGAGCACGCCGAGCAGCGTGATCACAAGCAGCGCAATGATCCACCGTCGGCGGAGGCGTTTCAGCGCAGCCACTTCTGGCAGATCCGCCAAGCCAGCCCCGACCTGCCTTGTGAGTGGTGTGGAGGAAAGCGACGGGGTGCGCTGGGCGGGGGCAGACATGCTGGATGCAAGTCTAGCCTACCGGCAGCCAATCCGCCAAACGCGAGTGCTGCGAGACGCGTTGCCTTGCCCGACCGCTTGCCAGCGACGCGCGACGCGCGTCCACCACAGCGCGGCGTTTCTGAGCACCCGTCACTTCCTGCGGCGGCGCAAGCCTAGCAGCGCGGCACCGCTGGTGAGGAACAAGGCCGCTGAGGGCTCCGGCACGGGTGCGACAAAGCCTCCGCCTGATCCAAACGGATAAGTGCCGCCAGCAAGGTAGGAATTCTGAGAAAGTGCCGGATCGTAGTAGATCCGCATGGAACCAGTGAATGATTGGATCTGTCCTGCACCATCCCCCAGCGACAACACGCTCGTGTAGAAGGCTCCGGTGGTGTTGACGAGTTCATTGCCGGAATCCACCACTGTCTGTCCCCAGGCAAGGTTATTGGTGAAACCGGCATAAGTCGGCCCGAGGTCCACTGCGGAGTAACGGAACTGATGATTGCCCGTCGCATTGGTTGGACTCTGGTAAAACTGGATTAGCGATTGGTTTGTATCCCAGACCGAATACTGAGTGCTTAGCACCGTCACGTTCAGTCCGAACTTCCATAGGTTGCCTGTTCCCATTTCGATCAACTTACCAGACGCGCCAGCGGTGTAGTTGTTCTCGTAAGTGGCGGTCGCAGGATCGTTGATGACTGTCCCGTTATCAATGTTCTCCGCGCCGCGAAATAGGATGGTGGTATTCGTGAACTTGAATGTTCCATCATTCACGTAGTTGCCATTCACGACGGTGACATCCTTGAAGGTAACTGTGCCTGTCACGCTATTATTGATCGGCACTCCCACAGTCGAAGTGCCGCCGACAAACGTCATCGCACCTTCGTTATTCAGCGCACCTGTCCCGGCGATGGTGCCAAAGCCCGTGAAGGTGCCCGTGTTCAGCTTTGTTCCTGTGCCAGAAAGGGTGCCGCCGGATAGAGTGTAAGTGCCGGAGTTGAACACGCCGGAGTTCGCCTGCGCTCCATTCGCATTGATCACACCGCCGGTTTGATTCAGGATCCCAAGATTGTAGATACCCGGGAACTGTGTCGTGCCGCTCGTATTGAGGGTGCCGCCAGACATTGCGTAAGTGCCACGGGAGCCAGTGGTCCCGCCGTTATCGATGAGTAGTTGCTGATCGAGATTCACCACGCCACCGGAGTGATTGAAGGTGCCGCGGCCTGAGTTCCCGACTTGGACAAACTCGGCGTTCAAAGTGCCGTTCTTCATGTTGTAAGTCCCGAGCGCGCCTGGTTGCTCGGTGCCGACAAGCAATGCGCGCTCGCTGCCCGAAACGCCAAGCGTCAGATTGTTCACGCCGCCTTCCTGATTGAAGATGCCGGTGCCAGACACGCCGATGCGCTGAACCGCCGCGGTGAGCACAGTCGAAGCACTTCCACTCAATGTATAAGTTCCCGTCGTAAGCGCCGAACCACCGTCGAAACCTCCAAGGTCGAGAAAGCTCGAAACAGTCACGGTCCCGCCGGAATGCACAAAGGAGCGGCCCGAGCCATTGGATCCGCTGAAGGCTACGAAAACGCTGGCCGCGTTAAGATTTCCACCGCTGATCGTATAGGTGCCGCCAGCGTTGGCGCTGTTGCCGATGTATAGCTCGCCGGAGCCGCCCGTCACATCCACTGTGCCGCCGCTTTGAACAAAAGTGCCATTGGCGAGGCCGCCTGCATTTCCGCCACCTACACTGATCACGTTGGAAATCACTGTGCCGCCCGTCATCGAGAAGCTGCCGGATCCATTGCCCCGAGCGCCGATGATCAAGTGCTCGGCTCCCGTATCTCCCGTCACGGTGAGTGAGCCCAACGACATTTCATAAGAACCCGAAGTATCGTCGCCCACGATCAGTGTCTTCGTGGTCAACGCATCCTGCGCCTGCAGCAGTTTGGTTCCGCCACTGGCGTCAATTACGACGGAGTTCAGCAACGGATTAGCCGTGTTGAGATAGAAGATATTGGTGCCAGCCTTATCAAGGATGGCGTTGTCGCCGACCGTGGGAACGGTGTTAGTGGTCCAGTTGATCGGAAGATTCCACAAGGAGCTACCGCCCACCCACACGCGGTCGAGCGCGAGCACGGGCGTTGAGAGAACCAGCGGAAGAATGCCAAACCCGAGAAAGAAATGCCGTTTCATAGCGAAAGAGATTAGAACACAAAGATGCCTTTGAACGATGCCAGTTGAATGCCGCCTATCCAAGCGCGCCGAATGACGCCGCTCTCATTTTACCTATAACCCGTAACTCCCACTGCGGAAGCCCCGCAACCTAATGCCAAATGCTGCTATTCCGCAATTCCTTAGCGGCTCGCCTTGGGCGGTTTCGGCGGTTTCGGCGGTTTTGGGCGCTTGCTCGGAGCCGCAGTCACAGAAGGATTGTTTTCTGCACCAGGAGGTGCAGCCGGAGGCGGGTTGATCGCCGTGATCGCAGCCGGCGCTCCCGAAGAGGCAACGCCCGCGGTCATTGCCGCAGAAAAGTAGTTTGCGCTAAAAGAGCGAATCGGCTCTGTGGCAGCAGGCGAAGATCCATTAAGTGCCGTGCTGAGCGGCATTAGGGCCGACGTGAATGCTCCCGAGCCATTGTTCACCGGCTGGAAGGCTGCGGAACCGCTGACGACCGGCACGGCAAGAAAGGGATTCGTGCGGGTTAAAAGTGCATCGAGCCAGACCGCTTGAGCCGCTGCGCTCTTTTCCGACACCACTACAAGCGGCGCGTCGAGAGCGAATGATTGATCTACCGCGCCGAAGCACACGCAGAGTCCTGCCGCAGACCCAAGCAAGGGCTGCCCAACCTTAGAAACATGCCATTTATTCATCACGAGCGGGAGTGGTTAGTTGAAAGTGCCTCGTTATGCAAAGCTACAAATGCATCGACCCCCGAGCCGGCAAAAACTCACTTCACACACCATTGGAAGTTCCCGTCTCGGCAACTTAGCGCCGGCAGGCGTGGGACTTTTCCTCGCGAGGATAAGAACACGCCCGCGCGTTTCCGCAAGTCACATTCGGATCGTTTCAAGAATGGGTGCGGGCTATCGCGATCAGCACTCGACTCTCTTCCACCACCCACATACCTAACCCGCGCTTCGCTGCGAAGGATGCCGGTTGGCACCCATCGGAAGCGAACGATTTCTATGAGTTGGGCGGTTAACCTCGATTGCATTCGCTTGCGGGACGGAAAGCGGAATCTCCGCGCGCACGGTGCGGCGGCAGCTTTCTGCGCTCTGGCGCTCGACGGCCTTTTCACGACAATTCAGGCGCAGGAGCCCATTCGCGCATCGCTCGCGCGGGAAGCCGCCGCCGCCGGGCGTGCGCGCTCATTGCAAAGCAACTACAACCTGCGCTTCGGCCCCGTCCGGTTGAAGCTCGATGCAGGGCTCGATCTTGAGTTCAACGACAACGTGAATCTCGCCGACCCGCGCTTGCCGGAGGGAATCGGTCCCCGAAGCGACTTCTTCTTTCGACCGAGGCTGAACATCGGTGCGTTCTGGCCAGTGACGCAGCTAAATACTCTGACGCTGCGACTCGGGTTCGGATATGAGTTTTCCATCAACGACACGCGCGCGTCGAACGTGAGCCCCTTCACGATTGCGCCGGACTCGGAGATCGGGTTCGATATCTTCATCGGCGACGTGCGGATCAATCTTCACGACCGGTTTGGAATCGAGAACAACCCGGCTTCGCAATCCACGCTGAGCAACACCGGAAGCTTCAGCCGTTTCACGAACACAACCGGACTTTCCGCCTTGGTGGATTTGAACGACGTGATCCTGATCGGCGGTTCCGACTACACAATAGATCGCTACACAGGCGCGACGTTCCGCGACAACGACCGCAGTTCGCACCAATTCCGCGCGTCATCGTCGTTCGCGCTGAATGAAACCACCATCCTCGGGCTGCAAAGCAGCTTTACGCTTTCCACCACCGGAAAGGTGATCGAGATCGCGCAGCAGTTCTATACTCTAGGACCGTTCGCGCAGTTTCAGATCAGCCCCTACACACGCTTTCTCGCGGCGGCAGGCGTGCAGGTTCTGGAAAGCAGCGTCCCGTCATTTCGCACGACTGCGGCGCCGCGTGGGCTAGAAGCAGATCATCCCGATGCGGCCCGGCAGATCTCCGAATCCGGGAGGACGAAAGATAGCGGTGGCGAGCTCGGCTATTACTGGTCGATTGCCATCAATAACCGGCTCAACAGCAGGCTATCGCACTCGCTCTCAGCCGGCCACGAACGGCAGCTCGGTATCGGTTCGGACTATGTTGATATCGATTACCTTCGCTATGAAGCGTCGATCATCCTCAGCCGGAAAATCACCTTCGGCCTGAGCGCCGGATACGAGCGCGCAAAGGAATCGCGCTCGACCTTTGGCGAGAACCTGACCCGCTGGAACTTCGGCCTTGCCCTAGGCTACAGCCTGTCTGAACATCTGCGCGCCGGGCTCCGCTACCAGTTCTACTCAAAGGAGTCGGAGCTGGCGTTCAGGGACTACCGGCAGAACGTTCTTACTCTCACCTTTTCTTACGATTTCTAGCGATGCGGCTCTGGATGAAGTGCGCTACTCTCTTGGTCCTCGCATCAGCTGGCGGGTTAATCGGGTCGCTTGCGGCCCAGGATCGCGGTGATGGGCGCATCCCGAGTTCGGCACCGGCGACGGCTCCGGTGAGCCCGAACACTGCCTCCAGCACGGTCGCACTGACCAACTCCATGGAAGTGCTCGACAGCACCCGCACGTTAGGAGTTGCGGACCGGCTTTCCTTTCGCGTGGTGGAAGATCGCAAGCCTCCCGTGGAGCTGGTCGTCACGGATTCGGGGGAGATGGAGGTGCCCCTGATCGGCCGGGTCGCTGCTCGCGGCAAGACGTGCAAAAGCCTCGCCTTCGAGATCAAGCGAATGCTGGAGAAGGATTACTTCTTCAAATGCACCGTGATCCTCGGTCTCGACTCCGCCAGCACGCGCTCGCGCGGCAGGGTCTATCTCATGGGGCAAGTCCGCGGCCAGGGCGCGATGGAGCTTCCGCCGGATGAAACGCTCACCGTCAGCCGCGCGATTCTGAAGGCCGGTGGATTCTCGGACTTTGCGAACAAGCGCAAAGTGAAGGTGGTGCGAAAAAAGCCCGGCGGGCAGCAGGACCTTTTCATCATCGACGTGCTCCAGATTCTGGAAAAGGGCAACGCTGCGCAGGACCTCGTGCTCCAGTCGGATGATCTCGTGATCGTCCCCGAGCGGCTGATCAATTTCTAATCGAGAAGGGCAACGAAGGGATGATCGATCTGCTGGAGAAAGAATCGGAAAGCTCGCAGGGCCAGAGCCTCGCTGCGACGTGGATGAACGCGCGCACGATGCTTTACCGCTTCATGCTCGTGCTGAAGCGCCGCTGGTGGGTGGCCTTCCTCACCGTCTCGATCGGCCTCGCCGTCGCGGGCTGGTATGCCGGGCAGCTTCCTCCGTCTTTTCTCTCCGTCGCCCGGATGATGGTAAGCGGAAAAATCAACTTCCAGGAAGGCGCGGTTTATAGCGAAGAGCTTTCCAACTTCTTCCCCACGCAAATGGAGCTGATGCAAAGCGGCGAGGTCCGCTCGCGCGCTGCGGCGCGCGTCGCAGCGTTGCGCCCGGACATCAAGCCGGTGCCGACTAGGCTCACCGTGGGCCAGCAGCCGAAGACCTCCATCTTCATTCTTCAGGCGATTGCGTCCGACGGCATTTATGCGCGCGAGTTTCTGAATGCGTGCGTGGAGGAATACGTGGCGTCGAAGCGCGAAATGCGCTCGCAGAAATCCGACTCCACCCTCACCGCGCTGGTGAAAGAGCAGGCCGAAGTGGAAAAGGAACTGCGCGTCGAGGAAGACAAGCTGCTGGAGTTTCAGCAGCAAAACAATCTCGGCTACCTCAAGGAGGAAGGGAACAGCGCCGGCATCTACCTTTCCAATCTCAACCGGCAATACGCGGACTTGAAGACTGAGCATCAACTGCTGAAAACGCTCACGCTGGATCAGGCGCTGGACCGCGATCCCACGCCGAAGGCCGACGGATCAAAAGGCGCATCGCCGCTGGACAGCGCGATGTCGAACTTCGGCCCGATGTCGGATTATCTCCGCGCCCGGCAGCAGCTCCAGCTCCTCCGGGCGGAGCGCGAGCAGCTTTCGCAATACATGCGGCCCAAGCACCCCGACATCGTCCGCATGGATGAAGAGCTCGCCCGTTCGGAGCGGCTCATCGAGACCTTCCGCAAGCAAAGTGTCGATCAGCTCGCGAGCCGCCGCGACACGATCGGGCTCCAGATGCAGAACCTCGAGCGCGTGATCGCGGAAACGGAGACCAAAGCCGTGGACCTGAGCCGCAAGCTCGCGGATTACGAGCGGCGCCGGGGCAACGTCGATCGGCTGCGCGGCGTGTATGACCGGCTCTCGATGAATCTGCGCAATGTGGACGTCACGAAAGCAGTGGAGCAGGACATGATTTCTTCGCTGGAAAAGGCTTCCGAGCCGATCTCGGTGCGTCCGGGTTTGGTGAAGCTGCTGCTCATCGGCTCCGGCGCAGGGCTCGCGGTCGGGTTGGGCATCTTGTTCCTGATGGAGCGCCTCGACGACCGGCTCACGTCGCTGGCCGATGTGCAGAAGCATTTCCCCGAAAAGGTTCTCGGCCAGATCGTGCATCAGGATCACCCGGCGGCGACTGCCCTCAACCTGCTCCAGCCGGACGACGTGCGACATTCCTTTGCCGAATCATTCCGCGCGATTCGCTCGGCATTCGTCTATCTGCCGGAGGAAAACGCGCGCCCGAAATCGATCCTCATCACCAGCGCCATTCCGGGCGAAGGCAAGAGCACCGTTTCCGCCAATCTCGCCATTGCCTTCGCGCTCGCCGGCGCAAAAACGCTCCTGGTCGATTGCGACCTGCGCCGAGGCGGACAGCATCGCGCATTTGGGCTCAACAATGACGCGGGACTTTCCGACGTTTTGAAAGACGAGATGCCGTGGACAGAAGTGGTGAAGCCCACAGCTTGGAACAACCTCTCGGTTATTACTCGCGGCGGCAACCTGCCGCAGCCAGCCGAGCATCTGCTCAGCCCGGTGGCGGATCGTTTTCTCAAAGAAACTTACAAGGCCTACGACTACATCATCTTCGACTCCGCGCCGGTGATGGTGGCCGAAGACACCGCCAGCCTCGCTCCGAAGATCGACGCGGTCGGTGTGGTGCTGCGGTTTTCCGCATCCTCGGGCCGGCTAAGCCGCCGCACGATCGACCGGCTGAAGGAGCGTCGCGCAAACGTGCTCGGGATTGTCCTGAACGAGATCACCGTCTCCATGCCGGAATACGGCTACTACAACTACGGCGGGTATTATTACGACGAAGCGAAGACGTGAAAGGAGGCCGCGCGCGCGTCTGCACGATGGCCACTGGAGCTGAAGGCGTTTGGGTCGGTCGCCTCGGAGGGACGCGCTCCTGCGCGTCTTCCCGCGGGCTCGCACTCCGAGGACGCGCAGGAGCGCGTCCCTCCGCGCATCCGGCTAGCCTGCGAACATGAGGACTGCTACAGGGCATCCAGAAGGGGTTCCACCGATCGCAATTACCGACTGCAAGCGCGGAATGGCTTTGCACACCGGGCGCCAGCCTGGGAATTTGCAGCGATTCGGAAAGGTGCGGCATTGCTCGGGCTTCGCTTCTTGAATCGCGCAATCGGCACCTCGCAGGAAGAAGCATTCACCACCCCGATCAACCCATCACTCCCATGCCCTTCTCCGATCCGCACATGCAGGCCGCCCTCGACGAGGCGCACACCGGTCTCGCCGAAGGTGGCATTCCCATCGGCTCCGCGCTGGTGCGCGACGGGAAGCTCATCGCAACCGGCCGCAACAAACGCGTGCAGGATGGTGACCCGGTCACCCATGCCGAAACCGACTGCCTGCGCAACGCCGGGCGGCTCGGCTCCTTCCGCGGTTGCACGCTCTATTCCACGCTCATGCCGTGCTATTTCTGCGCGGGTGCGGCGGTGCAGTTTGGCATCAAGCGGGTCATCGTCGGTGAAAGCCGCACCTTTCCCGGCGCGCCGGAGTTCATGCGCGCGCACGGGATCGAAGTCATCGATCTCGACCTCCCGGAATGCCACGAGATGATGACCGCGTGGATCGCCGCCAACCCGCAGCTTTGGAACGAAGACATCGGCCTGGACTGAGCGGCGAGTAGCCTGCGCTTCCGGCTGCCCTCGCGCCGGTGCCGGCATTTCAGCAATGGCCCACCCTGCTTGGGTTGACACACGCTCCCGGCGTGCGCGAACGTCCCGCCCTTCTCCTGCCATGAAAATCCCCGCTCTCCTGCTCGTCTCCGTGTTCAGCCTCGCGGCGCTGCCTGCCGCGCGCGCGGCGGTGGACTTCGAGAAAGACGTGAAGCCGATCCTCGAACTCAACTGCGTGCGCTGTCACAACCCGAAAGGAACGGATTACGAGGAAGGCCGCACGGACGTGGACCTCAGCACGAAAGCGGCGGCGTTTGAGGTGGTTTCCACAATCGTTCCGGGCAATCCTGAGAAGAGCAAACTTTACACGACCACGCTGCTGCCGGACGACCACAAAAAGGTGATGCCGCCGCCGAACAAGGTGACGGGCAAACTGGAGCGCCTCGCGAAAGAACAGACCGACACGCTGAAGCTCTGGATCGCCGAAGGCGCAAACTGGCCCGAAGCGTCCAAGCTCACAGCCCGCAAGGCGGAGCCCGCCGCCGGCAGCGGCAAAGACGAGAAGGGCCTCGTGGGACGGATTCACGACCGCATCGTGACCAGTCCTCTGCCCGACAGCGAAAAGGAGATGCAGGCCTACACCGGCACGATCACGGGGACCGAAGTCACCTTCGACATGCTGCCGATTCCCGGCGGCAAATTCAAAATGGGCAGCCCCGAAAGCGAGGCCGGTCGCAAGCCGGATGAAGGCCCGCAGCACGAGGTTGAGATCGCGCCGTTCTGGATGGGCAAATTCGAGGTCACTTGGAACGAGTTCGAGCTTTTCATGTATCCCGAGGAGGAGAAAAAAGTGCGCGCCGCCCGCGAGCCAGCCGCTGAGATCAATGCGGTCACCGATGCCACCACGCGCCCGACGCAGCCCTACGTGGAGATGAGCTTTGGCATGGGCAAGGACGGCTTTCCCGCCATCTCGATGACGCAGCACGCCGCAAACAAATATTGCCAATGGCTGAGCGCGAAGACCGGCCAGTTCTACCGCCTGCCGACTGAGGCCGAGTGGGAATACGCCGCACGCGCCGGAACGGAGACGGCCTACTTTTGGGGCGATGATGCGTCGAAGATCGGCGAGTATTGCTGGTGGGGCAAAAACAGCGATTTCAAGTATCAAAAAGTTGGCCGGAAAAAGCCAAACCCGTGGGGCCTTTACGACATCCTCGGCAACGTCGTCGAATGGACGCTCGATCAATACGACCCCGCTCTCTACGCGAAAGGGGCGGCGGCGAATCCGTGGATCAAATCCACCAAGCCCTATCCCCACGTGGCGCGCGGCGGCTCCTGGGATGACGATGATGCGGCCAAGCTGCGCGTGGCGGCGCGGCGAGCTTCCGACCCGACCTGGAAGATCCAGGACCCGCAGCTTCCGAAGAGCGTCTGGTATCACACCGACGCGCAGTTCCTCGGCTTTCGCGTGGTTCGCCCGCTGAAGACGCCCGCCGCGGAGGAGATGTTCACGGCTTGGAACAGCGGTGTGGAGAAGGACATCCCGGGCCTGAACAAACCCGACGCGCAGCACTAGCGGGCTGCGTTTTTCAACCGCAGATCCCACGGATGAAGCGGATGATTGAAACGGCGCATTCGGGCACGATCGATCCGTGTAATCTGTGCCGTGCGCGGTTGCTCCACTTGAGGAAGCTGCGGGAGCTTGGTCTTGCGATCGAGCCTGCGAATCGCACCACGTCATGAGCTTGCAGCGGCCCCGAACTTGGTTGCCTACGTTGCTCTGGGCTCTCGCCCTAGCGGGCTGGATTTGGCTGATCTTTTCGCCGGTCAGCAGCCACGTGACGCGCAGCTTTTCCCTGCTGCTGCTCGCGCTTGTCTATTTTGGCGGGTTGCTGCTTGCGTGGCGTTGGAAGTGGGTGCGCTGGTCACTCTTTGCGCTGCTGGTTGCCGTGGCGATTTTTCTCATCCTGCCCGGACGGGAAAAGACTGATCTGCACGCGTTGCGCATGGAATATGTCCGATCGCTGCTGCGCTACCGGGGGGCGAGCTACGTGCGCGGGGGCGAGAGTTTGAAGGGTCTCGATTCCTCCGGGCTGATCCGTCGCGGGCTGATCGAAAGCGCCTTCGAGCGAGGCGTGCGCACCCTTGATCCTAGTCTCGCGCGCGGCGCGCTCATGCTGTGGTGGCGCGACGTTTCGCCACAGGGGCTGGTGGAGTGGCAGAGCGACATCACCGACCATCTTTTCGATGCACCGAGCATCAATGATCTCGATCATCGCGGCATCCTGCCCGGCGACATCGCGGTGACGGCGAATGGCTCGCACATCCTCGGATTTCTGGGTGATCGCACGTGGATCGAAGCCGATCCGAACGTCGGCAAGATCATCACGCTCACTGCGCCCGACGAGACCAGCCCGTGGCTGACGCAACCCGTGCGCCTTTTTCGCTGGCAACTGCTGCGCCGGTGATTTTCGCGACCAGCCGCGCGCGGCGGCACAAGGATTTCGTAGCCAAATCCCCGCGCGCTGCCCTACGTTTTGCCCGCTCCGTTTCTTCTCCAAACAAGATCCCATGAACGAACCCTCCCACATCATCCTGCCCGGCGCGCTGTCGCGCAGGTCATTCCTCAAGCGCACTTCGACGGCGGTCGGCGGTGCCGCGCTGCTGAGCACGCTGCCCGTTTCGCGCTTTGCCCATGCTGCCGGCTCCGATGAGCTGAAGCTCGCCCTGATCGGCTGCGGCGGACGCGGCTCGGGCGCGGCGAATCAGGCGCTCTCGACCTCCAACCAAGGCCCGATCAAGCTCGTCGCCGTCGCCGACATTCACGATGACCGTCTCAAAAGCGCGCTCAGTAACCTGCAAAAAACGCATGGTGATCGCGTGGACGTGCCGCCCGACCGGCAGTTCCTCGGCTTCGATGGCTACCAAAAAGCGATCGAGCAGGCCGATGTCGTCATCCTCGCCACGCCGCCCGGCTTTCGGCCGATGCAGTTCGAGGAGGCAGTGCGCCAAGGCAAACACATCTTCACCGAAAAGCCGGTGGCGACTGACGCGGCCGGTGTGCGCAAATTCCTCGCTGCCGCGGAGGAAGCGAAGAAGAAGAATTTGAAGGTCGGCGTCGGGCTTCAGCGGCGGCATCAGCAGGGCTACATCGAGACCATCCAGCGCTTGCAGGACGGTGCGATCGGCGACATCTCTTCCATGCGCTGCTACTGGAATGGCCAGCGCCCTTGGCAGAAAAAGCGCTCCGAAATGGAGAAGCAGATGGGCCGCAAGCTCACAGAACTCGAATACCAGATGCGCAATTGGTATTACTTCACCTGGGTCTGCGGCGATCACATCGTCGAGCAGCACATCCACAACATCGACGTGATCAACTGGATCAAAAACGGCCCGCCGGTGAAGGCCCGCGGTATGGGCGGACGTGAGATTACCACGTCGCCGGACGACGGCGAGATCTTCGATCACTTCGCCTGCCAGTTTGAATACGAGGATGGCTCGATCTGCTACTCCGAGTGCCGCCATCAGCCCGGCGCTTGGAACAGCGTTTCCGAGCACGTGCAAGGCTCCAACGGTCGCGCTGATGTGGGCGGCTACAAGATCCTCGGCGACAACCAGTGGCGCTATAAAGCGGAGGGCGCAAAGGATCCCTACCAGCAGGAGCACGACGATCTCTTTGCCGCGATCCGCAACAACACGCCCTACTCCGAAGCCGAGCGTGGCGCGCACTCCACGATGACCGCGATCTTCGGCCGCATGGCCGCCTACTCAGGCAAAGAGCTGGACTACAAAGCGGCGCTGGAATCGAAGGTTGAGGTATTCCCATTCTACAACTCCGGTGGCAAGATCGCCTGGGATGCGGACCCCGGCCCGAAGCCGGGCGCCCTGCTTCTTCGAGCCGACGAAAAGCGTCGTGCCCACCAGCAAAACACCGA
>CAXSDZ010000114.1:0-14572 GCA_964235505.1 uncultured Chthoniobacteraceae bacterium
ATCTCATCACGCTAGGGAAACTCGGTCTCGCGAGCACGGATCGCTGCCTCGGCGCGTATGTCCTGAACCAGGCGACGGGCGAAGTGCTCGCCGTCCGCACCGACCGCCTCATCCTCGCCTCGGGCGGCTGCGGGAAGGTTTATCTCTACACGACGAACCCGAACATCGCGACCGGCGACGGCGTCGCGATGGCGTGGCGCGCGGGCGCGGCGATCTCAAACATGGAATTCATCCAGTTCCACCCGACGTGCCTGTTTCATCCGGAAGCGCGCTCGTTCCTCATCACCGAGGCTGTGCGGGGAGAAGGCGGGCGCTTGATCGATGAAAAAGGCCGCATCTTCATGGAGCGCTACTCGCCACTGAAGGAACTCGCGCCGCGCGACATCGTCGCACGCGCGATCGACGCCGAGATGAAGCGCACCGGCGCGCGCTGCGTGTATCTCGACATCACGCACCAGCCCGCCGAGTTCGTGCGCGAGCGCTTTCCGAACATCGCGGAAACGTGTGCGCGCTACGGCATCGACATCACCCGCGATCCGATCCCAGTCGTCCCCGCCGCGCACTACCAATGCGGCGGCGTGCGCACGGATGCGGACGGCGCGACCAGCTTGCGCGGCCTTTACGCGATCGGCGAAGTCGCCTGCACCGGACTGCATGGAGCGAACCGGCTCGCGAGCAATTCGCTGCTGGAAGCGGTGGTGCTCGCACATCGCTGCTGCCGGGGAATCGTCGAGAGCCTGAAGCTTGCGCAAGCTCCTCAGCCCCTCGACCCTCGCCCTTCGACTCTCGACTCAATCGAGCTTCCCGAGTGGCAAAGCGGCGTCGCGCAGGATGTGGATGAGCTCGTCGTGATCTACCACAACTGGGACGAAATCCGCCGGCTCATGTGGGATTACGTCGGCATCGTGCGCACGACAAAGCGGCTCCAGCGCGCGGCCACGCGCTTGCGGAATCTGGAACGCGAGATCGAGGAGTTTTACTGGAACTTCAAAGTGACCACCGACCTGCTCGAGCTGCGGAATCTCTGCACCGTCGCCGCGCTGATCGTCGATTCCGCGCTGCTGCGCAAGGAAAGCCGCGGCCTGCACTACACGCTCGATTTCCCGGAGGCCGACGCGCGCTTCCTCCGCGATACCGTGCTGCGGCGGGAGTAAGGGCGCAGGCGGGCCGCGGGTGCTGCGATCCAGCGCGGGTGGCGGTGCGGCCGTCAGCTTTTTTCCACCAAGCCGGCGAGCACTTCGTGCACGGTGCGCAGCAGCTTCGGCGTGTCGTAGGGCTTTGAAAGAAAGGCCGCGACGCCGAGCGATTGCAGCTCGTCGCGGCGGCCGTCTTCGCCCTGCCCGGTCGAGGCGATGATGCGCACCTCGGGATTCAAGCGCCGCAGCGCGCGCGTCAGCGCCACCCCATCCAGCACCGGCATCATCACATCCGTGAGCACAGCGTGGATGCTGTCGCTGCCCCGCGCATAGATCGCGATCGCCTCCGCCCCGTCGCTGGCGAGCGTCACCGCGTAGCCGTGGCGCGTGAGGATCGCGTCGGTCACCTTGCGCAGTCCGCTTTCGTCGTCCACCACCAGGATGCGCTCGCCGTTGCCGCGCGGAGCTTGGCTGACGGCGGCAACCACGGGCGGCACCGCTCCATCCGGCGCGGCGGGCAGAAAAACGCGGAAGGTCGTGCCGCGCCCCGGCTCGGAATAAACGTTCATGAAACCGCCGTGGCTTTTCGTGATGCCCATCACAGTGGAAAGGCCGAGACCGGTTCCTTTTCCAGGCTCTTTGGTGGTGAAAAACGGATCGAAGATCTGGTCGAGGATGTCGCTGGGAATGCCGGTGCCGGTGTCTGCGACCGCGACCTGCACGTAGCGGCCCACTTTCGCGCCGGGCAGCATTTCCGCGTAGTGCTCATCGACCGCGAAGTTTTCGGCGGAAAGCCGGAGCGTGCCTCCGGCGGGCATCGCGTCGCGGGCATTCACGCAGAGGTTCAGCAGCACCTGGTGGAGCTGCGTGGCGTCGCCTTCTACGAGGGCGAGGTCGGGCGCGATCGAGTTCACGATGGTGATCGACTTCGGGAAAGTATCGAAGGCGATCCGCTCCATCTCGCAGAGCAGGTGCCGCGGCTGCAGCGGCACGCGCTCGCCATCGATCCCGCGCGCAAAGGTGAGCACCTGCTTCACGATGTTCGCGCCGCGCTGGGCGCTCGACTCGATCGTGGAGACCAGCATTTCCAGCGCTTCCGGCGGCAGCGGCTCGCGCAGCATCGGCGCGCTCATGAGGATCGGCGAAAGGATGTTGTTCAGGTCGTGCGCCACGCCGCTGGCCAGTGTCCCGATGCTTTCCAGGCGCTGCGCGCGGAGGAAGCGCGACTCGAGATTTTTCTGCTCGGTGATGTCGGTCTTGATCACCAGCACCGACTTCGGCTCGCCGTGCTCGTCGCGCACGAGCGTCCAGCGCGTGCTCACGATGATCGCCTTGCCGGCCTTGGAGCGCAGCGTCACTTCGCCATGCCAGTCGCCTTCCGCGAGCACCGCCGTCTTTGCCCGGGCAAAGGCAGCGTGATCCATGCAGAGCAGATCGCGCACGTCCGCGCCGAGCGCTTCCTCCGCACTCCAGCCGAAAATGCGCTCGGCGCCGCGATTCCAAAACTGCACGCGATCCGCGAGGTCGTGGACGCTGATGGCATCCTGCGCGAGATCGAGCATGCGCGCCTGCTCGCGGAGCTGGCTTTCGCGCTTTTTGCGCTCCGTCACGTCGATGGTGACACCGCGCGCGCCGGCCGGCCGGCCGTGTTCGTCGCGGATCACGGCGGCCTGGCTTTCCACCCAGATCACGCGGCCATCGCTCGCGATCATGCGGATTTCCGCCGCTGGCTGCGGCTGCCCGGCGAAGATCTCGCCCGCCCAGCTCACCGCCCGGTCGCGATCTTCGGGATGCAGCACGCGCAGCCAGAAATCCGGCTGCCCCAGCCACGTCTCCATCGGGTAGCCGAGCATCTCCTCGACGTGGCGGCTGACGAACTCGATGCGCGCGAGGCTGACGTTTTCCAGCGCGCCGCGCATTTCCCACACGATGCACGGCACTTGCGAAAGCAGGTCGTCGAGCCGGGATTTTTGCCGCTGGATTTCAAGCGAGACTTTCCGCCGCTCCGAGACATCGATCGCCAGCGAAAGCTGCGCCTGGCGGCCGGCGAAGCAGAGTGGGTGCGTGGTGACCTCGACGTGGATGATCTCGCCGCTCCGGGTCCGGTGCCGCCACTCGTCCGCGCCCTGGAGGCCGCTCCCCTTTTCCGCGAGGTGCGCGAGGAGCGCGGGGATCTCCTCGGGCGGGCGGATGTCGCGCAGCGTCATGCCGAGGAAGTCCGCCCGCGACCAGCCGTAGTGCGCGGCCGCGGCATCGTTCACATCGAGAAAGGCGAGGGTGCCCTCCTCGTAGATGAACATCGGGTTCGGGTTGGCTTTGAAGAGCATCGCGCAGCGATCTTCCGCCTCCTCGCGCGCCGCTTCCGCCTGCCGCAGCGCTTCGCGCAGTTGGATCGTTTCAGCCGCAGACGGCGCGGCAGAGCGGCTTGAAAGGAGCTTTGGCAGGGGCTCGAAAGACGGGCTGCAAGGTTCGTCGGGTGCCGTCATGGTTGAGGCGCACGATTGAACCAGTTGCTGTCCGGGTGGCTATTCAGGGAAAACCTTAGGACTGCTGGAAGCAAGGAGCGCAGCGTTCATCCGTGAGCGGAACGCTCCGCAGGCATCGGGCTCCGACCTTGCAAACGCACCTGCCCGGAAGCCTTGCGGCTCGCGCTACAAGCCTGGCTCCGCCTGCACCAGCCCGATCCGCATGGCGTGCCGCGTGAGTCCCGCGACATCGTGGATGTCGAGCCGGTGCATCAGCAGTGCGCGGTGCGTTTCCACCGTCTTCACACTGAGGCCGAGGGCAAAGGCGATCTCCTTGGTGTTCTGGCCTTCCGCGATCATCTGCAGGATTTCGCGCTGCCGCGGAGTGAGCGCATTTGCCACCGGCTCGGTCTGGCTCACGCGCTGGAGGTAGCGGTCGATGGCGCTCCTGGAAATCGTGGGGCTCAGATAAGTCTCATCTCGCAGCACCGTGCGGATGGCGAGCTGGAGTTCGTCGGCGGCGGCGTCTTTCAGCAGATAGCCCGAGGCACCCGAGCGCAGCGCCTGGAGCACGTATTCCTCGCTGGCATGCATGGAAAGGATCACGACCTTCACGCCGGGGCATTCCTTGGTGAGCCGCGCGGTTGCTTCCAGCCCGTTCATTTCGCTCATGGCGATATCCATGAGCACCACCTGCGGGCCGTGCTCGCGCGCGAGTTCCAGCGCCCTCCGGCCATCGCCCGCTTCGGCCACGACTTGCACGCGCGGCATCTTTTCCAGCAGCGAGCGGATCCCCGCGCGCACCAGCGCGTGATCGTCGGCGAGGAGGACGCGAATCGCATTCATGGCTCGCACCTTTCTCCTGCGCCGGGCTGTGGAAAGGAAGCGCGCACTTCCGTGCCGCGGCCCGGTGCGGACTGAAACGACACGACTCCGCCGACGAGCGCCCCGCGCTCCTGCATCCCCAGCAGGCCGAGGCTCGCGCCGGCCTGCGCGCGGCGGCGCACGGCATCCACCTCGAAGCCGACGCCATCGTCCCGCACGCAAAGCTCCACCGACCCATCCTCGCACCGCAGCTCCACCGTCACGCGCGTGGCGGCGGCGTGGCGCAGCACATTTGTGAGAGCCTCCTGCGCCACCCGGAAGCACGCGGTCTCGATCGCCGGGCCAAGGCGCGGACAGCTTTCCGGCGCGACGAGGTGGGCAGCGAGGGAAGTGCGCTCGGTGATCTGGCCGAGATACCAGCGGAGCGCCGGGAGAAGCCCGAGGTCATCGAGCAGCGGCGGCCGCAGATCTAGCGAAAGGCGGCGCACCTGCCGCAGCAGCCCATCCAGCGAATTGATGCCCTGCTGGATCGGCCCGGCGAAAGGCGCGGCGCCTTCGCTTTGCAGCACGGAGCTGAGGGCGATCTTGGTGGCGGTGAGCACCTGCCCGATTTCGTCGTGGAGCTCGCGCGCGAGGTGGCGCCGCTCGGTTTCCTGCACTTCCAGCAGGCGCTGCGACAGGCTCTGGAGCTGCTCGGTCGTGGCCTGCACGCGCCGCTGCGCCTCCACCTGCTCGGTCACATCCTGCGACGCGCCGAACATCCGCGCCGCCTGCCCGGCCGCATCCCGCGCGATGCGTCCGGTCGCCTGGAGCGTGCGCACTTCGCCATCTGGCCGCACGATGCGATGCACGTCGGAAGCGAGCTGGCCTTCGCGCAGCGCGGTCTGCACCGCCTCGCGCAGACGCGCGCCATCCTCGGGATGCACGTGCGAGAGATAGGCCTCGAAGGTGGCGCCAAACTCCTGCGGCTGCAGCCCGAAGATGCGGAAGAGCTCGGCCGACCAGGTGATCCTGCCAGTGGCGAAATCCCATTCCCAACTGCCGATGCGCGCGAGCTGTTGCGCGGCGGCGAGCTGGAATTCGCGCTTGCGCAGCTCGACTTCCGCGCGGCGGCGCTCGGTGATGTCCTTGGAAACCGAGACGATCGCGATCATCTCGCCCCCTGCGCCGGAGGCGGGAGAATCGGTGGCGGCGACGGGAAACGTCCGCCCGTCGCGGCACACCACGGTGAACTCGCCACTCCAGGTTTTCCCCGCGCGCAACCGGTCGAGCAGCCCGGTTTTCTGCACGGGAGTCAGATCCGTTTGCACGAGGTTGCACCAGGTTTGCCCGAGCGCTTCCGACGCCTGCCAGCCGTAGAGCTTTTCGGCCGCTTCATTCATGAAGATCACCGTCCCATCGGGCTCGGTCGCGATCACTGCCTGGCCTACGGCATTGAGCAGATGCGCCTGAAAACGCATCCACCCCTCGGCGCGTCCGCGTTCATCAGCTTCGCGCCGCAGCGCTTCGTTCGCCGTCTCGAGCTGGCGCACCTTTTCCAGCCACTCATCCGTGAGCATGCGGCGGTGCTCGCGATTGAACGCCTGCGGCGAGCCGATCGGCGGCGGCATCGGCGCGGAGCCGGCGAGCGCCAGGGCCACGGCTTCCTCGATCTCCTCCGGTCGCGCGGGCTTCAGCAGCAGCCGCGCAACCCCCGCGCGGCGTGCGAGCTCGCGCGCTTCCGGCCGCGGCTCGGTGCCGGTGAAAAGGATGACCGGCACGGTGGCGAGCGCCGGCGCGCTGCGGAGGCGGCGGGCGAACTCGTAGCCATCCATCGCGGGCATCAGCACGTCGGAAATCACGAGGTCGGGCCGCTCCGCCTGCGCCATCGCGAAGCCCCGCGCCGCGTCCGCCGCTGCAAGAGTGCGATGCCCGTCCGCCCCGAGCAGCCGCTCGAGAAAGGCGCGGGCGGCGGCGTCGTCATCGACAATGAGGATGGTGGCCATGGAAGGGGAAGACGGAGTGCGGAGTAGTCAGAGCTCAGAAACGGTGTCCCTGCTGACTTTCATCCGTCCTTTTCATCCCATTTGTCCTCCCACTCCAGCGCAGGCAAAGGGGAATCGCCTGCTTCACCACGTGCTTTGCGCGGACGCAGCACCGACTGTTCACTGCTCACCGCGCACGTCTTCCCTTCCGCACCAACCAGCGGCCCACCCCAAACAACAGCACCCCCGAAGCCAGAAAAGCCATATCGGCGGCAAACTGGCCCGGCGAACCCGGCAGCACGTGGTGAATGCCGAGCACTTGATGATCGATGATGCCCTCGACGAAGTTAAAAATGCCCCATCCGCACAGCACCGCGCCGATGAATGCGCCTGCCGAGCGCGGACAGTCCGGCCGAGCTGCGGCGAGATGGAGCCGGTAGGTGCCGATGAGGGTGAGAATCCACACGCCGAGATGAAAGAAACCGTCCTGCCGGTTTTGCTGCTTGAGCTGCTCGATCGAGTTTGGCTGGCAATGCTCGGTAACGCAGACGAGGTGATGCCACTGGAGGATCTGGTGCAGCACGATGCCATCGAAGAATCCACCAATCCCCATGCCGAGGATGGCACCTGCCACGGTGAAAGAGTGAGGGCGCATGCGCAGTGATCGAAGCTGGACGCAGAGGTGAGTGGCGTGCCCGGCGGGAGGCATCGCGCACGACGCAAATCGGCCGACTCCCGCGAGATGCAGGAGCCGGCCGAAAGAAGGTTACGTTTGGTTTAGAGCCTGCAAATCTCAACGCCCGCCGCCCGCACCGCCCCCTGCTCCGCCCGCGCCTGCACCAGCTCCCGCTCCGCCCGCGCCAGCCCCACCTGAGGCACCGCCAGCTCCGGCTCCCCCACCAGCGCCGCCCGACGCGCCACCGGTTCCGCCAGCCGCGCCACCCGAGGCTCCGCCAGCTCCACCTGCCGCGCCGCCAGATGCACCGCCCGCATTTGTCCCCGAGCCCGTGCTCGAACCAGCTCCACCCGTGCTCGCGCCACCGGTGCCACTCGTGGCGCCCGTGCCGCTGCCGCTCGTGGAAGATCCGCCCGTCGTGCCTTGGCCGACGCCAGCGCCCGTGCGCGATCCACTCGAACCGCTGCTCGTGCCAGTGCCGCTCGTGCCAGAGCCAGTGCCAAGCCCGGACGTCCCAGTGCCTGTGCCGGAGCCGAGGCCCGTAGTTCCAGTGCTGGTGCCAGTTCCAGTGGTGCCGGTTGTGCCTGTTCCAGTGGTAGTGCCGCTTGTTGTCCCAGTTCCGGTGGTGCCAGTCCCAAGGCCGGTTGTGCCGCTACCTGTCGTGCCGGTGCCGAGGCCGGAGGCGCCGGTGGTGGTGCCAGCGCCGCCTGTGCCGATGCCGCTCGTTCCGGTGCCGCTCGTGCCAACGCCAGCGCCGCCGGTGCCGGTCGAACTTGTCTGCGCAACAGCCGAAGCCGCAATGACGCCGGCTGCTGCAATCGTGAGGAATTTGGAAGGAATGTTTCGTTTCATGGTCCTGAGGCTTCGGCAGCCATCCAAAGCGCGGCCATAGGGAAAGACTCCTGCTCGACCCTCAGCAATTGGCTGAGATGACGCTAAGTTCCAGCTCGGGCAGGTGCCTTTTCCGCTCAGGATTCCAGAGCAGACGCAGGCAAAAATTGCCCCACTCCACCACCGCGCGCCCGCAACCGGCTGCACAAATCTCGCGAGGAAAACACTTCGGCCCGGCCTGCTGCGGCCAGCGCGCGGCTCGCGATGCCAGTGGTCGCATGCACGGCGACAGCCCTCCGCAGCGTGCCACGGGTTTAAACCGATCGACCTCGACGTTTTCGCGGCAGCATCAGCAGTCACTTTCAGCTCCTCCGAGCACATGCCAGCGAAAGTTGCGCATTGCCCGTTTCCGCTCCCGCGGGGCAGCCTGCGCGGATATGCTCCGTTCCCTCCTGCCAGTTCTGCTCGCCGCAGCATCGCTCTCGCTCGCGGCGGAGCCCGAAACGTTCGGACCAGATTCGCTCCCGCAGCCCGGCGTGCCGCATGGCGAAGTGCGCCAGATGCCGCCCTTTGAAGCATCGCAAATTTTCCCCGGCACCCGGCACGAGTGGTCGCTCTACCTCCCGGCAAACCTCAACGCCGCAAAGCCTGCGTGCGCGGTGATCTTCTTCGATGGCGGCGGCTTCGCCAAAGCAGACGGGCAATGGCGCGTGCCGGTCGTCTTCGACAACCTCATTGCGAAGGGCGAGATGCCGCCCGCCGTCGGCATTTTCGTCAATCCTGGCGTCGTCCCGGCAGCGGTGCCCGGCGGCCAGGAGCGCGCGAATCGCTCCTTTGAATATGACTCGGTCGGCGATGCGAACGTGCGGTTTCTCCTCGAAGAGATCATCCCGCAAGCGCGCAAAGCCTGCGCGCTTACCGACGATCCGAAAGGTTGGGCGGTGTGCGGACTTTCCTCCAGCGGCATCGCGGCCTTTTCCGCCGCGTGGGAGCACCCGGAGAAGTTCGGCAAAGCCATCTCGCACATCGGCTCCTTCACAAATATCCGCGGCGGCTTCGCCTATCCCGCGCTGATCCGCAAAAGCAAAGATCAGCCTAAAGGGATCCGCATTTATCTCCAGGAAGGCGAAAGCGACCTCGACAATCTCCACGGCGACTGGCCGCTCTCGAATCGCGACATGGCCGCCGCGCTTCAGTTCGCCGGCTACGACTATAAATTCGAGATGACCGCCGGCGGCCACTCCGGCAAACCCGGCGGCCTCCGCTTCCCCGACACGCTGCGGTGGGTGTGGCGGGATTGGAAGAAGGAGTGAGGAATCGGGGCGGCATTTTGGAGCCTATCCGAAAGACCGTCTTCGCCTTTTTCTTCATCCTCATCTGCTTCCCTGCGCCGCTTAGATGAAGATAAGGATGAAGAAAAAGACGAAGAGCAAGGTGCCGGGTTATTTGGATAGGCTCTTACTACCCCGCCAGCCCGCTTCTTGATCCTCCCGCGTTTCCCCGCGCAGCATTTTCAACCGAAGCTCGGCAGGATTCTGTTGATCACCACAAAGGATTGGTCCGACTGACGTTTTGGTTGAGACACGTTGCCTTCCACCCGTTGTCATTCCGACCGAAGCTCCGGCGATCAGCGCCACGCACTCACGAGTGAACATCGCCCGGAGCGCAGTGGAGGAATCGGGGCGAAGGCGGCAGGCGTCCACCCACGTCCACACCGCTTCAACTAATCAGCAACAATCGCGGTGGATCTCCCGGAAGCGTCACCGGAGCGCGGTGGATACAAGGCGGGACAGCGCTTCCCGGCCAATCCACGGCGATGCGCCAGAGGTTCCCGATGCCGAAGGAAAACGGTTGCCCATGCGGAAGCGCGGCATAATGAAGATCGTAACAGCCTTCGCTCAGGGATTCGCGGAAGTCCTCGCCCTCTTCCCCGCCAAACAACTTGAGCAGCTCCGCGCGCGTTTCAGGGATGTCCACCCACCGCCGCGCCTCGTCATTGCGCAGCCCTTCACTCGGCGGCCCGTGGTAAGTGCAAAGCCACGTCTCCGCCTCCACCGACGCGCTATCCGCGTGAAAGGAAAAGACATCCGTCCGCACCGGCCCCGCGTCCTCGTCGCGCGGGTAGCCGTGGATGCAGTTCAGCTCCGGCGAAAGCCCGCGCGCTGTAAGAAACCGCAGGTCTTCGAGCATCACCTCGATCGCCGCTCGGCCCACCACGCTTGCCGGCAGACTGCGCAGCCGCACTTCATCGAGGCTCGTGATCCCCTCGCCAGCGCCCAGAAGCTCCACCACTTCCTCAAAATCACCCGGCAGCGCGCGCGGCCAGCAGAGCGCATTGACGCCGTCTCGAAAAGGAGTGGCCACGAGTTCATCAAAACCGCCCACCACTCGGATGCGGGAATAATCGGGCGGCGCGGTGAAAGGAATCATGCAGCAGGAAGATACAAAGCACCGTCGTCCCACCTCGCAGCGACACAAAGCTTTCTCAGGCTACGCGGTCAGAAAGACGACAACAGCAGCGATCGGCTCGCGCCCGCCATCGCGGAGGAAGCGCTCGCCGCAGTGCTAACCAACACGGATGTGAAAGCCGCATTTCCCAATCTCGCCTTCACGAACAACCCGCGGTGCCCCGCTGTCACTGGCTGCTCCTCCGGCGGCGGCGCCGCGCTCACGCTAGGCTGGTTCCGCCCCGACCTCTTCCGCCGCATCGTGGCCTGCTCCGGCACCTTCGTGAACCACCATGATGACGCCCCCGAGGAAGCGCAGTTCTCGCTCGGCGTCTGGGAATACCACTCCGGCATGAAGCTCACCGACCCGACCCCGCCCAAGCCGCCACGCATCTTCACCCACGTCTCCGAAAAACAACCTCCGCGCCAAGGACGCCGAAGAGACCCACCACCACTGGATCATGGCCGGCCAGCGCACCTCCGCCGCCCACCCTGCCCGCGGCTATCACCACCGCTTCGTCTTTTCCCAAAGCCACCGGCCACTGCGACGCCAAAGTCTCCAGCCAAACCCTTGCCCACACTCTCGTCCGGCTCTGGCGCGGGTATCATACGGAGTGATGCCGTTTCCCGCATGGCGTAGGGAAACTTTGGAAAGAGGCGAGATTCGTGACGTGAAGCTGTTGTTGTCTACGCCGCTTCTGGCAGCGATTCACTTAACCGCAGTCGCATCCATCCCAGCATGACGAGATTCCGAATCGCGCTCGCTACCGCCTGCTTCTTCTCGTCGGTTCGCCACGCCTTTTTCCACCCGAGGATAAAGTCGTAGATCTGTTGCTCTGCGACTTCCTCGTGCGGGCGCGCCTGCTTCACTTGCCGGCTGGCAAAGAGCACGGTTAATACCTCCTCAGCCTGCTCGGTATTTTTGATGCGGCTGAAAAGGTCCACGGTTTTCAAGATCTTCTTTCCGTGGCGCAGCAGCACGTCCTCAAACTTGGCTCGGTCGTTCTCATACTGCGAGCCGACACGCAAGGCAGTCATCTTCCCGAGTTGCTCCTCCTGAACCCAGTTGCGATTGGCAAAGTCATGCAGCGCAAGCTTCACCTCATCAGCAAACGGCCCATAGCTGCCTTTTCCGAATTGAAACCCCGTCTGCACTCCCATTTCTGTCACCACATAACAGATTTTCTGGAAGATCGTTCGACCGACAGGATTGGCGTAAGGCTGTTTGCCAAGCTCCCGTAACACTTCCATGAGCACAACCCATTCAGGATTCAGTTTCTCCTGCTTGCGGCCTTTACCTTCGAGGCTCATCTGCGAAGGGGCTGCGAGAAACTCTGTCGTCAACTCACTCCGCGGCGTGCCATACGGAGCATAGACTTCAACCTCGATACCAAGCTCGTGTAGCTTGCGAAAGATCAATGGCCCCACCTCGGCCCATTCGAGACCGCCATTGCCACACCCAAGGGGCGGAAAGGCCACGCTCGTTACACCCCACTCCGTGACATGTTGCGCGAAAGATTCGAGCCCCCGCTCGACATCGGCAAGCCGCGAGGGCGAGCGCCAATGCTCTTTCGTGGGAAAGTTAACGATCATCGCACCACTAACATCACGGTGTAAATAGGGCTTACCGAGCTGCACCTGCTCGTTGTCGCATCGCAAGGCATAGTCCTCGAACATCGCCGGATAGCGCTTCTTAAACTCCAAAGCCACGCCTTTTCCCATCACACCGACGCAGTTCACCGTATTGACCAACGTCTGGGCGCGACTGGCAAAGAGATCACCGATGAGAGCTTTGAACATGGCGGGCACGTTGTAAATTAACGGAAGAAGAACGCCGGATCAACCGCGACGGGCAGAGTGAAGCCGAAAGCTTCCAACTTCGCCGCTGCGGCGTGGTGCGCGACATAGGCACCCACGAAGTATTCTGGCAGCACCTGCCGCGGCACAAGCACCTCAGCACATTTTCGCGAACGGTGCCGATAATAGGCGATCGGGTCGTCTGGATGACGCCAGTCGAGTGCATAGATGTCGTCCAGCGCGAGCAATCGCCACTGCGACGGGTGGAGGAACCGAACGTAATCGCTCGATGCGTTGCAGTCGGAAAAGACCACTCCTTCCAAGCTCCGCACCTCCGTTGACACCCGCAACACGCAAAGCTCATTCACCTGATCCTTGCGTTTGTAGAGCATCGGATTCCGCGCGTGAAAGTAGAGGTTTGCGTATTGATGCAGCTTCCAGCCGCCCGGCACGTGCTTGACGTCCCGTTTTTCCTGGACCGCATCCATCGCTACGGAAACGTGTTCAAGCTTCGACGCCCGCTCATGCGATAAGATGCCACGCTCCAACACCGATGGGATGTTCACCAGCGGCATGATACAGTAAAATTCGGTGACGCGGGGGTCCATCTAGTAACGAAATCAAGGGTGGTCAAAATCATCTTCGCGCATACTTGAGTTAGAATGGGTAGGGCTGGGGAGCGGGTTGGTGGCTTGGCACACCGTAACTTTGCTGAACTACCATCGGGGCCGGAATCTCCGGCATCGTAGGTGGACGTGAAAATTCCTGCGTCTCGGGATAAGGGCCACCAGAAGGAACTGTAAGCGCAGAAAAAGCGCCGTCCTTTTCTGGCTCTGGATATCCTGATTCAACTGGGGGCAATACTTTGGCAGTCTTCCTGGTCCACTGTAACCATTCCTCTTGGTCTGGCTTTAGGTCGCCGGCCTGTTCTTGCCGCCATCGTTGTTCACATGCCACGATGAATTCTTGTGTGAATTGATGCAAACGCCACCCCTGAGCCGCTTTCAAAAGGTCGTCTTTCCGAATTCGCATCGTCGAGGCGATTGACTCGGCATACTTACGTTCTCGTTCCTCTTGCCGACGGATAATCTCTTCCTCCTGCTGCGTCAGTTGACGTCGTTCCGATTCCAGGCGTTGCTTTTCCTGTTCGATGGCTTCCTGCGCCCGCCGCGTTTGGACTTCGACATAGTGCCGGCGAATTTCTGTTACGATCTGTGCTAGCAATTCTCCCAAGGGGACGTTTTCTCCTTCGGCCCACTGCTTGGCTTTACTTGCTTCATAGCGCTCGGTCTTGAGCGAAAATGTTAATTTCCCCGAGGGGACAAGGGAATCCGTGTGCGACTGCCAGCTTGAGCGTCGTCGGCTGGATGCGCCAAATTCCTGAGGATTCTCGACCAGCTCTTCCTCGATCGTCAGGTAAATGCGGTTATGTCCTTTTTGAAAGTAGCCGGAGTCATACGGACTCTGTGCTTTTCGGAAGGCGATCCCATGAGGCTCTACCTCTTTGAGGATAGTGTGAAAAACCCACACCGCCAGCTTGGCCAAGGATTTTGAAATACTCAATTCAGGTAGCGTGCGTTCACGGATACTTGGGCGCTTTTTCGAGTCAAGTTTGACGGTGTTCAGCGCCTGCATCAATTCCGCAGCCAACGGATGTAATGATTCGGTTAGACCCGGCAGTTGGAGCGCCTTACCCACCGGCTGTTGCGCCACCTTCTGGAAGATTTCCTCAGGAGTGGGAGGCAGGGGAGGCTTTCGCAGCTTGTGGCCAACTTCAACCTTGGCCCAGTATCCATGCGGGGGTCGTGGAACATTCAGTTTTTTGCAGCGCTTGGCGATAGCCACGTCCAAGATACCGAAACCCATCGAGAGCTTGGTAGCTGGCGTGGACCAAATCACCTCATACAACTTCTGCCGGGTGAGTTCAGAGAGCGAACGGGGTTGCGACATCGGAACGAGGTGCTTCTTAATTGGAGTATTAGGTATTCCTTAGCCGATGCTTTCGTATTTCATCATAAGCGCAGAAGCACGCCGGAAAATGTGCGAGGCAGACAGGACAACGATGTGGTCCGGCGAGGGGAAGAGAGCTTCCGTCAGCAGTTCCTACATGATCCGATCCACGAGCGGTTCTCCCGCTTCAAAGCGGCGGAGGTTTTCGAGGAAATGGCGGATGAGGGTTTCGGCTTCGGCGCGGTGGCCGCCGGCGGTGTGGGGGGTGAGGTGGCAGTTTTCCAAGGCGAGGAGCGGGTGGGCTTCGGGCAGGGGCTCGGGGTCGGAAACGTCGAGCCAGGCGGCGGCGAGGTGGCCGGTGCGGAGGGCGGTGGCGAGGGCTTCCTGATCGACGGTGGTGCCGCGGCCGATGTTGTAGAAGACGACGCCAGGGCGCATGGCGGCGAGGCGCGCGGCGTCGATGAAGCCGCGGGAGGCAGCG
>CAXSDZ010000115.1:0-14483 GCA_964235505.1 uncultured Chthoniobacteraceae bacterium
GAGGCGAGGTTGCTGCGGTCATCAATCCTCAACCCTCAACTTTTCTCCGGCCTCAGCACCTCCACGATGCGGGCAAAGACGCCGTCGTTTTCATCCAGCAACTCATTGCAGCGGCCGTAGAATTCCTGCGACGGCTCTTGTCCAAAGATGGAACTCATCACGACATCGGGTCCGAGTTTGATGAACGCCTTTGGCCGGCTGTGATAGCGCTCGCGAAAGGTATTCAGCAAGCCGCCGAGCGGAAGCCGCCCTTCCAGGATCCGCTCGCGCAAGGCGGGTGAAAAGATGCCGAGGTCGATCTCGATGGCGCCATATTCCACCGGCTTGCCGGTGCTCGCCATATGCAGCACCACTTCGCGCCGGTAGAGATCGCCGCTCAGCTCGCGCCTCCGCACACTGAGCATGATGCTGCCACCGTGAAACCTCTCCAGGCGTGAGGTCATGTCGCCATCATGCACGAGCAGCGTGCGGTAGGGCTCCGGCACGGCTGCAGGGTTAAGAGCGTCGAACTGCGGCAGCGTTTCGCCATCGCACTGGCGGAACAGCGCGAGTGGATAAAGCAGCTCCGCATCTGTCGCAGTCGTCATGCTCACGTATAGCGCGAGTGCTGGTGTTCCGGCAGAAAGAAAGCGTGCAGCAGCGTGTCCACCTTCAACAGCGCGGCGCGCGTGAGCACCAGCCAGTCGCCTTGTCTTTCTACCAATCCGCGGCGCTGCATGTCGTCAATCTGCTGGTGAAAGCGCTCAAAGATTTCGATGCCGAACTTATCCCGAAAATACTGTCCGCCAACGCGGCCAAGCTTCATCTGGAGTATCCATTCGCGGATCATCCGCTCTTCCGGTGTCGTCGCCATCGCGCGGGAGATAGGCAGCTCGCCGCGGTTCACTGTATCGATGTAGCTTTCGATGTCCGGGAGGTTCTGGAAATGGACTCCGGCTATGTGGGAGAAGCTCGCCACACCCGCACCTACGAGATCCGCGCCTTTCCAGAGTTCATCGCGATAGACGAACTTCGTCCGCTCTGGATCGCGCACGGCGGTATAGCCGCTGGTAACCGTGTAGCCGGCTTTCTCCATCTCCGCGAAAGCATAGTCCACCCACGCGCGTTTGTGCTTCCAGGTAGCCACTGGCGCAACTAATGAGCCGTCCACTTTCATCTGCTTGAAGATGCCCGTGTTGTAAGGCACTTCCATCTGGTAGATCGTCACCGCGTCCGGCGCGAGTTCGATGGTTTTGCGGACGTTCTCGCGCCAGTTTTCATCTGTCTCTTCCACCATGCCGGCGATGAGATCGATATTGATCTGCGGGAAGCCCACGGACCGCGCAAAGGCATAGGCGCGGAAGATTTCATCCGTGCGATGCGCGCGACCGTTGATCTCCAAAATGTGCGCGTCGAAATTCTCCACGCCGAGCGAAAGCCGCGTCACCCCGATCTCGCGCAACGCTGTCAACTTCTGCTCGGTGAGCGTGCCGGGCTCAGCCTCGAAGGCGACTTCCTCCGCCTCATCCCACGGCAGCAGCTCCTTCATGCGGCCCGTGAGCGACTGGAGTTGCTTCACCGAAAGATAGCTCGGCGTGCCACCGCCGAAATAGACGAACTTGGGCTTCCGCCCATTGATGAACGGCGCCCGCGCGTATTGCTCCAGCTCGCGCATCCCAGCATCGAGATAGCCGGCAATCTCGCCTGCATTCTTGTCCGTATAGACTCGGAAGTAGCAGAAGTGGCAGCGCTTCCGGCAAAACGGGATGTGGAAGTAAACACCGAGTGGCGTCTCCTTTGGCGAAGGCACCTCCAGCAGCTCGCGCACGTGCTTCGCGGTGCCGGCATCCCAGAAGTGAAACGGCGGATAGTTCGCGACGAAGTAGTTGCCGGCGTGCGTTTCCTCGTCGTCGCCTTCCAGGAGGTGATCGATCGTTTCTGGGGCTGCGGTGCTCATGAAAAAGGGGCGCGCTCGCGCCGGGCGGAGGCTCGCGCAGGGGCGGCAGCGGCGCAACGGCAAATAGTGTGTGTGCGTATTAATTCGGGACGAGGCGGGATCTTAGCCGTCCATGCTGCAAAGGCGTGCCGGCCCGCCGCCCTCGGTGCCTGCATCAGCGCGAAAGTTGGCGTCGAGGAGCACGCCTGGGCGAGGCACGGAGCGGAACCCGATTACCGCTTCTTCGCCCCTTTCCGCCGCGCGGCAGCCTTCGGTCGCGTCCACGTTTTCCGGCCGTGATGGAAAAGGTATTGCTGCGCGTAGCCGCTGTAGGGGCCGAAGTAGCTCGCGGAAAACTCGCGCAGCCGGCGCGCGGTGACCTTGCGCGCTTTCGGGAAGTAGAGCGCCCGCAGCACGCGCTCGATCCAGACGTCGATCGGGAAGGCTTTGATCCGCTCAAAGCCGAAGAGCAGCGCGCAGTTCGCGACCTTTTCCCCGACGCCGGGCAGGCGGCAAAGCTCGGCGCGCGCGGCGGCATCGTCGAGTTGGGCAATCGCGTTCAGGTCCACCTCGCCCGCCGCGATCAGTCGCGCGGAGGCGAGCAGATTCTTCGCGCGGTAGCCGAGCGAGCAGGCGCGCAGGTCGGCCTCGCTCACCTGCGCGAGACGCTCGGGCGACGGATAGGCAAAGAGCGCTCGCCCCTCCCACTCCAGCCGCGCGCCGAAGCGCTGCCGGATCGCGTGCGACATCGCGGCGATGTGCGCGACTTGCTTCATGGAAGAGGTGATGAACGTCGCCACGCACTCCCATGCGGGCTGGCGGATGATCCGCAGTCCGCGGCAAAACTCGAGCGCCGCGCTCATCGCGGGATCGGTGGGAAAGGTCGCGTAGATCTCCGCCAGCGGATGATCGAGCGCGAAGTAACACCGCGCGATTTCCTCGCAGCCCGCAGTCACGAGCAGCTCCGCGCCGCGCTGCTCCACGTAGCAGGCGCGAGGGCCGATCGCACCGAGGTAGCCGCGCCCTTCGCGCACCCAGTGAAAGACCTGCCCGCACCCGAGCGTCGCATCGAGATCGAAGTCGGGAGCCAGGATCGCCACGAGAGAGCGCTCGCCCGTGATCGCTTCCCAAACCTCCGGCAGCATGCACGGCGCTTCCCCGCCGAGCGGCGCTGTTTCTTCAAATTGCGAAATCGCGAAATCACCAGATCGCAAAATCTTCTGCTCGCTCACTGGATGAAGTAGCTCAGATTTTCCAGCTCGATGGCGAGATCCACGTTATTCACGACGACCTGCTCGGGCACTTGGAGGATGATCGGCGCGAAGTTCAGCACCGCCAAAATGCCAGCCGCCACGAGCTCATTCGTCACTTCCTGCGCGACGTGGCCGGGCACCGTCAGGATCGCCATTTTGGTGTGCTGCTCGCGGATGAATTCCGCGAGCTTTTCCATCGCCAGCACGCGCACGCCGAGATCGCGCTCGCGCTTGCGCGACGGGTCGAGATCGAAAGCTGCGACAACCTCAAAGCCTTCCTTGGCGAAGCCCGGATAGCGCAGCAGCGCCGAGCCGAGATGCCCCGCGCCGACGAGGATCACGGGCTGGAGCTGCGTGGTGCCGAGCGCCTCGGTGAGCCGCGTGGAAAGCGCCGCCACGCTGTAGCCGAGCCCGCGCGTGCCAAACTGCCCAAAATAGGTGAGGTCCTTGCGGAGCTGCGTTGGCTTCACCCCCGCGGCCTTTGCCAGCGCGGCGGAGGAAACAGTGTCGATCTTGTTGGCTTTCAGCCGCTGCAGCGCCCGCTGGTAGAGCGACAGGCGATAGACGGTTTTTCGGGGAATCACTGTCTTCGCCATTTGTGAAAAAGCACGATGAAGTGCGTTTAGATAACTCAAAAAAAAACGAGAGTCGAGGGACGAGTGTCGAGCGCTCGGAAGGAGTTGCGAGCGATGATCTCTCGGCCATCAGCCCTCGGCATTGGACTCGCCCTCATCAGCCCTCGACTCCCGGCCCTCGACCCTCGACATTCCCCCGCCATGCGCCTCAACCGCTTCCTTGCCGCCGCCGGACTCGGCTCCCGCCGAAAAGTCGAAGAAATCATCAAGGCCGACCGGATCCGCATCAACGGGCACATCATCTCTGATCTCGCCACGAAGGTGGAGGCGGCAGACGTGGTGAAAGTCGGCAATCGCATCCTGCACGCGCAGCACCACGTCCACGCGGTGCTGAACAAGCCGGTGGGCTACGTGGTTTCCTCGGACGATGAACTCGATCGGCGGACGATCTACGACCTTCTCCCGAAAGAATGGCCGCGCGTGTTTCACGTGGGCCGGCTGGACATGGAAAGCGAAGGGCTGCTCATCGTCACAAACGACGGCGACCTCTCGCTTTCGCTCACGCATCCGCGCTTCAAAATCGAAAAGGAATACGACGTGCGGCTCGACAAGCCGTTCGACCCGGCGCACCGCGCCAAGCTGCTGCGCGGGTTTCACATCATCGGCGGCCGCGCGAAGATGGAAAGCGTGGAGCAGGTCGGCTCGCATCGGCTGCGCGTGATTTTGACCCAGGGCATCAAGCGGCAAATCCGGCTCATGCTTTACGAGCTCGGCTATGAAGTGGAGCGGCTGCGGCGCATGCGGGTCGGCACCGTGGAGCTGAGCGGCATGCCGTCCGGCGAATGGCGGCTGCTCGAGCTGGCGGAAGTCGAGTCGCTGCGCAAAGGCGAGGCGCCAAATCCCGTGTTGCGGCGGCTCCAGGCCCCGCGCCCGGAGCGGCCGGCAAAGCCGGAGCGCGCGCCGGAGGCGCCAGCCCGCGCAGGGCGGGGCTCCGAACGGCAAGCGCCCGGGTCGCGGAATCCCGAGCGGCGGGAACCGGCGCGCGGCGGGAAATTTCCACCACGGGAAGATCGCCGCCGCGACGACGCCCGCCCGCGTGGCCGGGACGGAAACCGGCGCCCGCCAGAGGATGTGCGGCAGCGCCCGGAGCGCGGCGCGGCGCGGCGTCCGCCTTCCAAAGGGCTGCCCTTTGCGGCGCCGATCGAGCGCCGCGGAGGCAGCGGGCGGCGGCTTGAAGATCGCCCGGGGCGTGGGAACCGCGGGCAAGCACATGCCGCAGCAAAGCCTCCGGCACCCGCAAGCGGCGGGGCTCGCGGCCGTGAGCGGCGGCATGAGACTGCGCCGAACCGCGAGGATCGCCCGCACGAGAGCCGCGACGCTGCGCTGCCGGGTCGGACGGATCACGAGGAATGGCAGGACGCCGCGCGCCCCCTGCGCGGCAAGGGTCGCCGGGACGATGCCTTCAGCAAAATGCGTGGCAATCCGGCGCGAGAAGCCCCGCGCTGGGAGCGGGAAACGGAACGAAACAAAGAGCCTCGGGCACCGCGCTCCGGTGCGCATCGCGACGAGCCGGGCAGGATGTCCGATCGAGCGGCAGGGGATCGTGGCGGGCAACGCCCAGCACGCGACACCTTCCGTGCTGAGCCCGATAAACGCCGCGGTGCGCCTCGCTCCGCCGCTCCCCGCTCCACGCCTCACGCTCCACGTCCCGCCTCTCGCGCACCCCGCTCCGGCTTCAGCGCAGCGCCAGGCTCGAGGGCTCGCTCAGCGCCATCCCGTGGGCCTCGGCCACCCCAGGGTAAGTCACATGCCCGTCGAGCAGGTTCAGCCCCGCGAGCAGATGCGGGTCGCGCTCCAAGGCGCCCGGCACCCCGTGGTCCGCGAGCAGCTCGACGTAGCGATAGGTGACATTCGTGAGCGCCTGCGTGGCGGTGCGCGCATAGGCCGCGGGCATGTTCGCGACGCAGTAGTGGATGACGCCTTCCTCCACGAAGACCGGATCTTCGTGCGTGGTCGGGCGCGAAGTCTCCGCACAGCCGCCCTGGTCGATCGCGATATCCACGAACACGCTCCCTGGCTTCATCACTCGCAGCATGTCGCGGGTGATGAGCTTGGGCGCCTTTGCCCCCGGCACCAGCACCGCGCCGATGAGCAGATCGACCGTCGGGAGCATCTCCACGATGTGCTGCGGATTGGAGTAAAGCGTGTGCGCCGTGTGCATCGTGATGTCCAGGAAGCGCATCCGTTCCACGTCGATGTCGAGGATGGTGACATCCGCCGCGAGTCCGCTCGCCATGCGCGCGGCATTCACGCCGCTGGTCCCGCCGCCGAGCACCACCACGCGCCCCGGCAACACGCCCGGCACGCCGCCCAGCAGCACCCCTTTTCCGCCGCAATGCTTCGCGAGAAAATACGCGCCGACGATGACCGACATGCGCCCCGCAATCTCGCTCATCGGCTCGAGCAGCGGCAGCCGGCGATTGACCTCCACCGTCTCGTAAGCGATCGCCGTGCAGCGCGACTCCGCGAGCGCCTCGGTGAGGCGGCGGTTCGCGGCGAGGTGCAGGTAGGTAAAAAGAATCTGGCCCGCGCGCAGGAGCCCGTATTCTTCCGGCAACGGCTCCTTCACCTTCACGATCAGGGTCGCGCGCTCCCACACCTCCGCGGCTTTCCCCACGATTTTCGCGCCCGCCGCGGTGTATTCTTCATCCGCGAACCCGGAGCCGACTCCCGCCCCGCTTTCCACCAGCACCGTGTGCCCGCGCTGCACGAGTGAGTAAGCCCCGGAAGGCAGCAACGCCACGCGCTGCTCCTGCGGTTTGATTTCTTTGGGAACGCCGATGGTCATGGTGCGGGAGAGTTGGAAGGATTGCTCATCTTTGGCTGCAGCGCTGGTGTGCTGTTGCCGTTTGGGCAGATGAACTTACCGCGCTGATTCAAAAGGACACGCAGCTTCTCCTTCACGTTCATGTGTCCGAAGATGCCATTGAGCGTCTTGCAGCAGGCGACGAGGTTTTCGGCTTCATCCGTCCCCTTCTGAGAAACCGGCACCAAGTGCTCCACGCTCGCTTCCTCCCGCGGGATGGTGCGGTTGCAGAAGAAGCAAAGTCCGCCTTGAAGGAAGAGCGCACGCTGGAGCTTTGTAGTAGCCATGGGATGCGCAAAAGCACGCGCCTTGCCGCAGGCGCAGATGCCTTGCCGCAGGCGCGGAGCGCCGCCGACTTGAGTAGCCGTGGTTGAGCGAAGCGAGGCCACGGTTTGCGCGTGAACGCGATAAGCCGCGTAGCGGTGCAACCTCTCCCAACACACACATGGCGAATACCTACACGCAAATCTTCTACCACGTTGTCTTCTCCACGAAAAACCGGGCGCGCTGCATCAACCAAGACCAGCGTGAGCATCTCTATGGCTACCTTTGGGGAATCCACAAGAACCTCAAGTGCCACCTCTACCGCATCGGTGGCGTGGAGGATCACGCGCATATCCTCACCAGCATTCATCCGACCGTTTCATTGGCGGATTACGTCAGCGAGGTGAGGTCCAGTTCCACCAGTTAGATCCGGCGTGAGAACGTCTTCCGCGACTGGCCGGGTTGGCAGGACGGCTATTCGGAGTTCACGGCTTCCTTCAGTGATAAGGAGGGGCTGATCGAATACATCTGGGACAGGAGGAGCATCACAAAAGCGTCTCCTTTGTCGATGAACTCAAGGCGCTGCTCGAACGCGCAGGCATTGATTACGATCCCAAATATCTCGAATGAATGTGCGATTGTCCGAAGTTGCACCGCTACGCGGCTAATCGCATTCACGCCTATTCCGTGGCCTCGCTTCGCTCAACCACGGCTACTCAAGTCATCAGCGCTCCGCGCCTTTGAAAAGTCGCGAGAGAACTCGCGAATTCTCTCGTTCCCAAACCGAAGCTTACGGACGAGGACATGGTCATGTTCCAAAGAAAAAGTTCTTGCGCACGACGCACGCGATCAGCTCACACGAACCGTGCTTGCGATACCTTGCGGCTTTCACTCGATTAACCTTATCAACTTGCAGTGCGGCGGGTGCGGCGACCCAAAATGCAAAGCCCGGCTGTAGCAAGCAACATCCCGGTGCTGGGCTCAGGAACGGTCACTGTTTGTGTTAGGACGTGTCCCCGAGGACCAAAGGGGAACGGCACGACAACAGTCAACGACTCTACCGTTACAGGCACAGCCCGAGCCGTGATAATGAGAATCCCATCTCCATCCTGGAGCATTGTATTCGGGAAGGTGAAGTATGCGTTTGCTCCGATCAGGTCACTTTGAGCAGGCGTATCGGAGAGGCTGTCCTCGTAGATCAAAGCAAACGGCCTCGCCGTAAGATCTTCAACACCCCCAGGTGAAAAAAACGGGTTTAGGAAGATGCGGCTGGAGGGCAGGAAACCTGGGCCGTTAAATGTCTCCTGCAAGTTGTCGAACACGACTGTGTAGCTCTCACCTGGATTGATCACGATTGCGGCCGAAGCAGGCAGCGCCAACGTAACTGCCGCAGCCGGGTAAAATAGTAGTTTGGGAAGATGCATGACGAACTGAGTCGCAGAGTTCAAATTCGTGTCAAGTTACCGGCCGCTCGCAGTGAAGCGTTCCACCGCGGCAGAATCTAATTCCCCGACACATCCTCCGGCGCGTCGGCGACTAGGCGGAACCAGGGGCCAAAGGAGCCGAGGAGGTCTTTCCAGAGGCGGGGGGCGCGGGGGAGAGAGAGGAGGTCTTCTTCGGGCTTGGCGAGGAGCCACGCTTTTTGCGCGAGCTCGCCTTCGAGCTGGCCTTTGCCCCAGCCGGCATAGCCGACAAAGGCGCGCACTTCGGCATCGCCGCTCGCCAGGAGCGACTGAGCCTCCTCCAGGTCGATGTGGTGACGGCACTCCAGCCCGCGCTTTCCGCCGTGCCACTCGAAGGCGGCGAAGATGAGCTGGTCGCCCGAAACCGGGCCGCCGAGCAGCACGGGGATGCGTGCGAGCGGGCCGAGCTCGTCGCGGTCGGGGAGGAGGTCGGCGACGGTCTGGCCGGAGGGGCGGTTCAGCACGACGCCGAAGCAGCCTTCCTGCGGGTCGTGCGCAGTGAGGAAGATGACGGTGCGGCGGAAGTTCGGGTCGAGCAAGGCAGGATGAGAAATGAGCAGCGAACCGGCTAGGCTGGAGGTGGGTTCGGGGCCGAGTTCGAAGTCGCGCACGAGGGTTACGGTAGGAGGGGGGAGGCGGGGCGCAAGGGTGGAGTGGGGGATGGCGCTTTGTCGGAAAGCGAGGGGTGCCTGCGGCGGGCTAAACGTCCAACTTTCAACTTTCAACGTCCAAGTAAGGCAGCAGCGTCCCGCAGTTCTTTGGACGTTGGGCGTTGGATGTTGACAGTTGGACGTTCAGCCCCGCGCAGCGGCGGTGGCTCACGCGCAAACCGTTCTTCCATGCTGAGCGATCCCCGCTTCACCTCCGCCCCCGCTCGTGCCACCTTCCCCGGCCCATGTCCTACCCTACCGCACCGCTCATCATCGCCGGGCGCGAGTTTCGCTCGCGGCTGCTGCTCGGCACGGGCAAGTTTTCCTCGAATGAAGCGATGGCCGACGCGCTGGAGGCGAGCGGCACGGAGATCGTGACCGTGGCGCTACGGCGCGCAGATCTTTCGGGAAAAAAGGATCCTTTCGCGAACATCCTGGAATTCATTGATCCGAAGAAATACCTGCTGCTCCCGAACACCTCCGGCGCGATGAACGCCGAGGAAGCCGTGCGACTCGCGCGGCTCGCACGGGCGGCGGGCATTTCGGATTGGATCAAACTCGAAATCCACCCCGACCCGCGCTACCTCCTGCCCGACCCGATCGAGACTTTGAAGGCCGCGGAGATCCTCGTGAAGGAAGGTTTTACTGTGCTGCCCTACATCAACGCCGACCCGGTGCTCGCACGGCGGCTCGAAGACATCGGCACCGCCACGGTGATGCCGCTCGGCTCGCCGATCGGCTCCAACCGCGGCATCGAGACCCGCGCGCAGATCGCCATCATCCTCGACCAATGCACCGTGCCCGTAGTCGTGGATGCCGGCATCGGCGCACCGAGTCAGGCGGCGGAAGCGCTGGAAATGGGCGCCGCCGCCGTGCTCGTGAATACCGCCATTGCCATCGCGCCCGACCCCGCGCGGATGGCGCGCGCTTTCCGCCTCGCGGTGGAAGCCGGACGCGAAGCTTACGAAACCGGCCTGGGCGAACGGCTCGACGCCGCGAGCGCCACGAGCCCGCTGACGGGTTTTCTGAGCGGTCGCTGAGCCAAACTCCAGACGCATTCCTTGCCACGCTGATTAGCCAGCCAAGATGCCAGCCCGGCAGAGTCAGCAGCCATGCACGTCATTACTCGCAAGCACCTCAACGATTTTGCCGCGAATCACCCGCAGGCGCGTAGTGCTCTCGCACAATGGTATCGCTTGGTGAAACGGACTCGCTTCACTTCGTTTGTCCACCTGCGTGAAACCTTCGCCAGCGCCGATCAGGTCGGCAAGCTGACCGTCTTCAACATCGGTGGCAACAAGGCTCGTCTTGTGGCAGCCATTCACTACAACCGCGGCATTCTCTATATCCGCCACGTGCTGACTCACACCGAATACGACAAAAACGCTTGGAAGGAATGACACACCTATGACGGCTGCCCTTCAGCAATCGCTCGCGCATTGGCCGGAAGTGTCCCGCGCCATCTTCGTGCCCCGGTCCGGGAAGGATCACGAGCGACTCGTCACCATGCTAGATGAACTCATCGACGAAGTCGGCGAAGACGAGGCGCATCCGCTCGCTTCGCTGATGGAAGTGATCGGCCTCCTCATCGAGAAATACGAAGACGAGCACGTGCCCGAACTTGGCTAGCTTTCCCACTTCCCATGCCCCTCCTCGAAGTTCGCAATCTCAAGACCTACTTTCCCATCCGCACGGGCGTCTTCCGCCGGCACACGGACGACGTGCGCGCCGTGGATGACGTGAGCTTTGCCATCGAGCCCGGCACGACCGTGGGACTGGTGGGCGAGAGCGGCTCGGGCAAAAGCACCATCGGCAAGACGATCCTGAAGCTCATCCCGGCCACGAGCGGGCAGGTGTCTTTCCAAGGACGCGATATTCTGCCGATGCCCGAGGGCGAGTTCCGCCCGCTGCGGCGCGAAATGCAGATGATCTTTCAGGATCCCTTCGGCTCGCTGAATCCGCGGCACACCATCTTCCAAATCATCGGCGAAGCGCTCGAGATTCATTTCCGCGAGATGAACCGCGCGGCGCAACGGGACCGCGTGGTCGAGCTGCTGCGGCAGGTCGGGCTGAAACCCGAGATGCTGGAGCGCTACCCACACGAGTTTTCCGGCGGCCAGCGCCAGCGCATCGGCATCGCGCGTGCGCTGGCGGTGAAGCCAAAATTCATCGTGTGCGACGAGCCCGTCTCCGCGCTGGATGTGAGCGTGCAGGCGCAGATCGTGAACCTTCTCCAAGATCTACAGGAAGAACTCGGCCTCACCTACCTCTTCATCGCCCACGACCTCGCGGTGGTGGAGCACATCAGCGATCACGTGCTGGTGATGTATCGCGGCAAGATCGTGGAGTCCGCCTCGGCCGAAGCGATCTACGAAAACCCGCAGCACGACTACACGAAGAAGCTGCTCGCCGCGGTGCCGAAGTTCGCCTGAGTGCGAATGAGTTGCTCGTTGAGAGTTGATGGTTGATAGCCACGCCGCAGTCAGGCGACATCGACCCGCCAGCTCGCGGCCATTAGCCATCAACTCTCCACCATCAACTCTGCCTCCTCATGACTCCCTTCCTCAGAAAACTGCTCGGCATGAATTGGGTGCTCTTCGGCGTCACGGTGGCCTTGTGTGTCGCGGGAGTCGTCGCGGTTTATAGCGCCACGTGGTTTGCGGACCGGCCAAATCCCGATGAATACTGGCACAAGCAGGCAGTCTGGGTCGCGGTCGGCGCGGGGGTTTTTATGGTCACGAGTCTCATCCATTATCGCTGGGTGAAATGGGCAGCGCTGCCGATGTATCTCGTGAGCGTGGGCCTCGTGATCCTCACCTACACCGGCATGGGCAAGGAAGCCGGCGGCGCGCGCTGCTGGCTGGTGGTGCCGGGCGTCGGCTTGTTTCAGCCCTCGCAGATGACCGTGATCGCAGGGGTCCTCACGCTGGGGCTTTTCCTCACGGTTTTCAAAAAGCTGCACCCATTTCTGAAGCTCGCCTTCACCGGCGCGATCATCGGCGGGCCGATGCTGCTGATTCTGAAGCAGCCCGATTTCGGCATGACGATGGTCTGGGTGCCGGTCGTGCTCGCGATGCTTTTTGTCGGCGGCTTGCCCAAGCGCTACATGATTGCGCTCCTCATTTTCGGCCTCGGAATCGCGCTGCCGTTGCTGGTGAATTTCGGGCTCAAAGACTATCAGCGGAAGCGCATCGTTTCCTTCATCGATCCCGGCATCGATCCGCTCGGCTCCGGCTGGGCGATCAATCAATCGCTCATCGCGATCGGCTCCGGCGGGTTCACTGGCAAAGGCTTCAAAGCCACGGGCACGCAGGTCGAGCAGGGCTTCATCCCGGGCACCACGGTGCATACCGACTACATCAATACTGCGATCGCCGAGCAGTGGGGGTTTGTGGGAGAAGTCGTGCTGCTTTCGCTTTTCGCGCTTCTGCTGCTGGCATGCCTTTTCACCGCGCACCAGGCTGCGGATGAATATGGGCTCCTCGTCACGGCCGGCATCGCTGCACAGCTCTTTTTTCACGTGTATCAAAACATGGGTATGACGATCGCCCTCATGCCGATCACTGGCCTGCCACTGCCGCTGATCTCCTACGGCGGCACGTTTGTGGTGATGGTGATGTTTGGCCTCGGCCTGGTGAACAGCGTCTGGGTGCATCGGAAGCACGCTGTGTGAGGAGACGGCAGTCAGTAGTCAGGGCTTGGCGCCCAGAGGTGCGACCTTAGAAGACTAGGCACTGAGAACCGGGCACTCCCCCTTCCTACAGCCTCGCCGCCGCGCGGTGCGTTTTGGTAGCGTGCCGCCACTCCACTCATGAGACGCCTTATCTTTCTCCTGCTTGTCGCCGGGCTGCTCGCGTTTTCCTGGGTTCGCTGCTCGCATCTGCGGGTAGGGCAAAAGCGCATCCCGGAGAAATACACGCCAGCGGAAGGACCGAAGCTGACGGCAAACCAGGTGCAGGGCCTTTCCGCGCTCGATGCGGAATACACCCGCCTCGTCGAAGCAGTCGTGCCGTCGGTTGTGAGCATCACCACCACGAAACGCGTCCGGCTTAATTCGCCAGCAGTCATCGACCCGCGAGAGTTCTTCTTCGGCACGCGCCAGCGCACCGTAGAGCGGAAAGAAACGTCGCTCGGCTCCGGCGTCATCGTCTCGAAAGAGGGCCACATTCTCACGAACCACCACGTCATCGCCGGCATGGAGGAGATCCGCGTGCAGCTCACGGATGGCCGCGTCGAGCCTGCGCAGCTCATCGGCAGCGATCCAGAGACAGATATCGCCGTGCTGCGCGTCACCGCCAAGAACATCGAACCGCTCTCGCTCGGCGACTCCGATGGCGTGCGCGTGGGGCAGATGGTTTTTGCCGTCGGCAATCCCTTCGGCCTGCAGGAAACGGTGACGCAGGGGATCATCAGCGGCAAAGGCCGGCGCGCGATGCGCGACAGCGGGGTGGAGCTGCTCCAGACCGACGCCGCCGTGAACCGCGGGAACTCCGGCGGTCCGCTCCTGAACCTGCGCGGCGAGATCATCGGCATCAACAGCGCCATCTATTCCGAGACCGGCGGCTGGCTCGGCATCTCCTTCGCCATCCCTTCAAACACCGCCCGCGATTCCATGGAGAGCATCCTGAAAATCGGTCGCGCCGTGCGCTCCTACCTCGGCGTGCAGATGTCGGAAGTCACCGGCCCGCTGGCGCAAACCTTCGGTCTTCGTGACACGCGTGGCGCACTCGTGGCGGATGTCCTGCCGGGCTCGCCCGCGGAGCGCGCAGGCCTCAAGCCAGGCGACGTGATCCGCTCCTTCAATGGGCAGGCGATCGACGATCCCATGGCGCTGCGCGCGCGCCTCGCCGCCACCGGAGTGGGCGCGAAAGTGCAGCTCGGCCTCATCCGTGAAGGCAAGGAAACCACGGTTGCAGCCGAGATCGCCGAAGCGCCCTCGGACTTCGCCATCGGGCCACAAACAGCTCCACCCGCCCCGCAGCCCAGCTTGCGCACGCCGGACGCCGCGCCTTCCGCACCGAGTGCCAGCCCGGCAAATGTGCTCGCTGGTGTCCAGGTCGGCGCCATCCCGCCGACCGTGCGCGACGCACTGCCGGAGAATGTGCGCGGCGTCCTCGTGACCCAGCTTCAGCCTGACTCACCCGCCGCCGAAAAGCTGCTCGTCGGCGACGTGATCGAAGAGTTTAACAACCGCCCGATCCGATCCGTCGAAGACTTCGACCGCTACGTCCAAGCCCTCGGCCCGCAAGACCGTGCCGTGCTCTACATAGCGCGGGGAAGGTCGCGGTCGTTCGTGGTGGTGACACCGTGAGTGCGTGGAGCGTGGAGCGTGAAAGAACCGGATCTGAGTCGCGAAGCGACGGCCAGAGAATAGCCCAGCGCTTCAGCGCTGGGGTTCAGCGCAAAGCGGGCAAGTCGCGAAGCGACGGAAGAATGCCGGCCGGTGTTTTCTTTCGTCGCTTCGCGACTGACGCCGGTTTGTCCCAAACCCAGCGCT
>CAXSDZ010000116.1:0-474 GCA_964235505.1 uncultured Chthoniobacteraceae bacterium
AGTTGAAGAAGAAAGGCGAAACTCTCGCGGCTTCTTACGACACGCTGCTCACGATCAACGCCGCCGGAATCGATGTGCATGCCGCGGCGGCCTACTTCGGTTTCGACAAGCTCCCACCCATGCGGCTCGGCTCGCTGACGACGAACTTCCGCGGCGAGCCCGAAAAGCCGCGGACGTGGAATGGCGATACGAGTGTGCGGGTCGAGGGGCTGACCTTTGGAACGACGACACTCGACGTGGTCGGCGCGACGCTCGCGTTTCACGATGGCCAGGCGCAGATCAGCACGGGCGATCTGGTCGCTTTCGGAGCGACGATCGCGCTGAGCGGAAGCGCGCAACTCCCCGAGTCGGTAAAGGATTTCGCCGGCACAGATGGCGACGCGAGCTTCACCGTGCAAGTGCCGGATTTGCTGGTCCCGACGAAGCAGTTCCTCCCTGCGCAACCGTTCGCTGGCTCCGCGGAAGGAAAGGGCA
>CAXSDZ010000116.1:484-14067 GCA_964235505.1 uncultured Chthoniobacteraceae bacterium
CCGATGCGGAAGTGGCGCTCACCGCGACGGGCGCGGGAAGCGCGCAGGCAGGCCTCGGCTCCGCGAAGCTGCAGGCGAGCGGCGGGAAGAATTTGGATGCAAAAGGCGCATGGCTCAACGGCCTCGCCGCACAAGCCGCGCTGGATGCGAAGCAGCTCTACTTCAACAGCTTCACGGCCGATTCCATCGTCCTCAACGCGGAGCTGCAGGGCGACCAACTCAACCTGCATTCTCTCGAACTTATGCGCGGCGAAAACCGCGTCGCAGCGAATGGAAGCTACCGCCTGCCGGCCCCGGGCGCTGGGAAACTCGGCCCGGCGACGGGCGAGTTTTCGGTCAAAGTCCCCGACCTCGCGAGCTTCGGCTTTGGCGCGAATGGCGAGACGCTTTCCGGCAGGATCGACGGCACCGGGAAGGTGACGACCGGCGCGGACCAAGTGCTGCGCGGCGAAGCGGCACTGGAGGTCAGCGAGTTTGCGTTCGGCGAAAAGGCCGGCGTCACCTCGCTGAAGCTGCAGGCGAGCGGTGCAAAGACGCTGACCGCGCCCGGCGCGTGGTTCAGCGGCATGACAGCGCAAGCGGCGCTCGACGCGAAAGAGTTGCGCGCCAGCACTTTCACCGCTGGCTCCGCCACGATCAACGCGGCGATGCAGGATGACCTGCTCACCCTCCAATCAGCGGAGGTCGTGCGGGGCGAAAACCGTGTCACCGCGAAAGGGACGGTCCGGTTGCCGGAGCAAGGCAGCACTGGGCTGGGGCCGATCGACAGCGAATTTTCGTTGAAGGTGCCGGACCTCGCCGCATTCGGACTTGGAGCGAAAGGCGAGGTGCTTTCCGGTCACGTTCACGGCGACGGAAAGGTCGCGACGGCGCTGGATGGCACGCTTGGTGGCGACATCGAAATAGAGGGCGGCGACTTTGCCTTTGGCAAGTTCACGGCGCAGCGGCTCGCGGCGAAGATCGCAGTGGCGAACGACGAAGCATCCGTCGAGGAACTCACGCTTCAGATCAATAAAACCGACCGCATCGCGGTCACGGGCAAGGCGGGCGTGAAGCAGCCTTTTGCCTACGAAGCCGCGGGGCTCGTCCTTTTCAAGGACCTCGCCGTGCTGCAGCCGCTGCTCACGACTTTCGGTGCGACGGAGAAGCTCACTGGTGCGCTCGACTTCTCCGCCGAAAGCGCCGGCAAGCTGCAGAGGCAGGAACATGCCGGACAGCTCAAGCTCGCCATCAACCGCGCGGCTTACGGCAAGATCGATCTCAAGGAAGCGCGGATCGCGGGCATCTTCGGGCCCGCCTTTGCGGAGACGACAGAGCTGCGCGCGGTGAGCGGCAACACGAGCTTCCAAGGCGGGCTGGAGTGGCGCGATGCGAAGCTGAAGCTGCGCGACATCGAGCTGAAGCAAGGCACGCTGCAGGCGCTCACCGGCTTCATCGTCCTCCCCTTCGACCCGAGAAATCGCGAGCAGCCGATCCCGCTGGACAAGCGCATCGCGGCGAACGTGAACGCAAAGGATCTGGACATCGAAAAGCTGATGTCTTCCCTCGGAAAACCTGCGCCGATTTCCGGCACGGTGACCGCAAATGTGCTCGCCGGCGGCACGCTGCTGCGCCCGACCGCCCACGTTAAAGTGGCGGCGCGCGGCATCAAGGCGAAGGCCGCCGCGCAGCTCGACCCGGCGGAGATCGATCTCACGGCGCACTACTCCGGCAATGAGCTGACGCTCGACACTGTGGCGCGGCAGAAAAACATCCAGCCGCTCACGATCAAAGGCCGCGTGCCGCTCGACTTGGAAGCAGCACTCCAGCAGAAGAAACTCGACCCGAATCTGCCGCTGGACCTGACGGTGAAACTGCCCACCACCTCGCTCGCTTTTCTGCCCGCCCTGGTGCCGAGCCTGCGCCGGATCGAGGGCACGGCGGGGATCGATGCGCGTGTCTCGGGCACGGTGGAAAAGCCGCAGTTCAGCGGAGCGGCGGCGGTGAAGATCGAGTTCGCGCGGCTGAAGCAGGAAAGCGTGCCGGCGATCGGCGGGTTCCAGGCGGACGTGGCATTCACGAATGATTCGGTGACGCTGCGGCGCTTTCGCGGCGAGGTCGGCGGCGGCACTTTCGAGGTCACTGGCGGCGCGAAGTTTCCAAAGATCACGGAGCCCGCGATCGACCTCCGCATCCGCTCGGATGATGTGCTGGTGAAGCGCGACGACTCCGTGACAGTGCGCGTGGATACCGACGTCACAATTGCCGGTCCGCTCGCGAAGGGGGCGGTGAAGGGAACGGTGTGGGTGACCAACAGCCGCTTCTTCCGCGACATCGATATCCTGCCCATCGCGCTGCCCGGCCGGCCGAAGCCGAAGCCTCAACCCAAGGCGGTGGCGTCGAGCAAAACGCTTTCTTTCGACAAGCCGCCGCTGCGGGACTGGACCTTCGACGTGGGGATCAAGACCCGCCCTGAGGATCCATTTCGCATCCGCGGCAATCTTGCGAATGGCGGCGCGGCGATCGACCTGCGCTTCGCGGGGACCGGCCTGGAGCCTTATCTGGAAGGCAGCGTGCGCGTGGAGAACTTCGTGGCTTCGCTCCCCTTTTCTCGGCTCGAAGTGCGCCGCGGTTTCGTCTCGTTTTCGCGTGATGCGCCCTTCGAGCCGAAGCTCGACATCATGGCGGAGTCGGAGCTGCGCGACTACCGCATCAACGCCTACATCTACGGCACTGCGAAAGACCCGCAGCTTTCACTCACGAGCGAGCCGCCGCTGCCGCAGCAGGATCTGCTGGCGCTGCTCGCGACGGGGACGACGACTGCCGAGCTGACCGGCAATTCCGACGTGCTCGCCAGCCGCGCGGCGGCGCTGCTTTTCCAGCAGCTCTACCGCAAGGTTTTCAAGAAGAATGACCCGCTGCAGAAAGTGCCGGTGCTTGATCGCCTCAATCTCGAAGTCGGCGCGGTGGACAGCAAAACCGGGCGGCAGGAAGTGAAGACGCAGTTCAAGCTCGGCGAGAATCTCTATCTCGTGGGGGACGTGGATGTGGCCGGAGAGTTCAAGGGGAGCGTGAAGTATTTGCTGAGGTATCGGTGATGGGGAAATCGACGTCAGTCTCGGATCCCACGGCGCCTGCGGTGGGCGCAACGTCCAACGTCCAACGTCCAACGTCCAACGTCGGAGTGCTGCGCCAGCGTCGCTCCACGCACCTTTGGACGTTGAGCGTTGGACGTTGGACGCTGGACGTTGAGCCCCGCGCCGCACCCGTCGCTCTCCTGATCAGCATTCTCCTTTCCACCGCTGCCCTCGCCCAGCCCGCCGCCCCCGAGCGTTTCCAGCGGCAGCCGCCCGATCCCGCGATGCAGCCGGTCGCGCCGCGCACCAGCGGCAAGATCGATTTCATCGGGGCGCGCGCCTTCACGCCGGACAAACTGCGCGAGCCGCTGGCCGAGCAGATCAAGGAAATCGACGAGCAGGGGCTCACCAAGCCGCGCGCGGATGATACGGCCTATTACCTCGCGGTATTCTACCGGAAACAGGGCTACCCGAACGTGGAGGTGAACTGGGAAATTCGCGGCGCACGGTTGCTCTTGAAGATCAGCGAAGGACCGCGCACGACGCTGCGCCACGTCACCTTTTCTGGCAACCGCGCGGTCAACAACACCACGCTTTTTGAATACATGATCGGCGGCACGGAGGAGCGCCTGCAGAAGCAGCCGACGCAGTCTCCCTTTGTAGAGGCCGACGTGCAAAACGGCATGGCGCGCATCCGCGGCTTGTATGAATCGCTGGGCTATCTAGATGCCCAGATCGCTGACGCGGTGATCTCCTATTCCGGCAGTCGCACCCTTGCGGATGTGCAGGTGGGGATCACGGAAGGGAAGCGCTATCTCATGGGCGACATCGCCTTTGTCGGCGACACGGTCTTCCCGCGCGACCGGCTGCTCGGTGCGCTGGGCGAGCCGCTTTCCAGCCCCTTTACGACGCAGCGGCTGAACACGATGCAGCACAACCTGGAGTTCTTCTACAAAGCGGAAGGGCACTACGCCGCGGACGTTTCAGCCGCGGCGGATCCGAAGACTGCCACGCCCGGGCCGCTGGGCGGAATGCGTGTCGCCGCCACGTTCACCGTGAAAGCTGGGCCGCAATATCGCTTCGATGGCGTCACGGTTACCTGGAATCAGAAAGAGCCGCACCGGCTGCGGGACTCGTTCATCCAGCAGCGCCTGCGCGGGCTCAAAGGAGAGGTGTATTCCCCCGCGAAGCTGGACGAAAAGCATCGTGAACTTCTGCGCACCGGCTTGTTCCGAAATCTGCGGCCGGTCACCACTCCGCTGCCCAGCAATGAGGTGCGCGTGGACTTCGTCGCGGAGGAGGCCAAGGCAAAGGAAGTCGGCTTTTCGATCGGCTTTTCTTCGTATGAAGGATTCATCCTCGGCACGCGCTTGGCGGACCGCAATTTGAACGGCAACGGGCGTCCGCTGAGTCTCGATCTGGAATACTCGCAACGCGCGCTGCGAGCTGAGTTGCTCTACGTGGACCCGTGGCTTTTCGAGAGCAATTTTCAGCTTCGTTCCCGCCTTTACGCGCAGAGCCGGGAGGAGGAGGGATATGCCAAGCGCGAGTCCGGCTTCCGCGCGGACCTCACGCGCGAGGTGACGAAGAACATCCAGCTCGGCACTTTCCTTCAGCTTGAAAACGTGGAAATCACCGAGTCGCAAATCGTGCCGAGCTTCCTCGGAGCGACGGCTTACCAGATCGCGACCATCGGCCTCACGCAAAGCTTCGACTTCCGCAACAGCCCCGTGAACCCGAGCCGCGGCTGGGTGATCAACACCGCGCTCGATTTCGATACGATCGCGGGCGACGTCGCGTTTGGCCGCGGCACGGTGCGATTGTCGTATTACCGGCCGGTCTTCCGCTCGCTGCTGCTCGCGGTCGGTGTGCGTGGCGGGCTGATTTATCCGCTCACTTCCGTGCCGATCGACGAGCGGTTTTTCCTTGGGGGCTCGACGACTGTGCGCTCCTTCCGCGAGCGGCAACTCGGCCCGCGCGATCCGCACGATTACCCGGTCGGCGGCGAGGCGTTCACGGTTTTCAATGCGGAACTGGACTTCCCGATCCGCGATGCGCTCACCGGCGCGGTGTTCGTGGACGCGGGCAATCTCATCGCCCGCTTTCAGGACGCCGGCTTCAACGATCTGCGCTTCGGCATCGGCGCGGGGCTGCGCTACAAGCTGCCGATCGGCCCGATCCGGCTGGACGTGGGCCTCAACCCCTCACCGAAACGCGGCGAGGACTGGGGCGCGGTGCATTTCTCATTCGGCTTCGCGTTTTAGAGCGGCGTTCAGTTCAGCAAGCTCCCGGAGCGAACGTCATCCCAAGCGGCGTGTAACGCAGTCGAGGAATCGGGTCGAAGCGGTGGAGCCTGCTCATGTGCTAGGCCGCTCCTGGTGCGCCCACCGTCACATCCAGCGCGGCGACTGCGGCTTCAATACGACTGCCGCAATTCCACCGGCTTCGTGGATTTCGCCTTATTCCGCGCGCGGATGTTCAAGATTTCCACCACGAAGGAAAAGGCCATCGCAAAGTAGATGTAGCCCTTGTTCACGTGCTGGCCGAAGCCTTCCGCGACCAGCATCGCGCCGACGAGAATCAGGAAGGATAGCGCGAGCATTTTGATGGTTGGATGGCGGTTCACAAACGCGCCGATCGCGCCTGCGGCGAGCATCATCACGACCATCGCCAGGATCACAGCGGTGATCATGATGTTCACCTGATTCGTCAGGCCGACTGCGGTGATCACCGAGTCGAGCGAGAAGACGATATCGACCACCACGATCTGCGCGATGACGGCTGCCAGCGTGGCACGCACTTTGGAAGATTGCGCGTGCTCCTCGCCTTCGAGGTTGCCGTGGATTTCATGCACGCTTTTCCACAGCAAAAAGACGCCGCCGGACACCAGCACCACGTCGCGCCACGAGAACGGGTGGTCTCCGAAGGCGAAGCTCGGGTGGATCGGCGACGTGAGCGACGCAAGCCACGAAATCATGAGCAGCAGCAGGATTCGTGTGATCAGCGCCAGCGCCAGACCGACCGTGCGCGCCTTCTTTTGCTGCTCGGGCGGCAGCTTCCCGGCGAGGATCGAGATGAAGATGATGTTGTCGATGCCCAGCACAATCTCGAGCACGGTAAGGGTGACGAGGCTGATCCAAATCTGCGGGTCGGCGAGCCAATTCATGGCGCGGAAGATGTCGCTTTGAAAAGGGTGGTAAAGGCAATTCGCCGCCCCGGCGGAGGCAGCCTGCGAGCCTCACGCAGCTCGGATGGAATCTGGGAAAGTGCTGCGCGCGACCTGCCGGGACACTAACGCTTTTCACCCGCCGCTGCGTCGATCAAGCGCTGGATGCTGCCCACCGGCACGCAATGTTTGAAGACCATCTGCACGTCGTTCACCTTTTCCTTTTCATCCTGGTAATAGACCGATGTCGTGCTGCAAACCATGCCGACGACCAGCCCGGCGGCGTCGAGGATCGGACCACCGCTGGAGCCAACTCCGAAGTCCGCAGTGATCGCCATTTGCGGCGTTTTTCCGTCGTCGGTCGTGGCCAGGAAATGGCGCGAAACCATGCCGCTCGTGAAGGAATAGAAGTTGTGGTCTGGGTGGCTGAGCGCCCACACAGGTGAGCCTGGGGGAGGCGGTTCCGGTGCGAGTGGGAGAGGTGCGCATGTGATGCCCGGTGCGCGGAGGATCGCCACATCGGCGAGCTTGTCGGCCGCGAGGACCTCGGTCACCGGCGCGATCTGGCCGTCACGCGTCATCACGATGAGCGTCTCAGCATCCGCGTCATCGACCACGTGGTAGTTGGTCGCGAAAACGCCGTCCGCCGTAAGCGCGAAGCCGGAGCAGCCGGACATTTCAAAGCGGTCGCAATCCTTGCATTTCGCGAGCACGCCGACGACGAGCACGCCCTTTGCGCAGCGCGCATAAATCTCCGCCGGACTGTGCGGGGCAGCATCGCCGACCGGAAGTGTCAGCGTGCAGGAATGCGCCTTCGCGAGACGCTGCCGCAGCGTGCGGAGCGGCACGGTTTTCTTCGCTTCCATCAGCACAGCACCTTCCTTTTCCATCCGTTCCACGATCCCGGCGTCATCGATGATTTCGTGTCCGCGCACCGCGGGCGGCGCGGGGCTGCCGGCGAGGAACAAAGCGCAACCGAGGATTGCAATCGTGCGGTGAAAAACGGACGCGGTTCGGGAAAACACGGGCGCCACGATACGGCCCGCAATCGAGCTGACAAGCGGCGGACACACTTTGCGCCCGGGTGCCTGCTGGCGCGGCGCGGCGCGCAAAAGAGCTTGTCGCCCACAGGCGCTTTCGGCAGAGAAAGGCGCACCCGCCGACGGCGCAAACCCGGTCCGCGACCAAATGCCCACGACCCCTTTCCGCACCGCTGGCGCGCCTGCCTTTCCCCTCTCCCAAATGAACACATCCTCGCCCAACACCTTCCCGAAGCTTCACAACGCGATGTGGCCCGGCCTCGTCGGAAAAGGGCCGGATTCCGAGCCGCCCTTCGACCTCGACACGATGCTGGACTTCACCGCGGAGGCGGAAGTGGACGGCGTGAAATTCGACGGCGTGGACATCTTCCTTTTTGATCCACACGTCTCGATCGACATCTCCGACGACGAGCTGAAACGCACCGCAGACAAGATCGCGGCACGCGGTTTCACGATCGGTTCCGTGGTCGCGCCGGTGTGGCCTCCGACCGGCGGCGGCTCGGCGATGGGCAGCGAAGAAGAGCGCGCGCGCTTCGTGGAATCCGTGCGTAAGGCCTGCCGCATCGCGAAGCAACTGCGCGAGCACGGTGTGCGCCCGTATGGCGTGGTGCGGATCGATTCCGCGGCGGGTGTCCCAGAGTGGGACAAAGACCCCGCTGGCAGCACCCGGAAGATCGCGGAGACCTTCCGCCGCGCGTGCGACGTGGCGGAAGAACACGGTGAGCGGCTCGCCGCAGAAGGCGAAATTTGCTGGGCCGGCATGCACTCCTGGCGCGAGATGGTGCGGCTGCTGGAAGCCGTGGGAAGGCCGGAAACACTAGGTTTCCAGGCCGACATGGCGCACACGCTCCTTTACACGCTCGGCTACAATCGCGAGCAGGACCGCATCGTGCCCGAGGGCTTCAACTGGGAGCCGGAGGCAAAGGCGGCCGCGCTGCGCGAGCTCACGAACGCGCTGCGGCCGTGGACGATCGATTTCCACGTGGCGCAAAATGACGCGACCGTGAAGGGCAGCGGCTCGCACGACAACACGGGCCGCCACTGCCTGCCGGACGACCCGAACGGCAAGCTGGAGATCGCGAAGGATGCAGGCCACTGGCTGCGCGATGAGCAGGGCCAGCTCACGAAGAAGCTCCGCCACATCTGCTGGGACGGCTGCATGTTTTCCAACGAGACGATGCAGAAGCCGGAAACGTGGAACTCCATCCTCCGCGCGATGCTCTCCGTGCGCGAAGCGCATGGGTGGAGCGAATGAGGACGGTTCGGTTGACAACCTCGTTCCAGTCGGTTTCCTTATGAGTCCTTTAACGCCCCTGGCAGTAACCTTGCTCATCCTGATCTGGAGCATGGCGAGCCCAGGGGCTTTTCTTTGTTGAGCGATGCCGACGGCGGTTCTAGTGGATGGCGCGTTCTTTCTGCATCGCTACTCGCGCTGCTTTGCAGACAGTCGCGAGCACTCGCCCGCGCAGGTCGCAAAGACGCTGCACAAAATGGCCTTAGAGCACTGCAATCGCGACCTTTACCGCCTCTTTTACTACGACTGTCCGCCGCTCCAAAAAAAAGCGCACAACCCAATCACCCGACGAGCGATCGACTTTTCGAAGAAGCCGGAAGCGATCTTCCGGTTGCAGCTTTTTGAGGAGCTGAAGAAACTCCGCAAGGTCGCGCTGCGGCTCGGCCATCTGCAGGGCGACATGATCTGGAACATTCGCCCCCGGCGGTTCCGCGAACTCCTGAGTGGCGCGGCAACGCTGCCGGCGCTTTCCGAACAGGATGTGTTCTGCGACGTCCGGCAAAAGGGCGTGGACATGAAGCTGGGAGTGGACGTGGCCACGCTCGCGCTCAAGCGGCTGGTGGATCGTATCGTTCTCATCGCCGGAGACGCTGATTTCGTTCCCGCCGCCAAGCTCGCCCGCCGTGAAGGAATCGACTTCATTCTCGATCCCATGTGGAATCCAGTGCCAGATTCGCTGTTCGAGCACATCGACGGACTTGTGTCGAAGAGCCCACGCCCCGCACGGCGGGCAGCAGCGCCTTCCCCACCCGATAAACCAGCAGCCTCATGACCACCAAAAAACCTCTCAACATCGGCATTGTCGGCTACGGCTTCATGGGCCGGACGCATGCGAACGGCTACACGCAGTCGCCGCACTTCTTCGATCTTCCGCTGCAACCGGTGCTGAAGGCGGCGTGCGGACGCGACGCGGCGAAGGTGCAAGCGTATGCCGAGCAGTGGAACTTCCAATCCACCGAGACAGACTGGAAGGCGCTGATCGCCCGCGACGACATCGACGCGATCGACATCTGCACGCCAAACGACACGCACGCCGAGATCGCGATGGCTGCGGCGCGGGCGGGCAAGATGGTGCTATGTGAAAAGCCGCTCTCGCTCGACGGACCGCAAGGCGAGGAGATGGTGCGGGTGATCGAGGAAACAGGCGTCCCAAATACCGTCTGGTATAACTACCGGCGCGTCCCTGCGGTCTCGCTGGCCAAGCAGATCATCGACCGCGGTGACCTCGGCCGCATTTTCCACTACCGCGCGAATTTCCTCCAAGACTGGACCATCTCCGCCGACCTGCCACAGGGCGGCGCGGGCCTCTGGCGGCTCGATGCGAAGGCGGCGGGCAGCGGCGTCACCGGCGACTTGCTCGCGCACTGCATCGATACCGCAATCTGGCTGAATGGGCGGATCACCGAGGTGAGCGCGATGACGGAAACCTTCATCAAAGAACGCAAGCACACGCTGACTGGCGAAGTGCAGCCGGTGGAAATCGATGATGCGTGCGCCTTTCTCGCACGGTTTGAAAACGGGTCGCTCGCGATCTTTGAATCGACGCGTTATGCGCGCGGCCACAAGGCGCTCTACACGCTGGAGATCAACGGCGAAAATGGCTCGCTCGCGTGGGATCTGCACGACCTGCACCGGCTCCGCGTTTTTGACTACAAAGACGAAGGGATCGTGCGCGGGTGGCGCTCGGTCCATGTCACCGATGGCGACCAGCCCTACATGAAGAACTGGTGGGTGCCAGGTTTGCAGATCGGCTACGCGGAAAGCTTCGTGCATCAGGTCGCGGACTTCATCCGCGCGGTGGGCGAGGGAAAGCCGTGCCCCCCGACATTCCGCGATGCGCTCGAGACGCAGTATGTGTGCGACGCGGTGCTCGCTTCCGCCGAGGATCGCTCGTGGCACACGGTAAAGAACGCTGCCAAACAGTGACTCGCGACGGATGGACAGAATGCGTTGCACGCGCGTGACGCTGCCTGGTCACGCTCGGTGCAAATGCACCGGCCGCACCTAAACGAAAAGGCCGCCTCTTTGCAGAGGCGGCCTTCCGAATTTTTAACTGGGGTGAGGCAACGCGACTAGGACTTCTTCTCTTCCTTGTCGGGATTGCACTTCTTGCAAACCTTGCTTTCTTTCGCGGCATCGGCGCAGCACTTGTGCGCGCACTCTTTGCCGGCTGTTTTGGCCTTTTCGCAGCAGGTCTCCGCGAAAACGGGGCTGGCGAGGAGAGCGAACGCAAACGCGGTCGCGGTGAGGAGCTTGGTGATGTTCATACGCCGCCCTCTTTATCGATTTCAGCCACTGATGCAACACGTTCCTAGGCGCAGGGCGCTGCTTTTCACCCGGAGCAAACGCGCGTGGAAATGGCTCGTTCGATCTCCCATCGGCGCGCCGGCGCGCCTTCGTTGACTCTCTGCCGCAGGCTTCTAACTTCGCCGCCATGCTCCCCCGCTGCCCCAGCTCTCTTTGCGCGCTCCTCCTCGCGTTTTTCGCTACCGCTGCGTTCGCGGACGAAAAGCTGGAGCTGGCCGCAGTCGACGAGCGGCTTTACGTGGAGCGCTGCGCGATGTGCCATCAGGTCACCGGGCTCGGCGTGCCGCCGGTGTATCCGCCGCTGGCGGGAAGCAATTGGTTCGCCGCAAATCGCGAGCGCTCAATCCGCGTCCTTTGCGAGGGACTATCCGGCCACATCGCGGTGAACGGAGTCGGCTACGACAACGCGATGCCTGCGCAGGTGCTCGACGATGCGCAGACCGCGGCGGTGCTCACCTACGTGGGGAGTGCGTGGGGCAATCGGCTGCCACCGTTCACCGAAGCGGAAGTCGCGTCTGCGCGGGCGACGAGCCGCTTCAAAACCTTCGAGGAGCTCGTGAAAGCGACCGCCTACCCACCGCTGCCGACGGCGCCGACTGGCTGGACGGTGCGCGAAGTGGCGCAGTTGCCGGAGTTCTGCACGCGGTTTGCGGGAAACGGGAAAGGCGCGGGTGTCTATGTGCTCGCGCAGAGCGGTGGCGTTTATCACCTCGACCCGGCGAGCGGCGCGCTGCTGCCAGTGCTGAAAGCGGCGGATTACCTCGGTCCCAAGAGTGGCGACTTCGTGGCCCTAGGTGCGACACAGGATGCGGAGGGGCGGCTCTGGATCGTGACCAATCAGCGCCTCGGCGGAGAGAATCCGATCCAGAATGAAGTCGTGATTTTCCGCACCACAGAAATGGTCGATGGTCACCCGGCCAAGCCGCAGCCTTGGTTTCGCACGCGCTACCCGTATGGCGTCGGGCCTTACAACCACGGCGTGAGCAACCTCGCCTTTGGGCCGGATCGCATGCTCTACGTGAACAGCGGCTCGCGCACGGATGGCGGTGAACCCGGCGGCGACACCCGCTTTTTCCAAGGCGGCGAGGTCGATCTCACCGCGTGCCTATGGCGGCTCGATCCGCACGCGGCGGAGCCGAAGATTGAGGTGATCGCGCGCGGCATCCGCAATGCGTATGGCTTTGCGTGGGACGGGCGCGGGCAGCTTTTCACCGCGAGCAACGGACCCGATGCGGACGCGCCGGAGGAGATGGATGCGATCGTTCCCGGTCAGCATTACGGGTTTCCGTTTCAGTTTGCCGACTGGCCGGCACGCGAAGGCTCGCCCTATCCGCACACGCCGCGCGCGCCAGAGGGCGTCGCCTTTTCCAAGCCCGTCGCAAATCTCGGCCCAGCTGGCGGCGGAAAACGCGGCGGCTTGTTCACCTTCGACCCGCATTCCTCGCCCGCCGGCATGATTTGGTGTGGCGATGACTTCCCCGCCCCGCTGCGCGGCTCCTTTCTGGTCACGCGCTTTGGCAATCTGCTGACCTGCGCGGAAGACGTGGGGTTCGATGTGCTCTCGGTGAAGCCGGAGCAAGCGCCCGATCACACGTGGAGCGCACAGGTGACGACCGTGCTCGCGCCGCTCGGACGCCCCATCGATGTGATCCGCAGCGGCCCGGGTCGCGCGTTGATCCTGGAATACACCCGTCCCACGAGCTTCAAGGACAAGCTCGGCTGGCTGCCCGGCCGCGTGCTGGAGCTCGCGCCGACGTCGGCGAAGTAGCCTTGCTTTCCAAGCTCGCCCGCCTTCCTGCGTCAAAGTCTCGCGAGGATTTCCGGTTGTCTGTAAGCCATGCCCATGTCCTTCCCCCTGCCCCGCCGCCGCTTCCTCCAGCACGCCTCCACCTTCGCGATCTTCGCTGGCACGCGCCACCTTTTCGGGCGGACGCTTTCCCCGAACGACAAACTGAACCTCGGCATCATCGGCGTCGCCGGCCGGGCGGAGGGCAACATCGAAGGGGTGCAGAGCGAGAACATCATCGCCCTTTGCGACATCGATGATCTGCGGCTCGCGAAGGCGAAGGAGCGCTTCCCGCAGGCGCAAACGTTCAACGATTTTCGCAAGCTCCTCGACCTGCCGGAACTCGACGCCGTCGTCATCAGCACCGCCGACCACTGCCACGCGGTGGCGACCGTCGCGGCGCTCGTGCGCGGGCTGCACGTCTATTGCGAAAAGCCGCTCACGCACTCCGTGGCCGAAGCGCGCGCCGTGGCGGAAGCGGCGCGCAGGGCCAGCAAGGCGACGCAGATGGGCACACAAATCCACGCCGGCAGGAACTACCGCCGCGTGGTCGAGCTGGTGCAAAGCGGTGCGATCGGCCCCGTGACGGAGGTGCATGTGTGGGTGACGGGCAAAGCGTGGGGCGGCGGCGAGCGGCCTGTGGAAACTCCGCCGGTGCCAGAAAACCTGCACTGGGATCTGTGGCTCGGGCCGGCACCGGAGCGGCCGTATCATCCCACCTATCTACCCGCGAACTGGCGGCGGTGGTGGGACTTCGGCGGCGGCACACTGGGCGACATGGGCTGCCACTACCTGGACCTGCCGTTTTGGGCACTCGGCCTGCGCGCCCCGATCGCAGTGGTCAGCTCCTTGGAGGACGTCGTCGAGACGTGCACGGCGGCGAGCCGCTCGATCGGGTCGGCGACGTTGGTTGCCAGGCTGACGACCATCGCGG
>CAXSDZ010000117.1:0-2542 GCA_964235505.1 uncultured Chthoniobacteraceae bacterium
TGGCTATACGGTGCTGGCGGCGCAGATCACGCCGCACGAGCCGTCGCCGGAGGTGGTGCAGCCCGCGTGGGATTACGGCGCGCTGAAATCTGCCGGTCGGCCGATCGGACTGGCGATCCGCATCAGCCCGCATCCCGGTCCCTTCCGGAAGGACGACGCGATCGTCCGCGCCGCGATCTCCGCTGTCCGCACGCGGCTGGCGGAGATGCGGCAGCACGGCATCGAGCCCGCGGAGCTGCACCTCGATTTCGACTGCGCAGAGGCGAAGCTGGCAGGCTACCGCGTGTGGCTCGCGGCGGTGCGCGAAGCGGTGGCGCCGCTGCCAGTTCTTCCGACGGTGCTGCCGAGCTGGCTGGGCCACGCCGAGTTCGCCACGCTGGCGCGGGAAAGCGGCGGCTTCATCCTGCAAGTCCACAGCGTCGCGCGGCCGCGGCAGCGCTCGGAGATCACCCCACTCACGGAGCCTGCGCGCGCGGCCGCGTGGGCAGAGCAGGCGGCACGGATCGGCGTGCCGTTCCGCGTCGCGCTGCCGACTTACACGTATCTCGTCGCGTTCGATGCGGCGGGGAAAGCGATTGGCATTTCTGCGGAAGGCTCGTCTGTGCGCTGGCCGTCGGCAACGGAGGTGATGCGCTGGGAGGCTGATCCTACGGGGCTTGCGGGGCTGGTCGCATGCTGGACGCGCGACCGTCCCTCGGCGCTCGCCGGCATCGTGTGGTATCGCCTCCCGGCCGCGACCGATACCCTGAACTGGCGCTGGCCCACGCTCGCCGCCGCCATGCAAGGTCGCGCGCCTGCGAGCCGGCTGCGGCTGCAAGCATCGGCCTCGCAGCCGAGCGAAATCGCGCTGGTGAATGAAGGCGAGCGCGATGAGCCGCTGCCCGCAATCATCGAAGCGCACTGGAGCGGCTCGCCACTTGTCGCTGCGGACGCACTCGCGGGTTACGAGATGGAGCGGATTGCGGGCGAGGATTCCGCGCTCCGCTTTCGCCGCTTGCCCGCCGCCGGGCTTTCCCGCTTGCCGCCGGGAAGCCGCCGCAATATCGGGTGGGTTCGTTGTGAAACTCTTTCTGCCATCCGGCTCTCCGTGGGCGACAGTTCTCCCTCTTCTCCTCCTCCCGCTGCTCGCGCCACAACCGCTCCGGGCGACCGGCTTTGAAGAGCCCTCGCGCTGGCTGGACTCCCGTGAAGGAAAGCCGCTGCAAACGCCGGAGTTTTACTTCGAGCTGGAAGCCAAACGCCTCGCCGCCGAGCTGCGCCCGCCGTTTCCACACGTCGGCCCCGCGCTGGATGAAGAAAGGGAACCGAACTACACCGGGCAGACCTACGATGCCGATCTGACGGACTTCGCGGAGGCGCTGAAAAGCGGCGCGCTCCGCCCGCCGGACGCCGTGAAAGCCGAAGCCGCGCACGAGGCGATGCGCGACTTCATCGGCAGCGCCACCCGTGCTGCGCCGGACGGCGAGCCCGCGTCAGATGCTGGATCGCCGGCACCGGAGGAATTTCCCAGCGAGTTTGCCGACTACCACCTCGGGGCGCGCGCGTATCGCAGCGGCAACTATGAAACCGCGGGAATCGCTTGGGAAGCGCTGCTCACGCGGCCGGCGGCGGAGCGGCGCTTCCGCACCGTGTGGGCCATGTTCATGATCGGCAAGACGGCGATTGAGCAGGAGCGTTGGGACGATGCCGTTGCCTGGTTTGGGAAGACGCGCGGCGCGGCGCGGGAAGGCTTCAAGGATTCGATCGGACTGGCGGCAGCGAGCCTCGGATGGGAAGCGCAGGCGCACCTGCGCGCGGGCCGGCTGAGTGAAAGCGCGCGGGCCTATCTCGAGCAGCTCGCCGCGGGCGACATCGGCGCGGTGCGCTCGCTGCGCATCGTTTTGCAGGAGATCGAGATGAAGGAAATACCCGGCGCTGAGCTTGCGGGTGACCCCATCCTGCAGCGCTTGAAGATCGCGCAGGCAGTCGCTTTTCTGATGCCGTATCCCGGCGAGAAGATCGATCCGGACCCGGCGCAAAACCCCGCGCTCGCGTGGCTGCGCGCGCTGGAAGCGATCGGCGCGAAAAACGTGCGCGACGCGGATCGCGTGGCGTGGCTCGCCTATGCGCAGGGCGACTATGCGGGAGCTGTGCGCTGGCTCGCGCGCGCCGAGGAGGCGTCTCCTTCCACTCTCTGGCTCCGCGCCAAGCTCGCGTTGCGCGAGGGCAAGCTGGCTGCCGCGGCGACGCTCCTTTCCGAGGCACTGCCGAAGCTGCCTGCGACGCCGCCACTGGAGACGCGCTACACCCCCGCGGACGCAATGCCGCCGGACGCCGCCGCCCGCGCCGACCTCGGCGCGCTGCGGCTCGCGCGCGGCGACTACCTCGCTGCGCTGAAGCTCTTTCTCGATGCCGGGCTGCCCTTCGATGCCGAGTATCTGGCGGAGGGCGTGCTCACCGTCGCCGAGCTGAAAGGGTTCGTGGATCGTGAGTGCCCGCCGAAGCAGAAGTCAGCGCCCAAACCCGCGCCGCCCTCGCCCGCATCGTAGACTGAATAATTTCG
>CAXSDZ010000117.1:2552-9455 GCA_964235505.1 uncultured Chthoniobacteraceae bacterium
CCCGCGCCCGCTCCCGATGGCGCTGCGCCAGGCGCCGCTGACGCGGACGAAGACGAGCCCAATGTCGCGCCTCCGAACGATCCGCGCGGCTGGCACTACGGCTACGCTGGAGAAGTCGGCGATCTCGTGCGGCGGACGCTTGCCCGCCGGATGGTGCGCGCCGGGCGTCTGGCCGAGGCCCGTCCGTATTTCGGAAAGGATGAGCAGGCTCACTTGGGCGAATACGCCGCGCTGATCGAACGCACGAAGCGCCGCGATCTGAGCCGCGCGGAGCAGGCCGAAGCGCTGGAAGCCGCAGCCCACTTTGTAATCGAGAACTGCTCCACGCTTTTCGAAATCTCGGAAGTGGAGCTGCAGGCCGCGCGGCTCAGCGGGCGCGAAGTTTCCAAAGCCGAATACCCGGCTATGACGCTCGAACTCGGCGATAAGGTGCGGTTCGCGCCGGACGTGGCGAAGGGCGAGCGCGAGCGCTTGAAAACAAACACCCACCGGCCGCTGAAGCATTCGCTGTCGCTCCACGTCGCTGCCGATCTCGCGTGGCGAGCCGCCGCGCTGCTGCCGGATAATGACGACCGCACGGCGAAGCTGCTCAATGAGGCAGGCTCCTGGCTGAAGCTCGCCGACGACGCCGCGGCGGATCGCTTCTATCAGGCGATCGAGCGCCGCTGCGCCCGCACGGAGCTGGGGAAGGAGGCGATCAAGCGACGGTGGTTTGTGCCGGTCGAGCAGCCGAAGGCCGAGGATTAAGCGGGTTTCCACGGCGCCCTGCCCGACCCGGGGTTGCTCCGCTCCCACCCTAGAGCGCGCTCACGATCAGACTGGCGCTGTTTTCAGCCCTCCGTGCTGGAGGGCAGCGCCGGTCTAACTGTGAACACATCCTAGTGGTGCGTTTCATTTGGCTAAGTCCAAGCTTTACGCGGTGTCATCCCGACCGAAGCTCCGGCCAGGCAGCGTTGCATTGCGAAGGAAGGTGCCACGGAGCGCAGTGGAGGGATCGGGGCGAAGGCGGCGAGGGCTCACGCACACGAAAACTGCTCTAAGCTGCGCGCATCCATTTTGGATGGCGGCGTTCTTAACGCAACGCAGTCTGCAAGGTGGGCTCCGCCGACGGGGGGCGATCTTCCAAGGCGCGGAGGATCGGGCGCGGAAAGATGCCAAACACGAAGATCGCCAGCGCCAGCGCACCGATCGTGAATCCCGTGAGCGGGCGGATGGTGATCCGCGTTTCATCCGCCGGCTCCTGCCAATACATCGCAGTTACCACGCGCAGATAGTAGTAGAAACCGGCCGCGACGGTGATGACTCCAAGCCCGACAAGGATGTAGTGCTGTTGCTTCACTGCGGCTGCAAAGACGAGGAGTTTCCCCATGAACCCTACCGTGAATGGAATGCCCGCCAGCGATAGCATCGCAACGAGCATTCCGAACGCGAGGAAAGGCGAGCGTTTGGCTAGACCGTTGAAATGCACGATGTCATCGCCGCGCGAATGGTTGGCCACGACGATCATCACGAGAAATGCGAGCAGCGTCATCAGCAGATAGCCGGTAAGGTAAAAGGCAACCGCTGGACCGGCGGCGCCAAAGGTGGATTCAGAAGCACCGATGCTGGCGACGGCGATGAGGAGATAGCCGGCGTGCCCGATCGATGAGTAGGCTAGCAGCCGTTTCAAATTGTCCTGCGGCATCGCAGCAAGATTGCCATAGACCAGGCTCAGCGCAGCCAGCACCGCAAGCGCCGCAACGACCTTGGTCCCAACGCCGGGCACAGCTAGGAAGGGCTGCACCACCCGCAGGAGCACAATGAATCCCGCGGCTTTTGAACCAACCGAAAGGAACGCTGTGATCGGTGTCGGGGCACCTTGATATACATCAGGCACCCAAAGCTGAAACGGCGCGGCTGCTATCTTGAAGCCAAGCGCAACCAGCACGAGCAGGATGCCGAAGAGCAGCGGCGTTTCTGCCCCGCCAAAGCTGCCCGCCTTGGCCGCGATCCGGGCAAGATTGGTTTCATTAGTGATCCCAAAGATCCACGTGATCCCATAGACCAGGAAGCCGGTGCTCAGCCCGCTGAGGATGAGATACTTGACCCCCGCCTCCAGCGAAAGCGGGTTGCGCCGCATATAAGCGACCAGCACATAGAAAGAGATCGTGACCAGCTCCAGCGAAACGAAGATGGAAACGAAGTCCACCGCGGAGGCCATGAACATCAGCCCCGCGCAGGTGAGCACAGGCAACGCATAGAATTCCCCCAAACCAGCGCCGGGGTGCAAACTCGGAAGATAGCGCGCTAGGACGCCGCGATACTCGATCGACATGACGAGCACCACAATCGTAGTCAAGAGCGCGATGCGCTTGAAAAACATCGCCTGCGCATCCGCAGAGTAGAAACTCCAGAATCCGCTCTCCGCCGCGTGCGCAGGATTGCCGGTGGTGAAGAACGAAAAGCCCAGCACCCAGGCAAGAGTGAAGATCGCGGTGCCTGCGATTCCGCTTTTGCTCTCCGACTTTGAGAACGACTCCACCAGCAGCAAGACGATGCCAAGCAGAAGGACAATAATTTCGAGGGTGATAGGAGAGAGCGGTCTCATGGCAGTCCGGGAAAGCAGTGGAACGAACGCGGGGCGGGTGTGTTGCCGCTTTCCTCACACGGGGTGGGAAGGCGAAAAGCCATGCCTAATGCAGCAGCGCTTCGAGCGCCGGGCGAAGGTAAGAAAGGAAGTAGTTCGGTGCGAAGCCTGTGAGCAGCAGCGGCACGAGGAGCAACACCAGCGGCCAGCGGCGCGAATGCGCAATGTCCGTCCAGCCCGCAAGTGTCTTGCCTGGCTCGCCCATGAAAATCCTGCGGTAGGCGCGCAGCATATAGACCGCGGAGATGACGACGCCCCAAAGCGCGAGTATCGTCGCGAGTTGGAACGGGGAGAATTGCCACGTCTTCCCAAGCGAAACGCCGGCTGATTTGAATGCTCCGAAGAAGACCAGCAACTCACTGGGGAAGTTTGCAAAACCCGGCAGTCCGATGGATGCAAAAGCGGCGAGGCCGAACGCCATGCCAAGGAACGGCATCGATTTGGCAAGACCGCCGAGGCTATCAAAAGAAAGGGTGAGGTTTCGCTCCCGAATAAAGCCGGCCATGGCGAACAGCGCTGCGATTGATAGGCCGTGCGCGAACATCAACAATGCCGCGCCGCTCAGTCCAATGAGATTCAAAGAGGCAATCCCGAGGAAGATATAGCCCATGTGCATCACGCTGGAGTAGCCGAGCATAAGGTCGAGCTTGCGCTGCCCGATGGTGACAAGTCCGATGTAGAGGATGTTTGCGACGAGCAGGATCAGCAGCAAGTTCGACCAATGCCTCGCGCCTTCCGGGAGCAACGGCACGGCCAGGCGGAGCAGACCGTAGAGCCCAAACTTCTTCAATACTCCTGCATGGAGCATCGCCGCAGGCGTCGGAGCTGAGGCGTAGGCAGTAGGCGCCCACGAGTGAAATGGGAAGAGCGACACCAGCGTGCCGAAGCCAAGGAGCAACAGCAGAAACGGCCGGGCTTGTGCGCTCGCTGGGATAGCATTTGCCTTGGCGAGATCCTGCAGCTTCACCATGTCGAAGGTCCGCAGGTCGGCAGGGAGGGCATGGTAAAGATCGATCAACCCGATCAGCAGCACGAACGACCCGAGTGCGAGATAGATTGTGATCTTCCAAGCCGCGGTTTGCCGTTCGCCATTCCCCCATAGACCGATCAGCAGAAAGGTCGGGATCAGTGCGAGTTCATGGAAAGCATAAAAGAAGAACAGATCCTGCGAGGCGAAAGCGCCGGCGCAGCCCGCAGCAATCAGCAGCACGCAGGCATAGAAGAGATTCTCCCCGCGCTCAATCTTCGGCGTCACCCACACAGCCGCGAGAGTGACGATGCCGGTGAGCAGCAGCATCACAAGGCTAAGTCCATCCGCCGCGAGGTAGTAGCTCAAATCCCACTCCGGCACGAGAATCGACCGGGCGGGGAACTGAAATCCACTCTTCGCCCGGTCGTAAGAAACAAATGCAAACAGCGAGATCAGGAACTCGCAAATCCCCGCAGCGAAAGCTGTCTTGCGTGCCGGCGCGCCGAGCAGAATGCCAATTGCGGCGACGATTGGAATCAGAATGAGAAGATTAAGCACGGTCAATCAAAGAGGTGAACATTGCTTGAAATAGAAGGAGATGACTGCGGGCGCGGAAGGGAGGCGAAGAGTCTCTGGGCGTTACCTGTTCGCGTCCTCCTGCGCCGACGTTTGGTGTTACTTCACAAATAGCGCGAAGAAGAGCAGTGCGACCACGCCTGCACCGAAGAGGAATGCGTAGCCCTGCAAGTTTCCAAACTGGAAGAAGCGCAGCACGAAACCAGCGCCCCAAGCCCCTCCGCTCAAGCCGCGGACGAGCACGCCGTCGATCACCCATCTGTCGATCCAGGCCGAGATCTTCGCGAGCAGATCCTGCGTGCCGGCGATCAGTGCGGCGTAAAGCTCATCGAAGTAGAACTTGTTCTTGAATGGACGGATCAAGAGCGGATCTTTCGCCCGTCCCCAATACAGCGAGCCAGCCATGACCACGCCGCTGACAAACACCAAGATTGCGAGGATCGGGACGAGAGCACTGTGGGTTTCGTGCAGTTTGTGGAAAGGTGCATAGTCTCCGAAGAAAGGACCTGCGATGAAGCTTGCGCCGGCAGATAGCAGTGCAAGGAACGCCAGCGGACCAGTCATTGCGATCGGGCCATCGTGGCCATGCTCGGCTTCCGCCGATCGTGGCTTTCCGAGAAATGCGACAACGAAGAGGCGCGTCATGTAGAACGCGGTCAAAAATGCAGCGAGCAGCCCGAATGCGTAGATGAAGTTCGCACCCGGCACGGTTCGATTTTGTGAGGCCGCCAGCAGAATTGCATCCTTGCTCCAGAAGCCGCTGAATGGTGGGCAGCCCATCAACGCGAGAGTTCCAATGAAAAAGGTGGAAATGGTAATCGGCATCCGCTTCCACAAGCCGCCCATCTCCCAGATATTTTGCTGATGGTGCAGCGCGTAGATTACAGCGCCAGCTCCGAGAAAGAGCAGCGCCTTGAAGAAGGCGTGCGTGTAGAGGTGAAACATCGCCGCGCCTGGAGCGGCAAGGCCAATCGCTGAGACCATGTAGCCGAGCTGTGACAGCGTGGAATAGGCGAGGATGCGTTTGATGTCATCCTGTTGGGTCGCCATCAGCGCCGCGAGCACTGCAGTAATGATTCCGACCCAAGCAATGACTGTTTGAGCGTCGGGAGAGGCTTCGATGAGAAAGAAGACCCGCGCCAGCATATAGACACCGGCGGCAACCATCGTCGCAGCGTGGATTAGGGCCGACACTGGTGTCGGACCTTCCATGGCATCGGGTAGCCAAACATGGAGCGGGAACTGCGCAGACTTTCCAACCGCTCCACAGAAGATGCAGAGCACCGCAATCGTCAGGAAGGTTGGGTTTAACGAACCTAGATGGATCGAGTGATCTACTAACAACGCGCCATTTGCCTGCAACGTTCCGCCCTCACCGAGGCTGGCGTGCGCCAGTTGATCAAAGCTGATGGTGCCTGTCGCGCTCCAGAACATCAGGATGCCGATCATGAACCCGAAGTCGCCGATTCGGTTTGTGATGAATGCCTTGTTCGCTGCCTTCGCGGCTTCCGGCCGTCGGAACCAATGCCCGATCAGCAGGTAGGAACTGACACCGACCAACTCCCAGAAGATGAACATCATCACGAAGTTATCGGCGAGCACGATGCCAAGCATCGAAAACATGAAGAGTGAAAGTCCGCCGAAGTAACGCGCCTTGCCCTCATCCTCCGCCATATAGACCAGCGAGTAGATATGCACGAGCAGGCCGACAGTCGTCACGATCAGCAGCATCAGCGTGCTGAGCGAATCCACGGTGACGCCTAGCGGAACTTGGAACGCACCGCCGAGATCAATCCACGAGACACGGTTTGGCTCGGCGTGAGCCGGCGTGAGGAAAAGCACGATGCTGCCCAAAAATGCACAGCCAGCAGCAAATACGGAGATGAGTGAACTAAGTCCGGCAGACTTCCGCAGAAACAACAGAATCAACGCGGCGCTGAGCAGCGGACAAATGAGAATGAACCAAGGGATGTTGGCGTTCATGAGCAAAAAACAGCCGCGACGGAAGGAGACTAAAACTTCAACGCGTTCAGGTCTTCCACGTGGGTGGTTTGCCGAGCGCGATAAAGAGCCACGATGATCGCAAGCCCGACAGCGACCTCAGCGGCGGCGACAGTGATGATGAAGAATACCAGCACCTGGGCATTGTAGTTCGGGAGACCGTTCGCGCCGACGTTGAAACGGGAAAAAGCCACGAGCGAAAGGTTCGCTGCATTCAGCATCAACTCCAGGCACATGAAGATGATGAGGATATTCCTTCGCAGCAGGACGCCGGCGAAGCCGATGGTGAACAGAAATCCGCTCACAAGCAGATAGTGATTGAGCGTGAGAGTGGACATTGCAGGAAGGCCGTTATTTGAGCTCACGCTTGGATAAGATCACGACCCCAATCGTCGCCACGAGGATCAGAACACCGATGATCTGGAGCGGAAGGTTGTAGTCCGAGAACATGAGCATTCCGATCTGACGGACGTCATCCACATTGCGCTGACTCAGCGCCGGAAAGGCATGTTGGCCTGCGGGGAACTTCTGCAGCACGAACCAAAGCTGTGCCGCGAAAGCGAGAGCTACTCCACCACCACCCGCCAGTGTGACGAGATTGAAGCGCCGCCGCCGCTCGGCTTTCAGGTCGAGCAGCATGATGATGAAAAGGAAAAGCACCATCACCGCCCCCGCATAGACCAGCACCTGCAGCCCCTCGCCGAGCGGCGACAGCCGCACCCGCACCACC
>CAXSDZ010000117.1:9465-14016 GCA_964235505.1 uncultured Chthoniobacteraceae bacterium
AGTGCTGCAAGGCAGGAACGAAATGACAAGGCTAAGAGCGCTCGCGACCGGATTACGGTTCACGACGACAAGGCTGGCGAAGATCAGCATCAGCGCGGCGAAGATCCAGAAAAGGACAGGTGACATGGAAGAGAGGTTTCAGTCACTGACTAGGACGCACGCCGGACAAGCGGAGTGCGAAGTGAGTCAAGGCAAGCGCAGGGGGTTGTCACTTTTGCGGGTTCCACTTGTGAACAAGGCCGTTGAACACTCCACCTAACTCGTAGAGTTTTTGTTTCCCGTGCATCATCTCGGCCCGGGTGTATCCGGTAATGGCGTAATCTTTGCGAAGGAAGATTGCCTGCTCCGGACAGACTTCCTCGCACATGCCGCAAAAGATGCAGCGGGTCATGTCTATATCGAATTCCAAAGGATACTTCTCCACCTTCGCGAACCTGCTTTCCGCAGGCAGTTCGTCGGGCTTGATGCGGATGCACTTTGGCGGACAGATGAACTCGCAAAGCTGGCAGGCGACGCAGCGTTCGCGACCATGCTCATCCGTCACAAGAGTAGGCGCGCCGCGATAGTGCTCGGGCATGCTGGCGTCCCACTTTTCTTCAGGGTATTGCATGACCACCTTGGTCCGGCCCGCAAGCATGTTCTTGAGATGCTTGAACGTGATTGCGAGGCCCGCAACGATGCTCGGAAGATAGATCCTCTCCGCAAAGGTAAGCTTGGGACGGGAAACGGTGTAAGTAGCCATAAGGCGTTTACTTCAGAAACGCCAGGATGCCGGCGGTAAGAAATATGTTCACCAGTGCAATTTCGAACAGATATAGCCAGCCGAGCTTCATCAGCTGATCAAAACGGAAGCGCGGCACGGTCCAGCGCACCCAGATGAAAAGGAAGAGCAGCAAGGCGACTTTGGCGAAGAAGACTGTGATGTGGACGAGGCCGAGCAGGACTCCACCTAAAGTGGTGGAAAAGGCTGCGGAATTCAGCGGCAGAAAGGGCAAGTGCCAACCGCCAAGGAAAAGCACCACGATCACGGAAGACCCGGCGATCATCGCGGTGTATTCGCCGAGGAAAAACAGCGCGAACTTCATCGCCGCGTATTCTGTGTGGTAACCAGCGACAAGCTCAGTTTCTGATTCCGGAAGGTCGAACGGGAGACGGTTGGTTTCCGCAAACATCGAGATCGTGAAGATCACGAAGGAGACAAATACTGGTATCCAGAGGATAAGCTCTTTGCCCGTGAGCACCTGCCAAAAGGAGATGCGATCGGGTCCAAGGAACACGCGATCAATGTTGGTGAAAGGCAGCAGCAACCAGCCCTCTTTCGCCTGGTAGAGAATCGAATCGGTCAGGTTCAAGTTGCCAAAGAGCATCAAGATCGGCACGGCTGAAAGGCCGAGGCCAAGCTCGTAGGAGATCATCTGGGAGGACGATCGGATACTGCCCAGGAAAGGATACTTGGAATTTGAGGACCACCCGGCGAGCACGATGCCATAGACGCCGATGCTGGAGATGGCGAAGATATAAAGGAGGCCGACGTTGATATCGGCAACGACCATTTTTTGACCGAATAGCCAGCTCCCGAAAGGAATCACTGCGAGAGTGCAAAGCGCGGGCACCATGGCCAGACAAGGTGCAATCCAATAGTAGAACTTGTTCACGTGGGCCGGCGTGAACTCTTCTTTGAGTAGAAATTTGACGGCGTCCGCCAGCGGCTGGCCAAGGCCGCCGAGCCACGGGGAAAAGTCTTTCTTGAAACCAAGCAGGGTGAGCGGAAACCCGGTCCTGTTCGGCCCCACGCGATCCTGAATTAAGGCAGAAACCCGTCGCTCCGCATAGACTGTGTAGCTGACCATCGGCAGCACCACGGCAAAGATGAGAAACAACGTCTTGGCGATGGAGCTGATGATCAGCAACCAGGGAATGGAATGGAGAAGGTCCATCGGGAGTAAAGCGCAGGTGCGTTACTTGCCAGCCGCGAGTGCCTGCGCTTCGAGGAGTTGCACGCCGAGATCGCCGATCTTGCTAAGGTTGAGGTTCGCGAACTGCGGAACCTCCGCAGCCATCGCTTTGAACACATCCTCAATCATGTAGAGCCCGTTCGATCCGCTCACCGCTTGGATCAAATCGCGCAGTATCTCCCAGTCATCGCGCGCCTGCCCCGGGGCGGCGACGGCTTGATTTAGGCGCTGGAGCCGGCCCTTGATGTTCACCATCGACCCGCGCTTCTCAGCCCAGCCACTGGCGGGCAAGACAATGGAAGCTTGGGAAGTGGTCTTGTCCGGCAAAAGTCCGAGAGCAATCAGCGCATCAAGCTTTGCCAAATCGGCAACTTCAAAGCCGCACCCGGTAAGATCTTCACCGAAGCAGATGATTGCTTTGATTGCGCCACTCCGCACCCCGAAGACAATCTCTGACAAACGTGCGCCGGGCTGATTGCCAGTTGCACCGAGAAGCTTTGCGCCGTTCGTGTTTGGGTTCCGGTCGGCGACGATCATCACACCGTCCGGTTCACCGATGTGCGGGACGACTTCGACGTGCTCGACCCGAAGCGCTGCGGCCAGGCGCTTCGCAAGGAAAAGCTCCTCATTAGTCATCCGCGCCGAGGCGATCATCGCGATTGCGCCAGCGTTGCGCTGGAGTGACTCGGCAGCCAGCGCTATTACTTGATCCCACCGCGCAGGCAGACCCTTCACCAGCGGAGTAGTCAGGCGGTCTTCGCGCGCTAGGTATTTAAAGTTCAGCCGGTGTGAGTCTGGCAGCCAGACGCCGTTCACTTCATTGTTCTCGCGCGGAGTGATGCGATAGATCTTCTCCTGCCGCGAACCAATGGTGATGTTTGCACCCAGACCATCATTGATATCAATTGTCTTGGTCTCCTTGAGAAACCAAACGCGCATTTTGAAGCGGAAATCCGAGTTCGTGAGCGCGCCGACCGGGCAGATATCTACCGTGTTGAGCGAGTAGTTCGAATCAAGGATGCGATCAGGATGACACGCGATGGTGGAGAAGCTTCCACGATCCACAAAGCCAAGCACATCGTCATTCGCCACTTCCTTCATGAAGCGAATGCAGCGCGAGCAAAGGACGCAACGCTCGGCATCCAAGGTAACACGCGGCCCAAGTTCAATGTTCTTCGGCTTCTTTACTTTGCGATCAAGAAAGCGCGATGTCGCATTTCCGTATTCAACCGAGAACTCTTGCAGCCGGCACTCGCCTGCCTGATCGCAGATCGAGCAATCGAGCGGGTGATTGATAAGCAGAAACTCCATCACGCCCTGCCGGCATTCCTTCACCATCGGTGAGTCGGTGCGGATGGCCATCCCTTCCGCGACATCTTGCGCACAGGAAATTTGCGGACGCGGAATCCAGGCGATCTCCGGTTTGCCGTCCGCACTGATGATCGGCTTGCGCTCAGGCGTCATCTTGGGCATCCCCATTTCGATGAGACACATCCGGCAGTTACCCGGCGCGGATAGCTTTGGATGATAACAGTAACGGGGGATGAATTTGCTCGCCTGCGAGCACGCTTCGATCACCCGGGTGCCCTTTGGGAACTGCAGCCAGACACCGTCGATCTGGACATTGAGCATTTGCGGCGGTGCGGCGATTTCAGTGCTCATTGCAGTTAGCGCGTCGCTGCGGGTGCCATGACTTCACTGCCGTTCCCGCGGGGAGCAGAAATGGCAACGATGCCGTCGAGCTTCACAAGTTCATCTGCCGTGTATTCTGGCGGCATCGGCGGCGGGACCGGCTTTTTAGCCTTCGAAGTGAACTCTTCTGGAAACTTGGCGACAAAGCTTTGCACCGGCCAAGAGCAGGCTTCACCAAACGCGCAGATTGTCTTGCCCGCGATGTTATCCGCGACGTTTTTGAGAATGCCGGGGTCGAGTTCCGTGCCGCCTCCGGCGACGATGCGATCGGTGATCTTCTTCATCCAGAGCGATCCTTCCCGGCACGGCGTGCATTGGCCGCACGACTCGTGAGCATAGAATTCGTTGATGTTATTCAGCATCTCCGCCATGTCGCGCGAATCATCCATCACGATGACTCCACCGGACCCGGCCATGGAGCCCGCCGCAGCGAGTGTGTCGAAGTCCATCGGCAGCTCTTCGAGAGTTATCTCGCGATCCTTCAGCTTATACTTCTCTCCTGCCTTCAGCACCTTGGCAGAGGAACCGCCGGGAATGACTGCCTTGAGTTTGCGCCCTTCTTTCAAGCCTCCGCAGAGTTCGTAGATGAGCTCGCCCATGGTCACAGAGCCCACTTCAACCTCAAAGTAACCTGGCCGCTGAACGTCGCCTGAGACACACAAAATGCGTGTCCCGGTGTTGTTTGCCTTGCCCATCTTCGCGAACTCAGCGCCGCCCATGCGGATGATGTGCTTCACGTCGCAGAGTGTCTCGACGTTGTTCACGATCGTCGGGCACTGGTAAAGTCCGAGCACGGCGGGAAAGTAGGGTGGCTTGATCCGCGGATAAGCGCGCTTGCCTTCCAAAGATTCGATCAAGCCGGTTTCTTCGCCGCAGATATAAGGGCCTGCGCCGCGGTGGACAT
>CAXSDZ010000118.1:0-3782 GCA_964235505.1 uncultured Chthoniobacteraceae bacterium
GTGAATGTCTTCCTCAGCCCCGAGGTGGAGGAGCAGGCTGGGGACTCGCGCATTACCATGACGCTGAAGAATATCCCGTTGAAGGAAGCGGTTCGTTACATCGCCGGGCTCTCAAATCTCGCGTCTGAACGCACGCTGGAGGGCTTCAAGCTTGTCCCACGCACAGAGCCGCCGGTGCCGGTGCCGCCGCGCTCGATTTCTCCGGTGCCAGTCGAGAAGCCCAGTGCCTCGATTCAGGATGTTCCGCCGCAACCGCAGGAGCCTACAAAGGTGGCGTCGACGTTTTTCGATCCGGCAGTGCCGATCAAGATCAATGCCGAAGAGACAAGATTTGAGAAGGGGACCCTCGTAGCAAAGGAAAACGTCACCTTCAAACATAAGGAAGTCACCATCCACGCGCAGACGCTGAGTTACGTTCCTGAAACGAGGACCGTCCATGCGTGGGGAACTGTGAAATTCACCAGCCCAGACAGGGAAGTGGAGACAGAGGAGTTGGAGTTAGACCTCAACAGCGGCAAGTTCAAGGTTCCCGGTCCAGGCAAGCTGTTGATGTTCCCAGAGCCAGAAGTTCCGAAGGGAACGGGTAGCGCAAAATAGTCGAAATAGATGAGTGCCGCGCCGTTTCCATGGGCGCTAAGAAACATCGCCCCTTGCGCCTTGTCGCGGGGCACGCATAGCTTCGCCCCCATGTCATCCGCCACGCTTCGGCCCGACGTTTCCACCCCGCTCGCCGCGCTTCCCATTTCGCTTTCGCTGCCGCGGCCGGTGCCTGTGCAGAAGTTTCGCCAGCCGAAGAAGAACATCCCGCAGACGGTCATTGAGCGGAACCGCATCCTGCACCATGTGCGCGACTTCGTGGCGCGCGAAAAGCCGGTGCCGCCGATGCCCGCGGATGAGCTGAAAGTGGTCGCCGATCGCGTGGTCGCGGAGCTCGGGTGCGACGCCATTTATCGCGACTACGTCGGCGTGCTGCTGAACAACGAGATGTGGCGCGAGACGCTCGCGAGCGTCCCATTTGAAAGGCGCCTGCTGCTGATGCCGAAGTGCCTGCGGGTGGAAAGCAAATGCCCGGCGCCGTTCGATGAATTCGGCCTCCTGTGCAAGCAGTGTGGGCTTTGCTCCATCCAGGATTTGCAGGCGGAGGCGGAGCGGCTCGGCTACGCGGTGCTCGTGGCGGAAGGGAGCGCGATCGTCATGTCGCTGATCCAGACGGGGAAGATCGAGGCGATCGTCGGCGTGTCGTGTCTCAGCGTGCTGGAGCGCGCCTTTCCCTACATGGAAGCCGCGGCGATCCCCGGCGTGGCGGTGCCGCTCCTGCAGGACGACTGCATCGATACCACGGTCGATCTCGACTGGATCTGGGACTACATCCACCTCACCTCCGACGACCAGACGCGCCGCCTCGATCTCGGCGCGTTGCGCGACGAGGTGGACTTCTGGTTCACCCCGCTCTCGCTCGATGCAATCATGGGCTCCGCGCTGGGCGAAACCGAACGCATCGCGCGCGAATGGCTCGGACGCGCCGGCAAGCGCTGGCGCCCTTTTCTCACCGTCTCGGCGTATCAAGCCCTCCGCGCCGGCCGTAGCACAGGCGTCCCGCCTGTGGGTCGGGAAAGTGCCATCGGCGTCCCGCCGGTCGGCCATCGAGACCTGCCCACAGGCGGGGACGCCTGCGCTACACTGCCCCTCCCCGAAGACATCCGCAAAGTAGCCGTCGCGGTGGAGTGCTTTCACAAAGCCTCGCTCATCCACGACGACATCGAAGACGGCGACGCGCAACGCTACGGCGAGGCGACGCTGCACGAGGAACACGGCACCGCCGTCGCACTGAATGTCGGCGACCTGCTCATCGGCGAAGGCTATCGCCTGCTCGCTTCGTGCAACGTCAGCGCCGAGCAGAAAGCCGCCATGCTCCGCATCGCCGCGGAAGGCCAGCGCGAGCTCTGCCGCGGCCAGGGAGCCGAGCTCTGCTGGGCGCGCAAACCCGCGCCGCTTTCGAGCTTGGAAGTGCTCGACATCTTCCGCCAGAAAACCGCGCCCGCTTTCGCCGTCGCGCTCCACGTCGGCGCGATCTACGCCGGCCTCGCCGCGCACGAGGAAGTGGAGGAAACTCTCGCCACCTATTCCGAAGCCCTCGGCATCGCCTACCAGATCCGCGACGACCTCGACGACATGAACGGAGGGACGCGGTCCTCCGCGTCCCCATCTTCGGGCGGTAGCGACGGACGCGCAGGAGCGCGTCCCTCCGAACCTTCCGACATCGCCGGCCTCCGCCCCTCGCTCCTCCTCGCCACCGCCTTCGAGCGCGCCGCGCATGAAAAGGGCAGCTCGGTCCCCGAGCTCGCCGCGCAGCGCGGAAAACAGCACGTTGCGCTGGAAGCACACTGGCGCCGCCTTTCCACCGCGGCACCTGCCGAGATCGAGGCCATCTACCTCGACCTCGCTGCCGACGAGAAATGCCGCGACCTGCTGGAGCGCTACAAAGAAGAAGCGATTCGCAGCCTCCGCGACCTCGAAAACGCTAGCCTCAAAGGCCTCCTCCGCCGCGTCATCGGCAAGATCTTCAATGACACGGAAATCAAAGGCTGGTGCAAGGAGTTCGAGGAAAAGAACCTCGCGCCAGCCGCTGCTGTCCAGTTCCCGGCATAGCGCGCGACTCCTGGAGACGCTGGGTGTGACACAAGGATCGCGACGAGAACGATGACGCACGCCCATGAGCAAAGCGGAGAAACTGCTCGAACCTCTGTGCGACCCGCAGCGCGATGCATCGTGGGATTTCCAAGAGCTTTGCAACCTTCTCCAGCGACTCGGATTTGAAATGCGTGTCGCTGGGAGCCATCATTTCTTCCGAAAACCGGGCGTCGAAGAAGCGATTAACCTTCAACCGCTGGGCAGCCAGGCCAAGGCTTATCAGGTCCGCCAAGCGCGCAAAGTCCTTCAAACTCATTGCCTGATATGAACAACCGCTACGAGGTCGTCGTTTACTGGAGCGAGCAGGACGGCCATTTCCTCGCCGAAGTTCCGGAGTTCCCGAGCATCATCACTGACGGAGCCACACGCATGGACGCCCTCCGCAATGCCGAGGAGATGATCGACGCTTACCTCTCCGCTGCTCGCGAAGCCTCATGGTTAATCCCGGAGCCGAAAGGACGGCTGGCATTCGTGTAAGCGTGACTAACGTGATGCGCTACGAACTCATCATCTACTGGAGCAAAGCCGACCAAAGCTTTGTCGTTGAAGTCCCCGAACTCCCCGGCTGCATGGCCGACGGCGCGACTTACGAGGAAGCAGTAGCAAACGCGCAGGAGGCGATCGCAGAATGGATTGAGACCGCCCACGCCATTGGCCGACCGATCCCGGAACCGCGGGGAAAGCTCTCTTACGCGTAAGTCAGGATGTTCCCAAAGCTCTTCGCTAACTTTGAGAACAAGAGGTAAATGGGCTCCGGTGAAATCATTCGCAAACAAGTCGGCGGACAGCGTCCGGCGAACCGCCTGCGCGAGCTCCAGACGCTGATCGAAAACCTGCGCAGCCTCGGCATTGAACTGCCCCCGCCCGATGGCCGAAACGTTCGAAAGCTTGTTGGTAAAGCTGCGCCGCAGCGGAGTTGATTTCCTCGTCGCGGGCGGAGTCGCCGTCTGCCTCAGCGGCTACGTGCGGACCACGTCGGACCTCGACATCCTTATCGAGGGCTCGCCCCAGAATGTGACGCGCCTCCTGCGCTGCCTCGCCAGCTTCGGCGAAGGCCACGCACGCGAGCTCACCCTCGCCGACTTCGCTGC
>CAXSDZ010000118.1:3792-14001 GCA_964235505.1 uncultured Chthoniobacteraceae bacterium
GGAAGACTTCACGCTGGACGTCTTCACGCTTCTCCGCAGCCGAGCCTATGCGGACTTCGCAGACAGAGCGCGGGAGACGGTCCTCGACGGCGAACGCGTCACCTATCTCGCACCGCGCGACTTGATTGCTCTGAAAAGCCAATCGACCCGGGAAAAAGATCTCCTTGATGTCGCCGCTCTGCATCGGATCGAGCGAGGTGACGAGCCTCCGCAACCGACCGATCTCCGCGCGCTCACTCCTGATCCATTGCCACCGGACATCTTGTCCTAGTGAGCCCGCTCACCCTGCACCGCCGACAGCGCTCCCTGATGGGTTTGGAAACAATAAACGATCATTGTGAACGGCGTCGGAGACGAAGTTGAGCGCGATGGCGAGGGGGGGCCGACGAACAGAAAGAGATGACTGGCAGCGCGATCGATCTTATCGATCTCGCACGAGCGTCAAGGGCGGCAGCAACAAACTTCTGGTGGTGAATATCGATTGCGCTGTCTGCGTTTAGAAGCCTTCATTGCGGCCACCGACCTCATTACAGACCCGCTATGAAGCTTCACTATGTGCTCTATACACTCGGAGCGCTGTTTACACTTTCTGCTTGGCTCACTCAGCAGTTCTACACCGAAAAGAAGGGAGAAGCATCGAAGATCGAAAGAGGAAGAGAGTTGGGTAATTATAATGACAGACTGGTTGCTCGTGTGGCAGAAGCAACAAATCCATCCGGTCAGATCGAAATCATCGAAAGCGAACTCGCTGACAGGGGAGTTAGTAAATCCGCCCCTTCCCAGGCCCCCGGGGTGTCTACTTCGGCAGACTTAGATCATCAGATTGCTGAAGCGATTCGCGAAATTCCCAAGGCCGTGAGGGAAAACCAGCATGTAAAGATGCGCGCACTCATGGATGAATCGCGAGCGCAAGAGTTCGCGAGACAAATCGACGCCGAGTTCCGACCGCAGATTGCGAGCATTGTGGATTTGATGCGGAACGTTCTAATTAAGACAGGAGCAGAAGGGCTGCTCCCGCTCCGTGCCGAGCCTTCCAACCCCGTCATTCCTGATCTAATCGCTTACACTACATACACGATGGAAAGGAACGGCATAACTGCGACTCAACCGCTCGAAGGTGGCGTTTTTCGATTCGACAATGGTGCGGAGTGGAATGTGTCACTGACCTTGGGAATGGTCCGGTCTCCCGCGGTGCTCGCAAAGTCTTGGAACGCCCCTACTGAGAAGTATTATCCGATGCTGAGAATAGAGGAGACGCTAGGGACTACGCAGAAACAGCTCGGAGTTATCTGGTATCATCAGGACACCAAGGTCTTGGGTTTCGAGTTCAGCGCCCGCGATCAGGTGCGACCACAGACACGCGAAGCGATTGAGAGGCTGGCTCGTGAGAAGGTAGGCGGTGAGATGATCGCTAGCGTTCTCGTGGAGCTGGCGAAGCGACTTCGACTCGAAGCCAACGACCGATCTGCCCTATAGACCACGCTCTCGCTTCCAAAGTTATCGAAGCGCTTTGGGAAAGCTCGCTTCTCTGAGACTCTGTCTATCCTCAACTCCTGATCAAAGCGACGGTGCGTTTTGCTCCGAGGGGTTTTGCTGAAATAGAGTTTCTGCAAGCGTTCACGTTCGCAATGCGCTTCGCTTACCGCGGGCCACACGAAAACCTGTATGAAAGACGTTGAAACAAAGAAGGAGTTGTCACTGGAACAGCGGGATGAACTCCTCAGGGTATTGAGAGCCCGCTTCGAGAAGCATATGAGCCGCCATCACGGTCTTGAGTGGACGGAGGTCCAGGCAAGGCTGCGAGCACATCCCGAGAAGCTCTGGTCGCTCAGTGAGATGGAAAGAACCGGCGGTGAGCCGGATGTTTTGGGTCAGGACAAAAAGACGGGCGAGTTCCTCTTCGTTGATTGTTCAGCGGAAAGTCCTGCCGGCCGCAGAAGTGTTTGCTACGACCGGGCGGGGCTGGATTCGAGGAAGGAGCATAAGCCGGCAAATAATGCGATCGACATGGCGGCGGCCCTGGGCATCGAGCTTTTGACGGAAGAACAATATCGAGAGCTGCAGAAGCTCGGAAACTTCGACATGAAAACGTCGAGCTGGGTCCAGGCACCTGCTGAAATGAGGAAACTCGGTGGGGCGCTTTATTGCGAGTGCCGCTACGGCCGCGTCTTCGTCGGTCACAACGGCGCGCAGTCTTACTATAGCGCCAGGGCGTTCCGTGGCTCGCTCAGGGTGTAGGGCGGCTGGATAGCACGAGCTTTCGCATGAGGGGCTCGAGCTACTTCCGCCCTATCTGTATCCCGCCCACGTTGTGAGTGCCGCGTGGGGCATTTACTTCGGCCCCTGCCGCTCCTCGCCCCGCGCTTTCTCGATTGCGGCGACGACGCCGAGGTCCGCTTCCGGGGCGCGGCCTTCCACCATCGCGAGGTCGGCATCGACCATGATCTGCACGAGCTTTTGGAACTTCGTCTGCGGCTCCCAGCCGAGCTTCTCCTTCGCTTTCGCCGGGTCGCCGATGAGCAGTTCCACTTCGGCGGGACGCTCGTAGCGGGCGTCGTATTTCACGTGGTCCTGCCAATTCAAACCCGCGTGGGCAAAGGCCACCTCCACGAACTCGCGCACGGTGTGGGTTTCATTCGTGGCGAGCACGTAGTCGTCGCCCGAGGGCTGCTGGAGCATGCGCCACATCCCTTCCACAAACTCCGGCGCGTAACCCCAGTCGCGCTTGGCGTCCATGTTGCCGAGGTAGAGATCCTTCTCCAGCCCCTTCTTGATGCGGGCCACGGCGCGCGTGATCTTGCGCGTCACAAAGGTCTCACCGCGGCGCGGCGACTCGTGGTTGAATAGGATGCCGTTGCTCGTGTGCATGCCGTAGCTTTCGCGATAGTTCACCGTCGCCCAGTAGCCATACACCTTTGCCACGGCATACGGCGAGCGCGGCCAAAAGGGCGTGGTCTCGGTCTGCGGCACGGCCTGCACTTTGCCAAACATCTCGCTCGAGCTGGCTTGGTAAAAGCGCGAGGGCACCTTCGCTTCGCGGATCGCTTCCAGTAGGCGGATGGTGCCGAGACCGACCACGTCGCCGGTGTATTCCGGGATGTCGAAGCTCACGCGCACATGGCTCTGCGCGCCGAGATGATAGATTTCCTCCGGCCCGATGCGGTCGATGAGCCGCGTCAGGCTGAGCGAGTCGGAGAGGTCGCCGTAGTGGAGGAAAAGCCGCACGCCGTTCACGTGCGGATCGGTGTAGAGATGATCGATCCGCGAAGTGTTGAAGGTGCTCGCCCGGCGGATGATGCCGTGGACTTCGTAGCCTTTCTCCAGCAGCAGATCGGCGAGGTAGGAGCCGTCCTGGCCGGTGATGCCGGTGATGAGCGCGCGTTTCATAAAGATTGATAGGTGAGCGTTGAGAGTGAGAGCCGCGGGTCCGCAAAGAAGCGCGCCCTACCATCCCAGCAAGGGCATGGACTGCGCCGCCTTTTGCGAAAGGGCGCGACCCTACGCGGCGCGGCCCTCCACCATCAACTCTCAACCATCAACCAATCCGCAGCGCTTCCCGTTGCGCCGCGACGATCTGCGTGATGCCCGCGCGCCCGGCCGTTAGCAGCGCGGCCAGCTCTGCTTCCGTGAAGGTGCTCTCCTCGCCAGAGCCTTGCACTTCCACATATTGGCCGTCTTCGGTCATCACCAGGTTCATGTCCACCGTGGCGTCTTTGTCCTCCAGATAGTTGAGATCGAGCAGCGCCTCGCCTTTGAAGATGCCGACGCTCACCGCGGCGACCAGCTTTCGCACGGGCATCATTTTCAGCAGCTTCGCCTCGATCAGCTTGCGGCACGCCAGCGTCGCCGCCACAGCGCTCCCGGTGATCGCCGCGGTGCGCGTGCCGCCGTCCGCCTGGAGCACGTCGCAGTCGATGCAAAGCGTGCGTGGGCCGAGCAGCGCGAGATCGATCACCGCGCGCAGCGAGCGGCCGATGAGGCGCTGGATCTCCACGCTGCGCCCATCGATGCGGCCCTTCGAGGAATCGCGCGGTTTCCGGTCGAGCGTGGAGTAAGGCAGCATCGAATACTCCGCCGTGAGCCAGCCGCCCGTGACGCGCTGCTCCTTCATCCAGCGCGGCACGTTTTCCTCGATCATCGCCGAGCAGATCACGCGCGTATTGCCAAAGGCGACGAGCACCGAGCCGGTCGAGTGCGGCGCAAAATCCGGCGTGAACGAAATGGGCCGGAGCTGATCGGCCCGGCGGGCATCGGCGCGCATGGATTGGAAGGGCGAGTCGGGAAAAGTAAGAGGCATCGGGTTCACGGCGAGCGGGGAGGAAGTAGCAGGTCCGCCCGGCGGATGCGAAGCCCGGTTTCTGGCAAAAAGTCGCACGTGATTGAGCCGCCCAGGAGGCGTCGTCCGTTCCTCCCGGGTAGGGTGGGCGTCCCGCCCGCCGGTTTGGGTATCCTGCCCAAACGCACTCGTTGCATCCGAGACGACGCCGTCCGCCGCAACGAAACTGTGTTCCGGCGAGACGCCCAAACCGGCGGGCGGGACGCCCACCCTACCCGGGACGCCTGCCTTTCGCCTTTCGCCTTTCGCCTTTCGCCTTTCGCCTTTCACCCTCAGCCTTTCCACCAATGGTCACCACCCGCATCCCCGCCACCACTGCGAATCTCGGCCCGGGCTACGACTGCCTCGGCGTGGCGCTGCAAATCTACAACCGCGTCGCGGTGTGGCTCAGTGCGGCAGGCGAAGGCGGCGTCGCGTTGCCCGGCGACATGGCCTTTGCGACGGCGCAGCTTTTCTTTGCAAGCACGGGCGCGGAGCCGTTTCCTTTCACTTGGGAAATTGCGGGCGATGTGCCGCAGTCGCGCGGGATGGGCAGCAGCGTGACGGTGCGCCTCGGCTTGCTCCATGGACTGAATGCGCTCGCCGGTTCGCCGCTCTCCGCACACGCGCTTTTCGAGCTTTGCGCAACCCTCGAGGGCCATCCTGACAACGCTGCGCCCGCGGCATTCGGCGGCTTCACCGTCGCGGGCGGTGCAAAGCTCGCGCGCTTCGAGGTGTCCCAAGAATTGAAGTTCGTCCTGCTTATTCCGCCCTTTGAAATTTCCACGCCCGCAGCGCGCAAAGTCCTCCCGCCGCAACTCGACCGCCTCGCCGCCGTCGCGAGTTGCGCGAATGCCTGCCGCATCACCGCCGCCTTCGCCTCGCGCGATTACGAGCTGCTCCGCGGTGCCTTTGCCGATGGTCTGCACCAGCCCTTTCGCGAGCCGCTCATCCCCTTCCTTCCCGCCGTCATCGCCACGGGCGAAAATGCTGGCGCGCTCGGAGGTTTCCTTTCCGGCTCCGGCTCCACGATCTGCTGCGTCACCTTGGGAAATGCCGAAGCCGTCGCCGCCGCCATGCTCGCCGCCGCCGCTTCACCAGGCGCCCGCGTCGTCATCACCCAAGCCGACAACACCGGCGCGCGCACGGTTTCGGAGCCCTCGACCCTCGACCCTCGATCCTCGACTTCCTGATGTTTCGCCGCTGGCTGGAAGAGTTCGAAGAGTTCGCGATCGACGTCATCCTGGAGCGTCGCTACGGGAAGCGCGCCGCGATCCTGCGCTGGATCCTTTACATCCTGAGCTGGCTCTTTCGCGGCATCGTGCAGACGCGGCTCTGGCTTTACCGCGAGCGTTTTCTAAAGGAAAGCGCGCCGGGCTGCCTCGTCATCTCCATCGGCAATCTCACCGTCGGCGGCACCGGCAAGACGCCCGTGGTGGAGAAGTTCGCGCGCACTTTGCAGGACAATGGCCGGCGCGTCGCCATCCTGAGCCGCGGTTACAAAGCGAAGAAGCCACCGCTCTTCCGCCGCCTCCAGCGGAAGTGGTATGGCCTGGAGCGGCGCAAGACCCGCGTCGTGCATGATGGCACCACGCTGCTGCTCGATTCGCGCTTTGCCGGCGACGAGCCCTACATGCTCGCGCGCTCGCTCCAGGACGTGATCGTGCTGGTGGATAAAGACCGCGTCCGCGCTGCGGTGCATGCCATCCGCGACATGCGCTGCGACACGCTGCTGCTGGATGACGGCATGCAATATCTCCCGCTCAAGCACCGGCTCGACATCTGCCTCATCGACCGCCAAGCGCCCTTTGGAAACGAATACCTCCTCCCGCGCGGCACCCTGCGCGAGCCGCCCGAAAACCTGCGCCGCGCGAGCTACATCTTCATCACCAAAAGCGACGGCTCGGACCAGAGCGCGCTCGTCGCTCGCATCCGCCGCTACAACCGCACCGCCGAGATCATCGAGTGCGCGCACACCGCGCTCTACCTGCAAAATCTCTACGGCCCCGAGCGCCATCCGCTCGAGTGGCTGCGTGGCAAATACGTCGGTGCGATCTCCGGCATCGCGCGCCCCGAAAGCTTCGAGGAAAAGCTCACCGGCCTCGGCTCGCACCTGGAAATCACCAAGCGCTTCGCCGATCACCATCGCTTCAGTGACCGCGAGCTGACCGACTTCATCGCGCGCTGCGTGCGCCGTGATCTCGACTGCATCGTGACCACGGAAAAGGACAGCGTCCGCTTTCCCCACGAGCTGAAGAACATCGAAGTCCCGATCTATTTCCTCCGCGTGGAAATCGAAATCCTGACCGGGCACGAAAGCTGGCAAAGCCTCGTGGACCGCATCTGCCGCCCCGGCGCGCTGATGTCGCCGGAGCGGTTTTTTGCGTGAGGCGAGGTGCTTACACCTCGCGCCGCAGTAGTTTGCAGTTTGCAGCATCTCGCGAAGCTATTCTCCAGCCGCGGAGCGGCGCCGACTTGAGTAGCCGTGGTTGAGCGAAGCGAGGCCACGGAAAATTTGCTCTTAGCTCTGCGCCAGCATCTCTCGGATCGCGCTGAGTAGCGCGTCGAAATCGACGGGCTTGGTGAGGTGCTTCGCAAAGCCGGCTTCGGTCGCGGCGCGCACGTCTTCCTCCATGCCGAAGCCGCTCAGCGCGATGCCGGGCAGGCGATACTTTGCGCGCAATTCGCGCATGAGGTCCGTGCCGCTGCCATCGGGGAGGCCAAGGTCGCTGACGACCAGTTGCACGGGACGCGGGCGGCCGCTGCCATCGACTTCGCTTTGCGTTTCAGCGACGCGCGAGAGCGCTTCATGGACAGTGGCGGCGGCGGTGACGTGGTAGCCCGCGCGGCGCAGCATGCGCGTCATCACCTGCGCGGTGTCGGTGTGATCCTCCACGAGCAGCAGGTGCGCGGAGGCCAGCTCTGGCCCGACCGCGGCGGCACCTTCGTGCGGCGCGGTGCCGCTCGGGCTGGCGGATGGTTTCGCGGCGGCGGCTTCTTCCGGCGCGAGTGGCAATCGCACGGTGAAAGTCGCGCCTTTGCCTGTGCCTTCGCTCGCCGCGGTGATCGTGCCGCCGTGCATTTCCACGATGCGGCGGCTGATTGCCAGGCCGAGCCCGAGGCCGCCAAAGGCGCGCGTGATTTCCCGCGCGCCCTGCTCGAAAGCGCCGAAAATCCGCGGCAGCGTCGCGGGCTCGATCCCCATGCCGGTGTCGGTCACTTCCACCGCAACCCACGCCGCGCCGTCCTGCGTTTCGATCCGCGACCGGACGCTGATCCCGCCGTGTTCGGGCGTGAATTTCACCGCGTTGGAAAGGAGGTTCCAGAGCACCTGCGTGAGCCGTGCGGCGTCGCCGCGCACGAGGTGGCTTCCTTCCGCCAGCTCTTCGCAGCAGGCGATTTGTTTCTGCGCGGCTCCGGTGCCTTCCAGGCGCAGCTCCAGCTTGCCCCGCGCGATGCGCGTGAGGTCGAGGAGATCATCGATGAGCCGCGCTTCCAACGACACATTCCGGTGGATGATGGCGAGATCCTGCCGCACGTCCTCCGGCAGGCGCGCATCCACGCGCAGCGCGGAAACCAACGCCAGCACGGGGGTGAGCGGCGTGCGCAGCTCATGGCTGAGCGCCGCGAGGAAGTTGTCCTTCGCGCGCCCCGCCGCCTCGACATCCAGCAGCCGCCGCTCCTGCCGCACGCGGCTCATCACGCGCTCCACGGTCGGCGCGACCAGCTCGATGAAGTTCGGCGTTTTCGGAATGAAATCGCGCATCCCCGCACGCATCGCCTCGATGATGCGCACCTCGTCGCTGAAGCCGGTGACGAGGATGGCCGGGAGGTCGCGGCCTTCGCGCTGGAGTTCGCGGTAGAACTCCAGGCCGTTTTCGTTGTTCGCGAGCTGGTAATCGACCAGCAGCAGCTCGATCTCACCTCCCGCGAGCCGCTCCCGCGCTTCCGCGATCGTGCCGGCCAGCTCCGCGCGGTAGCCGGCGCGCTCCAGGGTCGAGCGCTCCAGCCGGCGGATGCCGGGATCATCCTCGATCACCAGGACGGTCCCGCCTGGCACCGCGGCGGGATTCATGCAGCGTTGCCGTTGCGCGGGCGCTGGACGATCTGGAGAAACATGCCGAGCCGCCGGATCGCCTCGATGAAGCCATCATAATCGACCGGCTTGGTGACATACACATTGCACCCCAGCTCGTAGCAGCGGTCCACCTCGCGCGGGTCGTCGGTGGTGGTGAGCATGATAACCGGGATGCGCTGCGTGGCGGGATTCGCCTTGAGCTGGCGTAGCGCTTCGATGCCATCGATGCGCGGCATATTGATATCCATCAGCACGATGACCTGATCGCTCGGCATCTTGCTTTCCGGGCAATTGCCGTCGCGCAGGCAATCAAGCAGCTCCTGCCCGTCGCGCACACGCACGAAGCCATTCAGCAACCCGGCGCGGGCGAGGTTGCGCTGGACGAGACTGGCGTGGCCGTCGTCGTCTTCGGCGAGGATGATGGTGACCGGCTCGGGCTGCGGGGCGCTCATGGCTTGGAAGAGGTAGGGCCGGCGAGCCTAATGGATTCTTTGCGCGGGGCAACCACGAGCGGGCTCTTTTCCTTGCGCGGCAGCGCCACGTAAAAAGTCGAACCCACGCCCGCCACGGACTCCACCCAGATGCGGCCGCCGTGCCGCTCCACGATGCGCCGCACCAGCGCCAGGCCGATCCCTTCCCCGGGCGCCACATCGGCGTGGAGGCGCTGGAAAATGGTGAACACTTTCGGCAAATACGCCTCGGGAATCCCGAGCCCATTGTCGCGCACGTAGAAGACGCGGCCGCCCTCCACCTCGGTCGGCACGTCTTCCGCCAGGCCGATCTCCACGCGGCCGGGCCGCGCCGGGTCGAGGTAGTTGACGGCGTTCTGGATGAGATTGGCAAAGACCTGCTCGATCGCCGTCGGGTCGCCCCACACCGCTGGGAGGTCCGGCTGGCGGATCACTTCTGCGCTGCGGCGTGTGATCGTGTCGTGCAGCGCCCCGATGATCCGGGCGATGACTTCGGCAAGGTCCACCCGCTCCGCGCTATATTCGATCCGCCCGGCGCGCGAAAGCCGCAGCAGTGCATCGATGATCACGGAAAGCCGCACCACCGCCGTCTGGATGAAGTGGATCGGCTCGGAAACATCGCGGTCGATCATCTCGCGCGCCTGCCGCCTCGCCGCCTCGCCCATGTCGCTTTCCAGCAGCACGCGCAGCTCATCGCGCACCGTGCCGAGCTCCTTGGAAAAGCCCTGGAGATTTACGAGCGGCGAGCGCAGGTCGTGTGAGACGGAATAAACGAACATCTCGTTTTCCTGATTCTTTTGGTCGAGCTCGCGGTTGGCGCGCGTCAGTTCGTTGTTGCGCTTCTCCAGCGCGCCTTTGAACTCGCGCTCCGTCTGTTGTGAGACGGTCAGGTTTGCCGCCATCGCGTGGAAGTTGCGGTCGAGCTCGCCGATCTCATCGCCACCCGCGAGCGGCTGGGAAAGCGCCTCGCCGCGCTGCATGCGCCGGACGTTTTCGCCCAGCGCCACGACTCGCCGGCTGATGCTGCGGGAGAAAAGCACCGCTGTCGCGATCCCCACCGCGAGCATGAGCGCCAGCCCTCCAGCGAGCAGCCATTGCTGCCGCGCGGTGGCGCGCTCGAGTCTCGCCAGGCGCTCCCGGTCGAGCTGCATTTCTGTCTCGCGAAATGCTCCGATCTCCGCGCGCACGGCGTTCATCAGCTCGTGGCCTTCGAGTGTGCGCATCCGCGCCAGTGCCGCCTCCGAATCGCCCGCCTTGATCAGCTCGAAAATCGTGGTGTGCCAATGCAGGCGTGCGGCGACCTTTTCGCGGACGCGGCCGACGCGCTCGATCTGCCGCGCATTGTC
>CAXSDZ010000119.1:0-6422 GCA_964235505.1 uncultured Chthoniobacteraceae bacterium
CTCGATCCGGATAGTCAGAATTCGACGCTGGTGAAAGAAGAGCGCAGCACCGGAGTTTCTGAACAGTCGCTCAATGAGCAGCGCGCGAAGATCCCCGAACTGCGCGCTCAACTTGCGAAGCTAGAGAAGCTTCAGTCTGCAAACCTCATGGAGGCGCTGCGCATCCTTGGGATTGATGACGCGCCAGCGATCCAGCACCTGACGGAATACGAAAAGGCGCAGGTCGAGGAGAGCGTCCTGCTCAAGGCGGGAACCGGCGAAGACAGCTCCGAACTTCAGGCATTCCGGGCGCGGCAGGAGGCGCACGGCAAGTTCCTCTCGCAAGCGCTGGAGGGACTGCGCCGCGCCGGGGAGAACAAGCTTCAGGTCGCTGAAGATAACCTGGCTGTGATCGATCAACAGGCGGCTGAAATCCGCAAAGCTTCCATCGAGGCAAGAAACAAGAGCACCGACTACACCGTTGCCAAAGCGAAGTATCTCCAAGGAAACAAGATTCTCGAAGCGGCGGAGATGCGGTTGTCTGCGGCCCGCATGGAAAAGGGAATAGACATTTGCCCGACGGAGCTCTGGGAACGCGCCGAGCCGCCTGACCAGCCAGCACCCTTCCACTTTGGCCGGCTCTGGCAGCGGCTGCGCTCGCGCTGACCTCGGCTCGTGTGATTGCGATCCGGTGCATTTTGCCTTCAGGAGGCGCTGCTCTCGGCTACATGGCGTCCGGTCCACTTCCGCCGGAGCCTTGGTCGGGATGACACGCGCTTCCTCGTGACGGACCCAAACGACTTCCGCTCTACCCCGACCCCGCCGCCCGCTGGCAGGAGGTGATCGTGTTTGCCATCAGCATCGCGATCGTCATCGGGCCGACGCCGCCGGGGACAGGGGTGATGGCGCGGCACTTCGGTGCGACTTCGGCGAAGGCGACGTCGCCGACGAGCTTTGAGCCTTTCGCGGAAGTCGGGTCGGCCACGCGGTTGATGCCGACATCGATGACCACCGCGCCTTCGCGCACGAAATCCGCCCGGACAAACTCCGGCTGGCCGATTGCGGCGATGAGGATGTCGGCGGTGCGGCAGACTTCCGCGAGGTTGCGAGTGCGCGAGTGGGCGACGGTCACGGTCGCGTCGCCGCCATGGCCCTTTTGCAGGAGGAGAAGCGCGAGCGGCTTGCCGACGATCATGGAGCGGCCGAGCACGACGACGTGCGCGCCGCTCGTTTCGATGCCGCTTTCCAGCAGCAGCCTCTGGCAGCCGAGCGGCGTGCAGGGGACAAAGGCGGTGGGATCGCCGAGCGCGACTTTGGCGACGTTCATCGGGTGGAAGCCGTCCACGTCTTTGCGCGGGTCGATGCTCTGGACGACCGCGCCTTCATCGATGTGCCGCGGCGGCGGCGATTGCACGAGGATGCCGTGGATCGCCGGGTCGGCGTTCAGCTCGCGCACGAGCGCCACGAGCGCTTCCTGCGTGGTGCTCGCGGGCAGCTCGTGCTTCACGGAGTGCATGCCGAGCTCGAGACAGGTTTTGTCTTTTGAGCGCACATAGGCGCGCGAGGCGGGATCGTCGCCGATGAGCACGACGGCGAGCCCGGGGGTGAAGCCGCGAGCCTTCAAAGCGGAAACAGCGTCGCGCGATTCGGCGTTGATCTTTTGGGCGATGGCTTTGCCGTCGATAAGGGTCATGGCGCTTTTCAATGGCGAAAAATCGAGCCCCACGCGAAGCGGAAAAGCAAAGTAAGGGGTGGCCAGTGCCCAGTGCTCAGTGCAGAGATGCGCGCCGCTTTTTCACCGACTGAGCACTGCCTTCTTCTTTTCTTTCTCCTCCGCATGGCCGAAGCCGCCCAACCTCTCGCAATCCTCAGCGCCAGCGAACTCTGCGTCCGCTACGGCGTCCACACTGTGCTGGATCGCGCCACGATCTCCATCAATGAAGGCGACCGCGTGGGCCTCGTCGGCCGCAATGGCGCGGGCAAATCGACCTTCCTCCGCATCGCGGCGGGCGCGGTGGAGCCGGACTCCGGGCTGGTGACGCGGCGGCGCGAGCTGCTCACGGGTTATCTGCCGCAAACCTTCGAGCTGGAGGAAGGCGCGACGGTGGAGGCGAACATCCTCGCTGGTGCGCAGCGCGTGCTCGACCTGATCGAGGAATACGAGCGGACGCCGGGCGAAAGCGCGCGCTCCGGCGTGCTGCTGGAGCAGATCGATCACTTCGACGGCTGGAACCTGGAGCATCGCGTGAAGGGCCTCATCACAAACCTCCACGCGCCCGAGCTGGATCGCATCGTGGCGACGCTGAGCGGCGGTGAAAAGCGACGCGTCGCGCTTTGTCGCGCGCTGCTGGCCAAGCCGGATTTCCTGATCCTCGATGAGCCGACCAACCATCTCGACACCGAGGCAATCGAGTGGCTGGAGAACTTCCTCATGAGCTATCCCGGCGCGTGCCTCTTCGTCACGCACGACCGGTATTTCCTGGATCGCGTGGCCACGCGGATCGTGGAAGTGGTGCGTGGCGGGTTCGTTTCCTACGCGGGAACTTACAACGACTTCCTGCTGGCAAAGATCGAGCGCACGGGCGTGGAAGAGCAGCAGGAGCATCGGCGGCAGAAGTTCTTGAAGCGCGAGCTGGAGTGGGTCCGGCGCAAGCCGAGCGCGCGGCGCACGAAGTCGATCGACCGCGTGGCGCGCTACTTTGAAATGGCGTCGCAGGATGGGCCGGAGCAGGAGCTGGACGTGGACCTGATCGTGCCGCCCGCGCCGAAGCTGGGGAACAAGGTGATCAATCTGACGGGCGTGCGGTATGAGATTCCGGGTGGGAGCCGAGAGTCGAAGGTCGAGGGTCGAGGGCCTGAGGCTGGCGCAGAATCCGCAGGCTCTGGTCCCTCGTTTCTCGCCCCTCGCGTCCTCATCGGCGACCTTTCACTCGACATCCCGGAAGGGGTCCGCATCGGCATCGTGGGGCGCAATGGGCTCGGCAAAACGACGCTGCTCCGCATCATGCTCGGCGACGTGGCGCCGACACGCGGAACGGTGGAAGTCGGCACCCGCACGCAGATCAACTACATCGACCAAAACCGGCTCCTGCTCGACGACGACAAGACTGTCTGGGAGGAAGTCGGCGAGGGGCTGGAGTATGTGCGGCTGGGCGATGAAGACGTGTCGCTGCGCGGCTACCTGCGGCGGTTTCTATTCACGGATGAGGGGATTAATTCCAAGATCGGCCTGCTGAGCGGTGGCGAGCGTTCGCGCGTGGTGCTGGCCAAAATCCTCAAACGCGGCGGCAACGTGCTGATCCTCGATGAGCCGACGAACGACCTGGATTTGGCCACGCTGCGGCTGCTGGAAGAAGCGCTGCTGCTCTTCACCGGCACGATCCTCACCGTCTCGCACGACCGCTATTTTCTGAACCGCATCTGCACGCACATCCTCGCTTTTGAAGGCGACGGGAAGACGTTTTACGATGCGGGAAATTACGACGATTACCTTGCGAAACGCGCCCGGCGAATGGCCGCACCGGCGGCGGTGGAAGCGCCGAAGCCCGTCACGGCGGGCAAGGCCGGCAAGGTGCGCAAGCTTTCCTACAAAGAAACAAAGGAGCTCGAAGGGATGGAGCCGGAAATAGCAAAAGCGGAAGGTGAAATCGCGCGTCTGGAAGCGCTCTTCGCCGCGCCCGATTTCCACGAGAAGCACGGCGACGAATGGGCCGCGCTCGACGCACAACTGAAGGCCGCGCGGCGGCGCGTGCCGGTGCTGTATGCGCGCTGGGAAGAGCTGGAAGCAATCCGCGCGGCGGGAGGCTGACCGGCTTCTCGCGAACCGCGGTGAGCCGGGCGGTTTTCCCATCGAAAGCGAGGCGGAAAGTGTTCACACTCCGCTGCGAACTCACAGCTCCCAGCAACCATGCCTCTCAAAACGCCCATCCAAATCAGCAGCCTCGCGGAGTATAAGAAGCTGCTCCAGACCGACGCCAAAGCCCTCACGGCGACCGGCGCAAAGTTCCAGTATTTCGCGAAGTTCGCCTTCGCCGACAAGTCGTCGTGCCCGGTTTTGCTGCTCGGCGACATCAAGCCCGACCTGATGATCGCCGTCGCTAAACAAGGCAGCGGCCCGGCCAGCGGCCGATGCCACCTCAATGAAAAGGACGAGATCGTGCTGGAGCCGGCCAAGGGCGACGTGCGGTTTGCGAGTCTCGCGGCGACGCTGAAGAGCCACGGGGTTGCGCGGGGGCTCGTGGTTCCGAAAGACGCGGAGAATGAAGCGAACGGCACGGTGAGCGGGGAAGCCGCCACCGCGCCGGCGGCGGCGGCTACTGCGCCGATGGGAGGCGCGACCGCCCCGCCTGCCCGCCCGGCGCGGCCGCTCCCGACGGGCCCGGGCGCGACGGCTCCCGCCACGGCGTCCCCCGGCGTGCCGGCCACCGGGGCGGCGCGTCCCCGCGCGGTCTCGCCCGCGACGCGGCCTCCGCTTCCCACGCCGCCTGGGCCGGGCCAAACCACCGCCGGGCCGACCCCGCCCGCGCGCGGGACCGCGCCTGCCACTCCCACGACTGCTCCCACGGCGCAGCCCGGTGTGCGCCCGCTGGCACAGGCTTCGGCCACGAATCCCCCGGCGGCAAGTCCGGCGAAAAAGCTCCTCAACGCGCGGCTCACCGAGTTTGCGCCGCGCTACACGCGTCTCCAAAGCGTGAACACTTCGGCGCCCTTGAAAACGGCCTATGACGCTATGCTCGCCAAGGCGAAAGGCGGTGATTTCCCGGGCGCCCTCGCGGACCTGCGAAAGCTCGACACGGTCGTCAATAAGGCGCTTTCCAACCACACCCGCGGCGTGAAGCAGGCGCATCGCTCCGCGCGGCTTTCGGAGACCTTCAACGCGGTGAAGAAGAGCTACTTCACTCCCGGCGGAGCGCACAATCTGGAGAAGGAAAAGCTCAGCCCCGGCAAGGAATTCAAAGCCTACCTCGCGGCGCTCACCGCCTTTGAAAGCGCGCGCGACGAGGCGACGCTGAATACGATGGAGCAGGCCGCGCAGGCTTACCTCGCGCATTACCAAAGCGACCTCAGCTCCAAGCAGCAGACCGGCAAGGAGAGCACACGCAAAAAGGAAATCTGCACGACCGCGCTGAAGGCCTGCCGCCACTTCCGGCTCGCGCTGGAGCAGGAGACCATCGGCAACCCGCCGTGGGACGCGGAAAAGGAAACCCGCGCCGCGGAGCTGTATTCCAAGCTGCTCTTTGAGCAGGACGACAAGCCCGCCGCGCCCAACAAAAGCGCTGGTGTGACCGGCTCGTGGTGGCTGGAAAAAACCGTCTGGGGCGACACGCCGCAGGAGACGGACAAGGCGAAGACCTTCATCTTCAAACCCGCCGATGCGGAGGCGGCGATCCCCGGCTTCCCGGTCGGCGGCAGCGCCGCGCGCGAGGTGCTCGGCAAGGCGGTGAGCGATCAGCTCGCCGCGGCGACGGGCATCGATTTCGGCGTGCCGGAAACGGCGATCATCTCGGTCGATAATGCGAAGCTCCCCGGCGAAGACGGCACGATCGACGCCACCCTGCCAGCGCAACGCAGCGGCTCGATCCAGCACTTCACCAAGTCGCAGGGCGAGCTGAAGGACAAGGTGAAGGCGGACCCGAACTTCTTCGCCACGATCCCAGACGAAGAGTGCCACAAGATGGTCGTGCTCGATCTGGTGCAGCTCAATACCGACCGGCACATGGGCAACTTCATGGTCGGCGAAAAGGACGGCGCAGGCGGCAAAGTGCCGACGCTTCTCCCGATCGATCACGGGCTCGTGCTGCCCTCGCGCGCCGGCCTCGATGCGCGCCGCATGCAGCTCGGCGCCTCCCACAGCGCGCTCGCGAAAATGCCCGGCGCCGACAAGCAGATGGCACCGGAGATGGTGGACAAAATCCAGCAGATCGACCCGGACGCGGTGATTGCCGGCATGAAGCAATCCTTCGCCGCCGTCGCCAAGTTGCATCCCGACGCGGCGGGCGCGGCGCAGATTTCCGATGAAAACTTCAAGCTCACCAAGCGCTCGATCCAGTTCCTGAAGAAAGCCGCCGGCCAGCTCACGCTCGCGGAAATCCAGGATGCCTACGTGAACGACCTGGAGAAGATTTTCGACTCTGCGGACAACGCGATGGACGGCGAAATGGACACCGCCATTGCCGCTGCAAAAAGCCGCACGCCCGCGCGCAAGGAATTCGAGGCGCTCTGGGAAAGCGATTCCGCCAAAGTGACGAAGACGCTCCAGGACCTCGGCTGGGGCACCAGCCTCGGCATGGTCTTTGGCACCTGGGCGCGGCAGCACCCGGCGCAGGTGCTGAAGATTTACAAAGGGAAGACCGAGAACCCGGCGATGCGCAAGCGTGTGGACGAGATGCTCGTGACGCTCAAAGACCTGCCCGCGGACAGAATCAACATTGCCGGAAAGACCC
>CAXSDZ010000119.1:6432-13865 GCA_964235505.1 uncultured Chthoniobacteraceae bacterium
GCAACGCGTATGCCTCCTTGAACACCCTGATGTCTGGTTACCACGCGGACAAGGGCCGGGCGGCCAATGCGACCTTCCCGAAGATGACACCCGTCGCCGTCGGATTGGTCGTGGAGCAGTATGAAAAACTCGGCGGCGACAATGCGGTGAAGGCCCTCCAGCCGGGCGCGGAAAGCCTGCCTTTTGCAGACAAAGCGAGGATCCTCGGCGACGCCAGGCTGCAGCAGTTCGGCGGGCAGGCGGAGCTAGACAAAATCCTCAAAGAGCTGCCCTACACCGCCGTCCAGACCCCCGTGCAAAAAGCGCAGGCGCTGGCGGATTGGCGCGACTACCAGGCGCTCGGCGGCCACGGGGAATTCTTCCGCCTCGGTGGCAACTCCGAGGACGATGCTCTCGGCAGCCGCCTCGTCAATCTCCGCCTTATGAAGGAAGCCGGCGCGGTGGTGTAGCCCTCTCCGCTAACACGTGCGCCGCCGGGCGAGCAGCGCCGCGGCGCTAAAGAGCAGCATCGCCAGCGACGCCGACTCCGGCACGGGAGCGACCGAGATGTCTTGCAAGGCGAAAAACGCTTCGCCCGCAGGATCCTGCCGCTGCCAGATCACGAGCACGGCTTCGCGCCCGCTGGCGGTCGCGGGGATGGGGATGTTCCAGTCGTAGGAAAGAAGGCTGCCGCCCGCGGGGCTCGAGCCGGTGCTGTTTGTCACCGGGTGCGCGGCGTCGCCGATCGCCCAGCGCCCGAGATAATCCAGCGCCTGCCACGTGAGCACGCCGGTGGTGATGTCGAAGCCCGGCTTCGTGAAGAAGACCTCGAAATACGACGGGTCATGCGGCGCGGTGGCAAGCCAGTGCAGCGGGAGCGTGCCGCCCGCCGATGCGGAGAGCGCCTGCCAGCCGGCGCTCGGCGTGTTCAGGCCGGAAAAATCGAGCGCGGTCTGCACACCGTCGTTGATCCCGGCGTTGGCCAGCTTTCCGTTCGGAACGGCGCTCGCGTAGGAGAAGCCGGGCGCGGCGTAGCCCGGGAAGTTCTGCGAGTTCTGGTTCCAAGTGTAATAGGAGCCGTTCCAAGCTGCGGGCGTGTTGCCGTTCGGCCCCGCCGCGCGCACTTGATACATGCGATCACCCAGCAGCGTGCCGTGACCGCTGGCAGTCGGAGAAGCAGCGAGGCAGCTCAGGGCAAGGAGTCCGCAGGCTACAAAGGCAGAGCGCGCGGCGCGGATGCGGCAGGAGGAGAGTTCAGAGAACATGAGAGTTATCCGGTGGTTTGAACAACGTGGAACGGGCCGGACTTTCTCCGCCAAAACAGCACGAAGCGAGCGCGGGGCGGTACCCGCGTGCAGCCCGGGATCACCGCCGCCGCCGTGCGAGTCCGAGCGCCGCACCGGCCAGCAGCAGCGCGGCGGCGTTCGGCTCCGGCACCGGCGTCCAGCGCACCACGAGATCGCTGCCACCTCCCGGATTTGCCTCCTGCGCTATGGCAAACGCGCCGCCTGCCGTGCCGTTCAGAAACCCGCTCGTGTCCACCGCAAATTCGCCCGCGCTGAACCCAGTGATCGCCGCTGCCGTCGCGAGCAGGAAGCGGTAGGGCTGGCTGGGATCGAAGTCCGTGAGCGCGGCAGGACTGGTCGAGCCGTCGAGGGTGAAGAGGCCGACCGTGAAGCGGCTGTTCGGAGTCGTGCCGGCGGCAAGATCGAGCGTGCCAGTGACAGCGAGAAAATCCGCCCCGATGCCGGGAGCCGCATGGGCCGAGTTCAGCTCGAAATCGTAGCGCCCGCCCGGGGCAAAGGTGAGGGCCGAGACGCTCGCCGCGCCCGGTGAGTTGCCGGGTGAAATCCGGCCGCCATCGGAAACAGCGACCGCGCCGAAGCTGCCCGCGCCCTTTAACGTGCCGCCGTAGTTCACATTCGTCGTGCCGTAAGTCACCGCGCCGACGGTGCCGTTCAGCGAGCCATTCACCACGAGCAGTCCGCCGTTCAGCTCGATCGTCGTCCCCGCGCCTGCTGCCGTGCGCAGTGAGCCGCCCGCTGCCACGGTGGTCCGCGAACCGCCGCCGAGCACCAAGGCCGAACCCGTATTACTTATCACACCGCCTGATTCCACCCGCAGCACCCCGCCGATTTCAAAGCCGGTGCTGTTCACCGTGCCACTGACCGCGAGCGTGCCGGCGCTGGAAAGCACAGCTCCCGTCGCGGCCACCGTGCTGCCGGTGGCGACCGTCACAGCCCCGCGCACGGTGGCATTGGTCAAAGCGACCGCGCCCGCCGTGGTGACCGTGCTCCCGAGCGCGGTGATCGAGCCGTTGAGCGCGGAGCCGCCCGCGAAGGCATGCGTGCCGCCCACGCCCAGAAAGCCGCCATTGACGACCGCGCCACTGCCGTAGGTCAGCGTGGTCCCGGCGGCTGGGGCGAGCGTCGCCGCGTTGCTCAGGGTAAAGGTCCGCGCCGTGGTCGCATTGGCCATGAAGAGCAGCCGGCCCGCGTTGAAGGTGAGCGCGCTTGCCCCGCCTCCGAGGCTGCCTTCACCAGCGATTGCCAGCGTTCCGCCGTTGAGCGTCACGCCACCGGAGAAAGTGTTCGCCGCGTTGCTGAGGGTCAGCGTGCCGTTCCCCGTCTTTGCGATGCCGCCCGCGCCGGAGACGACGCCCGTGAAGCTTGTTGCCGCGTTGTTGCTCACCGTCAATGTCGCCCCAGCGGCGAGGCTCGCCGCCCCGGTGAAGCTCAGCGCGCGAGGCGTGCCGTCCACAATGGAACCAACCGTGGCGTTTCCCGTGACGTCAACTGGGTTCAACAACGAATGGTCCCCCAGATCCGCGACTACCGTGCCGCCGGCGAGAGTGAAGGCCTGGCCTGTGGAGCCCAGCGCGTCGTTGCTGGCCACGGCCAAGGTGCCGGCTTGCAGGACGACAGCAAGGGACGCGTTGAAACTGCCGGTGAGACGCAGCGTGCCTGCGCCAGCCTTGGCCAAAGTGCCGGAACCCACGTTCGCCCGCAGGTCGAGGTCGTAAGCGGCCGCTCCGTCAGCCACCGTGAAGGTGCGAGTGGTGCCCAGATACAGGCTGGTGGCCAAAGCCGTGGAGGTGATGAGGGAGCCATTCGCAGTGGCGTTGATGTTCACGTCTCCAGCCAGATTGAGGCCGCCGTTGCCGATGCGCACTTCCCCGCCGCTCATGGTGAGCGTGCCAATAACCGTCGGGCGTCCCCCGAGATCAAAAAGGCCGTCAGCATACAAGGAAACCGCCGTGGCATTGCCGGTCTGGGCGTTGTTCCCAAGCTGCACGACGGCGCTGCCCGGTGCGCCGGGGCTCGTGGCATTTCCAATGGAGAGACCGCCGCCCAGTGCGCGAATGCCGGAATCCTTGTTCAATCGGAGCGTGCCGCCCGTCACGCTGGTCAGCCCGGTGAAAGTGTTCGCCACCTGACTGCCACCGAGCGAGACGGTCGCGCCGGGCACCTGGACCGTCAGCCCGCCCGCACCAGTGATGGCACCATTGAGCGTCAGACCGCGCGCGCCTGCAGGGTCGTTGGCGAGCGAAAGCGTCGCCCCGCTGCTCAGCGCGATGGCGTTGCCCAGCGTGCGGTTGGCACCCGCGGCAAAAAGCGTCGCATCGACCGAGACACCGAGGGCGCCGGTGCCCAGCGCGGCATCGTGGCCCGCAGCGAGCGTGCCGGTGGCCAGCGTCACACCGCCAGAAAAGGTGTTCGCCCCGCTCAGCGTGAGCGTGCCCGCGCCGGTCTTCGTCACGCTGCCGCCACCCGAAAAGTTGCCGTCGATGATATTGCCGCCTCCTGCCGTGGAAAGCGCGTTGATCGTGAGCGCGTGGGCGACTTTGCCAGGTCCGCCCGTCGTGTTCACTCCGCCGCCGAAAGAGAGAGCGCCCGCGCCGCTGCCGAGCGTCCATGTCTGTGCCGCGCCGAGGAAGACCGGCGCGCTGAATCCCTGTGCGGCGGCGGCGTTCTCCGTGATGCCACCGGTGCCGAGGGTGAGCGGGCCGCTGTCGAAAGCATACCCGCTCGCGCCGGTGGAAAAGGTGAGCGAGCGGATGCTGTAGGCGGGCGTAATGCTCGGAAAAATGGCCGCAATGCTGCCGAAGATGAGGTCGGTGTTGAGGAGGTCGCTGGGCGGGATTGCGTTCTCCACCCAGTTCGCAGTCGTGCTCCAGTAATTGTCCGCGCCGCCGCCTTTCCAGTTGAAGGTGGCGGCCCGCGCGGGCACGAGCGCGGCGGTGCAGGCGAGGCCGGCGAGGGCAAGGCGGCGGAGGGACGCGGTGGAAAAAGGGGCGGTGAAGGGTGTCATCTTCCCCATCCATGAAGCGCCGCGCGCATTCTGTGGCAGGAATTCGACGGGTTATCTTTGCCCGACCGGCTCCCCGCCTCCATTCAGCCGCCGCGCTTCCCGCGCCATGGCCTCCACGCCCTCCGGCGCTGGGGGGATCTCCCACACCCGCGCGAAGCCGTCGCTGCTCGCCGTGGCAAAAAGGCGGCCATCTGCGCGGCAGACGATGTCCAGCACGAACCGGCCATGCACGAGCGGCGCACCGAGCGCTTCGCCCGTCGCGGCGTCCCACAAGCGCAGCGTCCGGTCATAACTACCCGTGGCCAGGATGCGGCCGTCGGGGGTGAAAAGAGCGGTGCGCACGTCCGCCACGTGTCGCAGCGGACCCGCGATCCGTGCGCCGCTCGCGCTTGCGAGCACTTCCACGGAAAAGTCCGCGTAGCCCACCGCGATGCGTGCCCCATCCGCGCTGAGCACGGCGAGCGTGACCGGACGCCCGAGGGAGATCGAAGGATGCTCCGGCGCGCCCGTCGCCGTCGCGAGGACACGCAGCTCGCGGCCGTTCCACGCCAGGAACTGCCGCCCGTCCGCCCGCACCGCCGTCACCACTCCGAAGCCCGACCCCAGCACCGCGAGGCGCTGCCCCGCCGCCGGGTCCCACAGCTCGGACGGGCGGTGCTCCGAGCGGCAAAAATAGAAGTTTCCCTGGAACTTCCCGCTGCTGATCTCCCGCGGCGCCGGAGCCTGGGAAAGCTCCCGCCCTTCCACCGCATCCCACACGCGGAACTGCCCGTCGCCGCACAGGGTCGCCAGCCGGCGCGAGTCGAGCCAGCCGCCATCCACCACACGCCCGGGATGCTCCAGCGGCGGACACTTTTCCGTGCCGCTCGCCACGTCCCACACCCGGGCGCGCGCATCCAGCCCGAACGAGGCGACCCGCGCCCCATCCGGGTTGAGCGCCACGGTGTCCACCGGTGTGCCATGCGCCCAAGCTCCGCGAGCGGTGCCGCCCGCGGGAATGCGCCAGACCCGCGCCGCGCCGTCCGCACCCGCCGCCACCACGCGCTCACCATCCGGGGAAAACGCCACGTCCAGGACCGCGCCGCCGTGGGGGAGATGCGCGCCGAGGCGCTCGCCCGTGCCCGCGTCCCACAGCCGCACGGTGCCATCTTCGCTCGCGGTCGCGATGCGGCGCCCATCCGGGCTGAAGGCCGCCGCGCGCACCGGCCCGCGATGCCGCATGACTGGTGCGAGGAGCCGGCCATTCTGCGCATCCCAAAGGCGTGCCGTATTGTCGAAGCTCCACGTCAGCAGCGCGCGCCCATCCGGGCTGAAGCGGCAGCCGGCGACCATCCCATCATGGGCGAGAGGCGCCGCAAGCTGCACGCCGCTCTGTGCGTCTGAAAGGAGCGCGCGGAAAGCACTATCGGAAAAGGCGAGCTTCGCGCCATCCGGCGACCACGCCCCATTCCGCAGCGTGCTCCCGGGGTGGACGACGCCGGTGCGCTGCGCGGTCGCGACATCGTAGATTTCCCCAGTCGACTCACCGAGCACGGCGATCTGCGCGCCGTCCGGCGAAAAGAAAACCTGCGTGACTGCGGAATCGATGGGGATGGCGCGCTGCTGCCCCGGCTCGCCCGCCACGTTTTGCAGCACGACCTGGTGGATTCCCGGCACCGCGAGGGAGCGCCCATCCTCGCTCCAGGCGAGCGCGACGCCGGACGCGTGCCTGGGCTTCAGCAGCGGTTCGCCGGGCCACGGACCGCCCGCGGGCGCGCCGGTGTCGCTGCGCCAGAGCTGCGTCGCGCCGCTCTCCGCACGGGTGGCGAGCAGCGCGCCATCCGGGGAAAAGCCAGCCCAGCGCAGCGGCGCGGACTGCACGAGCGGCGGCGTGAGCGGCTCGCCCGTCGCCGCATCCCACACGCGCGCGGTGCCGTCCGCGCAGGCGGTGGCGATGCGCTTTCCGTCGGGCGAAAAGCTCGCGCTCGCCACCGCGCCGGCGTGCTGGAGCTGGAGCTCCAGTCGCGGAGCCTGCGCGAGCGTGAAGGCGAAGCGGTCGCGGTGCATCACCAGCCGCGCCGGGTCCGCCGCATCGAGCCGCGCGGCTTCGACGAAAGACTCCAGCGCTGCGAAGGGCTCGCCGTTTTCCGCCAGCCGATTGCCGGTCGCCACGTGCAGCGCCGCGAGCTCCGCGCGCCGCGTTTCGGCCTGCGCGGCGATCGTTTTCCGCGCGGTGGAAAGCCGCACATTCAGCCAGGTCGAAACCACCGCGATGACGAGCGTCGCCAGCAGCGCCACCGCCAAAAGCGCGGCGCGCGCGCGATGCCGCCGCGCCCATTTGCGCACCCGCTCGGGCGCCGTGATCGGCCGCGCCAGGATCGGCTCGCCGCGCGCCCAGCGGTCGAGATCATCCGCCAGCGCTTCCGCCGAGCCGGGGCGCCGCGCAGGCTCTTTTTCCAGGCACTTCAAGCAGATAGTTTCGAGGTCGCGATCGACCGCTGGATTCAAGAGTGAAGGCCGCCTCGGCTCGCGCTCGACGACCGCGCGCACCGTCTCCAGAGTGGTGCCGCCGGCGAAGGGCGGCTCGCCCGTGAGCAGGTCGTAAAGCACCGCGCCGAGCCCATACACATCCGCCGCCGTGGTGATCTCGCGCGTGCGCCCAGCGGCCTGCTCCGGCGACATGTAGGAAGGCGTTCCCAGCACCGCCGAGGTGCGCGTGATCGCGGAATCGCGCGCGATCAGCTTCGCCAATCCGAAGTCCGCGAGATGCGGCTCGCCTGCTTCATCGAGCAGGATGTTTCCCGGCTTGATGTCGCGATGCAGGATGCCGCGCTGGTGCGCGTGATGCACCGCGCGCGCGACCGTGGCGGCGAGCCGCGCGGCCTTTTCCGGCGCGAAGACTTTCTCCGCCCGCCGGCTCAGCGAGCCGCCCGCGATCAGCTCCATCGCGAGAAAGTATTCGCCCGCGACTTCGCCGAAGCCATGCACCGCGACGACGTGCGGATGGCGCAGGCTCGCCGCCGCTTCCGCCTCCATGCGGAAGCGCTCCAGAAAGTCCGCCCCGCTCGCATCTGCCGCGGAAAGGATCTTCAACGCGACGACCCGATTCAGGCTCACCTGCCGCGCGCGATACACCGCGCCGCTGCCGCCGCGCGCGATCAGCT
>CAXSDZ010000120.1:0-13756 GCA_964235505.1 uncultured Chthoniobacteraceae bacterium
CGCCACCGGCGATCCCGCGCCGTCCGCGCCATGGTCGCTCGCCGGAGTGCGCGCGCGGCTGGAGGAGGCGGATGATTCTTCAGCCACGCTGGCGCCCCGCGTGGTGGCATTGCAAGCCCTGGATGGCCGGCTGGCGCGGGCCGTCGCCCTGCGCGGGCTGGAGGACGAAAATGCCGACACCGCCCGCGCGCTGCCTGCCGCCCGCGCGGAGATCGAGCGCGAGCAAAGCCAGCTCGATACCGCGCTCCAGCCCCTCGTGGCGCGCTGCCACGAGACATTGCGAGCGCTCGGCACTCGCCCTTCACAGGCAACCGACGTTGCCGCTGAGCTGGAGAAGCGCGAGGTGGAACTGCACACCCACTTGGCGCGACTTGAAGCCCAGCGCGCTGCCGACACTCAAGCGCAGGCGGATTTGAAAATCATTCGCAAACGAGCTGCGGCGCTCCGCCTAGCATGCGAGGCCATCCCGCTCCCGGCGCAGGCCGATCTGCTCGAAGGAGTGCGCTGGGTCGATTTTCTCACCCTCGCCGCCGGGCACGCGCACGGGGATGATTGTCCGGTGTGCGGTCGGGATTATGCGGAGCTCGCAGCAGGGCCGCTGCATCGCCGGGTGGAAGCGGAACTCTCGCGTGCGGATCGGGAGTTGCGGTCACTGCAAGAGCGGGCGCAACAGCGGCGGGAGGCAGATGCGCGCCGCGCCGAAGCAGAGCGGGAGCTGGCCGAACGCACCGCTCGTCTGAAGGCGGAAGCCGACCAGCAAGGCCGCACGAAGGAAATGTGCCGCGCGGTGAAACTTCTAATCGAAGCATGCGCCGCTGCGCGCCCTCAACGCGAACGATGGAACGAGCTGCGCGTGCAAGCGGCGGAGCTGAGGGCGAAAGAACAAGTCGCCACGGCACGCGCGCGACAGCGCGAGGAAGCGGAAGCGGAAATCCGTGCCGTCGCGACCGAGGCTGGCTTGAGCGTCACGATCCTCACAGGCGAGGCGGGCGCGCTGGCCGTCCGCGCGGGTGCTGCGCTGGCCAAGGCGCGAACGGAAATCGAAGCCCGCCAGCGTGGCGAAGCGCGCCTGCGCGAGACGCTCGCTGCCGCACATCGCACCGGCGCGGAGCTGACGGAACTCGACCGGGAGCTGGGTGATCTGGAAACGCGGCTGCGCAGCAGCGCCGCCGCGCTCGGGCAAATCCGCGCGCGCAAAGAAACCGCGAGCACCGTGGCCAAGGCCGCGCAACGCGCGATGACCGCGCTGCTCGACCAGGTCTTCAACGAAAACTTGAACCGACTGTGGGACGACCTTTTCCGCCGACTCGCGCGGCACGAGCGCTTTCGTCCGCGGCTGGGCAAACCGGAATTCAAGCACGGGCGCATTCGGACCACGATCGAGGGCTGGATCGACGAAGGGACGCCCGCCTTCCGGCAGATTGCGTCGGTCGCGTCGTCGGGCAATCTTAACACGGCGGCGCTTTCGCTTTTTCTCGCTCTGCATCTGGTGGAGCAGCCGCGCCACCACGTGCTGGTGCTCGACGATCCCGTGCAAAGCATGGACGACGTGCATGTGGTGCAGTTGGCCAGCCTCCTGCGTGAGATCGGCGCCCGGTCCGGGCGGCAGCTCGTGCTCGCTGTGCATGAGCGGGCGCTGTTCGACTACCTTGCCGTGGAACTCCGCCCCTCGGGTGCCGGAACTTGCTTGCGGACGATTGAACTGTCGCGCAACGGCAAAGACGGGGACACGCATGTGCATTCCACCGAGCACCTTTGGAAACCCGACTCACTGCCGCTCGAGGCCGCGAGCGCGAGCTGAGACGGGTTTACTCCCAATACTCCGCCCACGAGGAGCTGGTCTCCCACAGGCGCACTTTTACCACGCGCACGGCGGGGCGCACAGGGTAGGGCTCGTGGGCGCTGGCGGTTCGTTTGGTGAGTGCTGCTTTGAAATGGCGGAAGATGGTTGCGGCCATGACTTCGGTCGTCGGGTCCGCATTTTCAAAGGGGATGATGCGATCACCATACGTCTCGCGCAGGTGCGCGAACTGAGGGTCGGCGGTGTTCATGCAGAGCGCGTGATCGAGGCTTTCCAGAAACTCGCCGACGAGCTCTTTCACGACCTTGAAATCGCACACCATGTCGCTCGCATCGAGCGCGTCGGCTTCCAGCGTGAACTCCACTTTGCGCGTGTGTCCATGCGGGAAGCGGCACTTTTCCGGGTGCTTGGAAAGCATGTGGCCGCTTTCGATTTCAAAGGTTTTGCAGATGCGGAAAGGCATTGGGGATTTAGGAAGGAAGATTTAGGATTTAGGAAGTGCTTTGGATTCAGGCCACTTCCTAAATCCTAAATCTTCCTTCCTAAATTTTCTTACGTCGCGCGCGTGTGGCCGAAGAGGGTGACGTGCAGGCGGTCGCAGAAGCGGTGGCCGCGGGCTTTGCAAACTTCCACGAGCCAGGCGCGGCGCGCGGCGAGGGTAGCGGTGTCGATGCCTTCGGGCATGAGCAGGATTTTGTGCGGCGGAATCGGGACGCCGATGCTGCTGACCAGCGCTTTGATTTCGGTGAGGTCGGCTTCATCGGCGACGACAAACTTGAGCTGAAAACTGTAGCGCTCGATCCACTCGCGGAGCACGGCGGGCTGGAGCCGGTCGGCTTCATGGCGCGCGATCCAGTCGGCGGAAATCTCGCCAGCGCGCGGAGTGGAGTGCGCGAGTTTCGGGCTGAGCGAGGCGAGGTCGCAGGCGACCCCCTGCGGGGGGATTGTTCCTGCCGTCTCGATCGTGATGTGCTTTCCCAGCTCGCGCAGGCGAGCGGCGAGTGTCGGCATTTCCTTGGCAATCATTGGCTCGCCGCCGGTGAGCACGACATGCGACGCCGCAGTCTGCCGCTGCACTTCGGCCACGAGATCATCGAGAGAAGTGTGCGCGCCCTCGGGCTCCCAAGAAGCGTATTTCGTGTCGCACCAGGTGCAGCGCAGATTGCAGCCGGCGGTGCGGATGAAGACCGACGGCACGCCGACCAACTCGCCCTCGCCTTGGACGGAGTAGAAGATTTCCGAGACCCACATCGAGGGATGATCGCGCAAAAAAACGGGCGGGCGCGCACCGGTGCGGAGCAGCGGTCGAGGCGGCTACGCGAAGAACGGGTTGTGCTGCTTTTCCTCGCCGACAGTGGTCAGCGGGCCGTGGCCGGGGCAGAGGATCGTGTCGCCGGGCAGGGTGAGGATTTGCTCGCGGTTGCAGCGGAGCGCGTCGTCGTAGGAGACGCCGCCACCGCCCATCGAGCCGGCGAAGATGGAGTCGCCGACGATGGCGACGGGCTGCGCGAGACCGTGGACGACAAAGGTAATACCGCCCTTCGAGTGACCCCACGTGAGGCGCGATTCGATGCGCAGTTTGCCCACTTCCCAAGTGCGGCCGGCGGCAAAGGATTCCGCGCCGTCGAGCGGCTCGCGGTCGCCAACAAAGGCGGGCGCGCCGGTGCGGGACTTGAAGCGGTCGAGGTCGAAGATGTGGTCGCCGTGGGTGTGCGTGAGCAGGATCACGCGGAGCGTGAGGCCGCGGTCGCGCAGCAGGTCGAGCATGCCCGCCGAGTCCGCGCCGGTATCGAAAGCTACGGCTTCTTTGCTCGCGGCATCCCACGCGAGGTAGGAGTTCACGGTCATGTCTTCCCACTGCGTGTTGAAGTGCGCGAGGCCGTCGAGTTCCACCGGCTCGGGGCGCCACGCCGCGTTGGCGATGGCGGTGAGGGCGTCGGCGTTCAGGCCGAGGAGCGGCGCGAGTTTGCGCACGGCAGTGGCGTCGAACTCACCGGCAAAAACGGCGTGGACGCGGTCGGCGTCGAGGCCGGTGCGCGTGGCGAGGTCGGCTTCGGAAAGCTTCAAACCACGCGCGGCTTTGCCGAGGAGATCGTTGAAGTTGTCTTCGAGTGGGAGGGTCATGGATTGCGAATTGGTTGAACTTTAGGAAGGGCGCGGAAAACTCTCTTCGTCCTTTTCTTCATCCTCATCTGTTTCTCAGGCGCGGAGGATGAGGATGAGGATGAAGAAAAGGACGAAGAGCGGCGGTCACATCTCCGGCACCGCGGCGGGCTCGCCGGCTGGCGTGGTTTCCACTGGCGCCGTAGCGGGAACCCGGAGCACGACGAGCAGCACCGCATCGAAGGCGAGCAGCGCGGCGCTGGCGAGGAAAGCGGTGCGCGCGTAGTGCGCTTCGGGATCCCAAGCCACCAGGCCAAAGCCAAGCATCGGCCCGAGGAAACGGCCCATCCCGCCGGCGCTTTGCATCAGCCCCATGAGCCGGCCCTGGCAGTGCGGATCGGTGAGGCGCGAGGCGAGGCCATTCAGGGTCGGGGTGGAAAGGGAGTTGCCGATCGAGATGCCAGCGCAGGCGAGCAGCACCGCGGTGAGGGAGTAGCTCCAGGCGAGCCAGGCCATGGAAAAAGCGAGGACGATGGTGCCGATGACGGCGAGCGGTTTTTCGATCGGCCGATGCAGCAGACGCCGCAGGACGCCGCCCTGCATGATCGCGCCGAGCAGGCCGACGAAGGCGAAGATGTAGCCGACGTGCGCCGCATCATACGGCTGCCCCGCGCTGTCCGTAAGCCGGTGCCGGCAAAAGAGCGCGAAGAGCGCAGTCATCACGGAAAAGCCGGTGATGCCTGCGAGCTGCGAGAGCAGGATGATGGAAACGAGCCCGGCGCGCCCTCCCGAAAACACCTCCGCAATACTGGCGCGGTCGCTCGCCTGGGCTCGCGCTTCCGGCGTGAGCGTCTCGGGCAGGCGCAGCGCCACGAGCGCGGCATTCACCAGCGCCAGTCCAGCCGCAAAGTAAAACGGCACGCCGACGCCGTAGCGCGAAAGCACGCCGCCAATCGCCGGGCCGATGATGAAGCCGAGGCCGAACGCCGCGCCGACGAGGCCCATGTTTTTCGAGCGGCTCTCGCGCGTGGTGCTGTCGGCGATGCACGCCATCGCGGTGGAGATATTCCCGAAGGAAATGCCGTCGATGATCCGCCCGAGCAGCAGCATCCAGACAGTCGTGGCCGAGCCGAGGATGAGAAAGCCGATCGCCGTGCCGATGATGGAAACGGTGAGCACCGGCTTGCGCCCGACGCGGTCCGACACGCGCCCGAGCAGCGGCGCGCAGACGACCTGGAGCAGGGAGTAAATGCCGACGATCCACGCGAGCTGCGTCGAGGTGGCGTTGAAGCGCGACCCTTCCGCGTAGAGCGGCAGCACCGGGATCACGATCCCGAAGCCGATCATATCGATGAAGAGCGTGAGAAAAATGAGGCCGATGGGCGAGCGCGGCGGCTTCTCTGGCAAAGTGCTGGACATGCGGAGCGGGGACAAAAGCGGAAACGGCGACGCGGCGCAAAGGGAGAATACAAGAGCGCTTTGGCGCTACTCCGTGGCGTCCCAGTCGGCGCGCGAAATCTGCGCCTGCTCTAGGATGAGCTTGGTGAGCGACCAATCGATGTCGCCGCGATGCGGCTTCGGGATGGAGAGTTTGCGTCCGTTTCTCCACATCGCGAGATGAGTCCCGCCCGACTCGGGCGGGCTCCAGCCATGCGCCCTCCAGCGCCGCACAAGTTCACGCCACTTGAGCGGCTTCGGCATACTCCGTCTGGTTGAGATCAATGCCATCGATCACCGGCACGTCATCACCGTGACGGAAGCCGACGATCAGCCAGCATTCGAGAGTGCCCAGCAGATCCTCCCGCGCGCTTTCCAGCGTCGCTCCCTCGGCCCAGAGCCCCTGGCATGGCGGGATCGTGGCGAAGAAGCGCCCGTTTTCCATCAGCTCGTAATGGGCGTGGTGCATCGCGCGGCGGATGTATTCGGTGAGCATGGAGGGGGGAGCTTAAAATAAGGCGGCGGAGAATGCGAGCGGGCTCAGTGGCAACCGCAACCGCTGCCGCAGGAGCCTCCGCTGCTCGGGCGCATGTCGCTGTCCGTCGGCGCATTGCCGCGCCCAGAAAGGTAGCCGAATCCGCCGGTGATCACGCGCTGGATCGGCTCGCCCGTTTCAGGATCGTGCGTGAGCGGCGCGTCCTTCATGCTCTGCTGAAGCTCAAAGCGGCGCGCGGGCTGGGCAGGATCGGTGGTCTCGTAGATGTAAGTGGCCATAGCGGTAGGAAAGAGAATCGGACGCGGGGCGAAGTGCAAACGCCAGGGTGTGTGCCGGCCTCGACGTATGCCCGAAAGCAGGATTGTAAGTGTCGCGGCGCCTGGCGATAAACACGGTCGCCATGGACCAGAACCCCACGCCTGGATCGGATCCGGCCCCGCCCCTTCCGCCGCCCATCATCATTCCGACGCCCGCGGCGGAGATTCCGATAGAAAGCGCGGCGCCACCAGTTCCGCCGGCTCCGGCTCCCGCTCCTGAGACGTTCACCGCGCCACCTCCCACCCCGCCACCCGTGGCAGATCCTGGCATCGCAGGGCCGCCACCCGTGGCAGGCAGTGCCTTTTCGCCGCACTTCTCAGCCGGGGCACCCGCGGTGCCACTGATCTCTTCCACCAAGGATGAGCGGCTCTGGGCGACCTTGATCCACCTCGGTGGTTTGATCGGCACTTGGAGCGCAGGCCTCGGGCTGCCGGGTGGAAATGTGCTCATCCCACTGATCCTGTGGCTGATCAAACGCGAAGGCTCTGCGTTCATCAATGATCAGGGCAAAGAAGTGCTGAACTTCCAAATCACCATTACCATCGTGGCTCTCGGCTGCTTTGTGCTGAGCTTCCTTTGCATCGGGATTCCCATGCTGATCGCGCTCGGAGTTTATTCGCTGGCGATCGGCATCCTAGGCTCCATCAAGGCCAATGAGGGCGTGGCTTACCGCTACCCGTTCACGCTTCGTTTGATCACGTAATCCCGGCGGCACCCGCGCATCCGACCGGCGGAGCGGGCGCGTAGCCATTCCCACTATGGCTACAAAACCGCTGAAGGCTGGCGACCGCGTCGCTTGGGATACACCGCAGGGCGAGACGGTCGGCAAGGTGAAGAAGACGCTCACCGCGCCGATGAAGATCAAGGGGCACAAGGTGGCGGCTTCCAAAGACAATCCCGAGGTGCTCGTGCAGTCCGAGAAATCGGGAAAACTCGCGGCGCACAAGCCTTCGGAGCTGCGCAAAAAGTGAGTGCTCGCAAGGGCGGGAAGAAGGCGGCCGAGCCGGCGCAAGCGGCGCTTACGGTCGATCGGCCGATGCAGCTCGGCTTTGCCGTGAAGGTGCTCGGACAGACAGAGCCGGAGCTCAAAAGCAACGACGCGCGCCGCTGGCAGAGCGACCCGCACCTGCGCGTATCACTCGGGTATTTGCACGAGATCTTCTCGTATCTCGATCGCGTCGATATCCGCATGTATCGCATGTCTTCGGACATCGCTCCGTATGCGACGCACCCGGACATGCCGCAGTTTCACCGGCAAATCGCGGAGTGCGATGCGGACCTGCGCGCTCTGGGGAAACGCGCGAAGGAACTCCGGCTGCGGCTCTCGTTTCACCCCTCGCAGTTTGTGGTGATGAACTCGCCGGATCCTGTGCTGGTGAAGAAAAGCGCGTGGGATCTCGAGAGCCAGGTCGAGATGCTCGACCGCATGGAACTCGGTCCGGAGGCGGTGGTGATCATCCACACCGGCGGCGTCTATGGTGAACGGGAGAATGCGCGAGAGCGTTGGGTGCGTGCTTATGAAAGCGTGCTTTCCGATGCCGTGCGACGCCGCCTCGTGCTGGAAAATGACGACGTTTCCTTTTCCGCCGCGGATGTGCTCTGGATTCACGATCGCTGCGGCGTGCCGCTGATCTTCGACTTCCAGCACTTCTGGTGTTTGAACCCGCAAGGCTTGGAGCTGCGGCCGACGGTGGAGCGGTTCATCCGTTCCTGGCGTGCCGGTGTGCGGCCAAAGATCCACCTTTCCTCGCCCTGCACCGAGCTGAAGGAGCGCAAACGCAAGAACCGCAAAACCGGCAAGCTGGAAACCGTGATCGAGCGCGCCACGTGGACCAGCCACGCGGATTATAATAACCCTTTTGAAGTCGCCACGCTCCTCCGCACGCTGGCTGGGCTGGAGTTCGACATCATGCTGGAGGCGAAGCGCAAAGACCTTGCGCTGCTGCGGCTGCGCGGCGATCTCGTCCGCTATGCGCCGGATGTGGCGGCGCGGTTCGGTTTGCATGCGGAGGAAAAGTCGGCGCTCTTGGATGAACCGAGCGTGGAGGAAACGCCGGAAGCAGGAGAGGAGGAAGCGGTGGCTGTGGGGTGAAGCACCGCACTTTCATGCAAGCCATGCCCGCTGTGCGGAGCTGAACATAGAATGTTCAACTCCGAACGTGAACGAAGCACGCGTCTGCGCCGCCCCATTTCATTCGATGTTCAGCGTTCGATGTTGGATGTTCGACGTTCATCCCGCCGCAGACGCCTCCCTCTTTCCAAAGAACCGCACTCTTTTTTCCCATCGCTCTCATGCCCTTTCGCACCCTCGCTCTCGCCGCCCTCCTCTCCGCATTTTCCCCGCTCGCCGCCGACGCCCAGTGGTCCCACTACCGCGGCCCGGCGATGAATGGCACGTCGCCTGAAAGCATCAGCGCGCAGTTCCCCGCCGCCGGCCCGCGCCTGCTGTGGAAGGCGGATGTCGGAACCGGCACGTCTGCGGTCGTCGTGAGCGGCGGACGCGCTTTCACGATGGGCAACGCGGGCAACAAAGACAGCATCACGTGTCTCGACGCGAAAAGCGGCAAAGTCGTGTGGCGGCACGAGTTCCCGCTGAAGCTCGACGCGAACATGTTTGAAGGCGGCCCGCGCTCCACTCCGACGGTGGATGGCAACCGCGTTTATGCCGTCAGCCACGAGGGCGATCTCTGGTGCCTCGACGCCGCGACGGGCAAGAAAGTGTGGTATGCGCACTTCCAAAAGGACTTCGGCGGTCGCCGGCCCGGCTGGGGCTTTTCCGGCTCGCCGACCGCCGCCGGCAATCTGCTCGTGTGCGACGTGGGCGGCCCGGACGCTTCCACGGTCGCCTTTGACAAAGCGACGGGCTCAGTCGCTTGGAAAAGCGGCGGCGACATGCCTGGCTATGCGAGCCCGGTCATCGGCAATGTCGCGGGTGTCCAGACTGTGGTGATCCTGAAGGCCGACCATCTCGTCGGCTACGACTTGAAGAGCGGTCGCGAGCTGTGGCGCTCGGAATGGAAGACGAGTTACGACGTGAATGCCGCCACCCCGCTCCTGGTGGGCGATGACAAGGTCTTCATCACCTCCGGCTACAACGCGGGCTGCGCACTCGTGCAGGTCGCGGGCGGCAAAGCGATGGAGCTCTGGCGCAACAAGGCGCTCCGCTCGCAGATCAATACGCCGGCGCTCTGGCAGGGGCACGCGTATGGGATCGATGGCAATGTGGGAGGTGGAAACCTGACCTGCCTCGACCTCGCGTCTGGCACGGAAAAATGGGAGGACAAATCGGTCAAAGGCGGCTCGGTCATCGTGGCGGATGGCAAGCTCATCGTGCTCACGGAAAAGGGCGAGCTGGTGACGTGCGACGCGACGCCCGCCGGCTTCAAGCCACTGGCGCGCGCCAAGGTGCTCGGGAAGCGCTGCTGGGTGCAGCCCACGCTCGCCGAGGGCCGGCTGTTTTTGAAGAACAACGAAGGCGAGCTGCTGTGTGTGGACGTGGCCGCGAAGTAGCGTGGCAACGCGGCAGGTGCCGTGCGCAGAGATCCTCCAGAAAACGCGTGTAGGGCGCCGGTCGTGCGCAGCGTTCGTTGTTCTCTCCCACTACCGGGCAGGACCGAACGGCGCGCAGCCTGCCGCGCTTCTGCGCAAAGTCATCGAGAGCTGGCAAACTCCCTTTTGCTCTCGGAAGTCGGATGATGCACATTCCGCCTCGCCATGAAGCTTCTCCCCGTCCTTTTGCTCGCCCTCGCCACCTCGCTGCTGCCTGCCGTGCCGCATGCCGCAGCGCAGACCACCCAGCAGCTCCTTTCCGATGCTCAGACCGCCTATCTCCGCGGCGATCTTGAGGCGGCGGAGCAGCAGTTCCGCACCATCAACCGGATCGATCCGCGCAACCAGACTGCCCTCGGCTATCTGCGCATGATCCAGGCGGCAAAGAAGAAGGCGCCAAAGGGCAACGACGTGGAAAAGCAACTCGCCGCCGTCATGATCTCGAAGGTCGATTTCAAAGAAGCGACGCTCGGCAGCGTGCTGGAATACTTGAAACAAACCGTCGCAAAGACCAGCGGCGGCACGGCTTCGGTGAACTTCGTGGTGCAGCTCCCCGATCAGCAGGTGAACACGCAGACGGTGACGCTGAGCCTCACCAACGTGCCCTTCACGGAAGTGCTCCGCTACCTCGGCTCGGTCGCCAGCATCCAGTTTGAATACGATCGCTACGCCGTGATCGTGCGCCCCAAGGGAGCGACTGCCGCGGCGGCTGCTCCGACGGAAGCAGGCAAGTAGGCTGCTGCTCGCGCCTTAGCTTGTCCCACGGCGACCTTCTGGAAGGCGGTGGCGAGGAGCGCCTGCGTCGCTGAACTGCGCGAGTTGTTCACACGGTTAGGGATGCTTCCTTTTGAAAGACTCCCTTTTCTTCTTCTTCTTAACTGTGTGAACAACCTCGCCAAATCGCGTTCCGCTGCGCTCCGGCCTGCATTCCACGCCGAGTGCAGCCTGCGAATAAGCGCCGCACGGGAAAGTGGCTGCACCCGACAACCCCGCTTTTTCCGCAGTTATCCTGCGAATTTCGCAGTTATTGGCGGATTATTCGCGTTCTCTTTCACCGCTCTAGCGCCCGTCTCTCCGTCGAGGGAAGGCGACGCGATTTCCGCAACTTCGCGCGTCTCGCTGAGCGCCGGCTCGAGATCCAGTTTCCGCCAAAGCTGCCGGGCAAGAGCGGCCCGGGCGGCGGCGACTTCCGCTTCTTTCTTGCTGCGGCCCTCCCCTTCCCCGAGTTCGTGCCCGAGCCACACGATCGTCGCCACGAACCGCTTTTCGTGCTCGGGCCCGGATTGATCGATGATTGGATAGGTCGGGCTTTGCGGTGAAATGGCCTGGAGAATTTCCTGGAGGCGGCCTTTGGGATTCGTGTCCGGCGAATCGATTTCCATGGTCTCCAGATGCTCCCGCGCTTCCGTGAGCACGAGCCGCCGCACGGTCACGTAATCGCTGTCGAGATACATCGCGCCGACCAGCGCTTCATACGCGTCCGCCAGCGCCGAGGCGCGCTCCCGGCCGCCGCTGGCTTCCTCGCCCCGGCCCATCATGATGTAGCGCCCGAGCCCGAGGGTGTGCGCGTGGATGCGCAGGCCTTCGCGCGAGACGAGCTGCGCGCGGAGCTTGGTGAGCTGGCCCTCGGTGAACTCCGGGAACTGGTCGAAAAGGTATTCCGTGTAGATGAGCTGCAGCACGGCATCCCCGAGGAACTCCAGCCGCTGATTGTCGAAGTGGTGGCGCTGCGTCTCGTGCCCGAGGCTGGGGTGCGTGAGCGCCTCCGCCAGCAGGAGAGGGTTGCGAAATTTGTAGCGAAGGCGCTGTTCGAGCGGGTTCATTCGTGCGGAAAGGGGGCTGAGTATCAGCATGCAAAGGTGCGGGCGCGTCAAATGTTTCGCATGTTGCGAGCGGGTGCAGGAGCGCCCATGGCTCGCGCCGGGAAAGCCATCGGTGCGGTGAGGTTGCCGGCGCACCGATCTCCGCCGAGTGACGCTGCCGCGACCAAAGGGCGCTTCCCCTTGCAAATAAGGAAGGCCGGTGCCTATTTGCGCGCGCAAATCCGCGCCTGCTTCAGTTTAGACTTCATCGCTCCATGAAATTCGCCGCTCCCGCCAGTCTCTGCCTCCTCGCGCTCGCATGCTTTGCCATGGGCGATGAGCCGCCCGCGCCCGAAGCACAGCGTGCGCAAATGCAAAAGATGGTCGATGAACTCCACTATCAGCAGGGTGAAATCACGCTGAAGGACGGGCTTGCCAAAGTGCAGGTGCCAGCGGAGTTCCGGTTCCTCGACGGCAAGGACGCTGCGACGGTGCTCACAAAGGTGTGGGGCAATCCGCCGGGTGCCCGGCCGCTCGGCATGCTGCTGCCAGCGCAGACTTCGCCGCTGGATGACAGCTCGTGGGCGGTGATCATCACTTATGAGGAGGACGGCCACGTGAAGGATGACGACGCGGCGAAGATCAATTACAGCGACCTACTCAAACAGATGAAGGAAGGGACGCAGGAAGTGAACGCCGCCCGCTCCAAGGATGGCTACCCTGCGATCGAGCTGGTGGGCTGGGCGGAAACACCGCGCTACGACAGCGCCGCGCACAAGCTGCACTGGGCGAAGGAGTTGAAGTTTGAAGGCTCGGACGAGAATACGCTCAACTACAACATCCGCATGCTCGGGCGGAAAGGGGTGCTGGTGCTGAATGCAGTCTCCGGGATGAGCCAGCTCAGGGACATCGACGCTGCCGTGCCGTCGATTCTATCGATGGTCGATTTTCAGGAAGGCCACCGTTATGCAGACTTCAAGCCGGGGAGTGACAAGGTGGCCACGTATGGCATCGCTGCGCTGATCGCGGGAGGCGTGCTGGCGAAAGGCGGTGTCTTCAAAGTGCTGCTCGTCGGCCTGTTGGCGATGAAGAAGTTCGCAATCGTCGCGATCCTCGGTGCGGGAGCGGCGGTGAAGGCGCTTTACCAGAAGCTGATGGGCGGCGGCCGTGAGCAATTGAAGTAGCCTCCCTGGGGCAGAACTGAGGGCGGGATGGGACGTTCTCCCTTCGATCAGTTCACGGAGTTCCCCAGCGGAGACAGAGGAAGTGGGGTGGCCAACGGGATTCGAACCCGCAACAACCAGAATCACAATCTGGGACTCTACCGTTGAGCTATGGCCACCATCAAAGAGCCGCGCACGATAGCGGACTTGCGAGGTTTGCCAACTGGAATGTTTGATTTGACGGTGGAGCTACAGGGTGGTGCGGAACAAAGGCCGGGTTGCCGGACTCCGGCGAGATGAGGGATTCGAGCGCTCACCTCGCCGTCAATTTGCTCCGTCTTATCCAGCCCTTACTCGGTGCCCTGCTCCGATGTTCAGCGTGTGCCCTGAGACAGCCGGAAGCTTCGGTCGCCCCGATGTGGTGAGTGTTGGCCCTTTTCGGGTCCGATCTATTAGAAAAAGAAGAACCACCATGAAAAAATCCCTCAGTCTCCTGCTCAGCGCGACCCTCAGCCTTGGCACCTTTGCATCTGCTGCTGACGTGGAAGTCACGACGACTTCCTCAGGCGGCACGATCACCGACTTCACCCCTGGCAGTGCGATCACAGTCCGCACAGAAAGTGCCAGCACGCCGATGCGCTATATCGTCGGCGAGTCCGTCACCTATGTCGATGAAGCGGGCGCTCCCGTGGCGGCTGACATCATCAAAACAGGTGTGCCGGTCACCATCCGCTACGTCAAGGAAGGCGACCGCATGATCGCTCGCCAAGTAGTGGTGAAGAAAACCACAACCGTCAGCAGCGGCACCGCACCGGCAGTGCAAGAGCGCCGGACGACCACTACTACTGCGCCTGCTGCAGTGATCGAGGAGCGTCGCACGAGCACCACCACCGCTCCCGCTCCGGTGATCGAAGAACGTCGCAGCACGACGACGACCACCACGACCAAGTAAGGCGAGGCCACACCGCCTTTTCTCTGTTCGCTGCGATGGGCAGCGCCAAATTCCAGCCTGCGGGAGCTCTCCTCCCGCAGGCTTTGTCTTGTAAAAAGGAATACGAGATTTTCACAGGCGGTGTGCGCCCGCGGC
>CAXSDZ010000121.1:0-13567 GCA_964235505.1 uncultured Chthoniobacteraceae bacterium
GAACTCCCGACCTAGGGCTTATGAGTCCCCCGCTCTACCACTGAGCTACCCTGGCTTTCCGAAAACGGGCGCGGAAATTACGGAACGCGCAAGCGCTTTGCAAGCGGAGAGTGCAGGCGACGATATATGGGGTGGCCGCTGGACTGGCTGAGCACTCTCCGCAGCACTGGCACGCACGCGGCATCGCCGTTTCGCGATCACCACTTTACATTCACCTGCCACCGAATGCGCATCGCTTTGCTTCACTACACCTACCTGCCGACCGTCGGGGGCGTGGAGATCGTGGTGGCGCAGCAGGCGCGGCTCTTCTCCAACCACGGCCATGAGGTGACGGTGATCTGCCGGAGCGGCGCGAGCAATGATCCCCGCATCCGGGTGGCCACTTTCGCTAGCCGCTGTCCTTCCGGTGCAGTCGATGCTGCCGCAGAAATCGCGAACGTCCGGGATGCCTTGCGCGAGCTCATGGCGCAGCAAGATGTGGTGCTCGCGCATAATGTCTGCACGATGCCCTTTGACCTCGCACTGACTGCCGCCGTGTGGGATCTCGCGGATGAGCTGCCGCAGGTCCGTTTCGTGTGCTGGACACACGACATTGCCGCAGCGAATCCGGATCTCGGAATCTCGCCCGCGTCGTTGCCGCCGGCGCTATTTGGACGGGCGCATCCCCGGATGGAATACGTGGCAGTATCGGATCTGCGGGCGCAACAGCTCACGAGTTTGCTTTCTCTCTCGCCGGAGCATTGCCGCATAATTCCAAACGGCATTGATCCCGAAACGACGCTCGGCTTGTCCGCATCCGTGTCAGCTTTTGCACAGCGCCACCGGCTGCTGGAGCGAGACATCGTGCTCTTCCAACCCGCGCGCCTGCTGCGCCGCAAGAACGTCGAACTCGGATTGCGCGTGACCGCGGGGCTGCGTGCCGCGGGGCGCGACTGCGCGGTGGTGGTGACCGCGCCGCCAGACGCGCACAATGCAGCGTCCGCCGACTACGCTGCCTCGCTCGTGCGGCGGCGCGCCGAGCTGGCGCTCGAGCAGCACGCGCTTTTTGTGCATGAGCATTTCACTGCGACGGATCGCGATGTGGCGAGTCTGTATGCGGTGGCGGATGCGCTTTTCTTTCCCAGCCGGCAGGAAGGTTTCGGGCTGCCGCTGCTGGAGGCCGCGCTGCACCGGCTGCCGATCTTTTGCGCGGACATCGAGCCTCTGCGCTCCATGCTCGATCCGCGGATATCGTTCTTCTCGCCAGTGGCAGATCCAGCGCACATTGCGGCGGCGCTGATGCGACAGCTCGATGCCTCCGGTCCGATGCAAATTCGGAAAACGGTCGCGCGCCACTTCACCTGGCCGGCGATCTACCGAAAGTTCCTCGCGCCATTCCTCGCAGAAACGAAAACCCTTCCCCGCCCATGAAACTCACCGCTGCCAGTGTCCCAACGCTCGATCAAGGAGTCATCGCTGCCATTTCCAGCGCTTCTCACGGCGACCCTTTTGCGGTGCTCGGGATGCATCGGGCGGAGGAAAATCTCGTCGTCCGCGTCTTCCGGCCCGATGCGCGGGCGGTGACGGTGCGCGATGCGCACGATGCTGCGGCGGTGTATCCTGCGATCCGCGTGAGCGATGGCGGCTTTTTTGAAGCGGTGCTCGAAGGGCGGCAGGAGCGCTTCGCGTATGAGCTCCACTTCACCTCCCACGGCGGAGATGAGTGGTCGATGCGCGACCCGTATTCCTTCGGGCCGATCTTTGGCGAGGTGGACGCGCACCTCTTCATGGAGGGGCAGCATTGGGACATCTGGAAGCGGCTCGGGGCGCACGTGGTGGAAGTCGGCGGGGTGCGCGGCACGACCTTTCACGTTTGGGCTCCGAATGCGCAACGGGTGAGCGTGGTGGGAGATTTCAATGGTTGGGACGGACGGGTCCATCCGATGCGCAAGCTGATCAACTGCGGCGTCTGGGAAATCTTCCTGCCCGGTATCGGTGAGGGCGCGCACTACAAGTTCGAGGTGAAAGGCGCGACCGGGCAGCTCGTGTTGAAGAGCGACCCGTTCGCGTTCTTCTCCCAGCACGGGATTGAAACAGCGTCGCTGGTGTTCGATCTCGATCACTACGAGTGGGATGACGCGGAGTGGATGGAGCGGCGGAAAACCAAGGAATGGCAGCGCGAACCTATCTCAGTATATGAGGTCCACCTCGGCTCGTGGCGGAGGAAGCCGGAGGAAGGCAATCGGTCGCTCACTTATCGCGAAATGGCCGATGAGTTATTGGATTACGTGTCTTACATGGGCTACACGCACATCGAGCTGATGCCTGTGGCGGAGCATCCTTTTGAAGGTTCGTGGGGCTATCAAGTCACAGGCTACTTCGCACCTACTTCGCGCTTCGGGAACCCGGATGAGTTCCGTTACCTGGTCGATTGCGCCCACCAGAAAGGAATCGGCATCATCCTCGACTGGGTTCCTGGCCACTTCCCGAAAGATATCCACGGCCTCGCGGAGTTCGATGGCACCGACCTTTACGAGCATGCGGACCCGCGGAAAGGCGAGCACATGGACTGGGGCACGCTCATCTTCAACTATGGCCGCAATGAAGTGCGCAACTTCCTAATCGCCAACGCGCTTTTCTGGCTCGCCGAATACCACATCGACGGGCTGCGCGTGGATGCTGTCGCGTCGATGCTATACCTCGACTACTCGCGCAAACCCGGTGAGTGGGTGCCTAACATTCACGGCGGCCGCGAAAATCTTGAGGCCATCTACTTCCTCAAGCGCTTCAACGAAGTCTGCTATGAACTCCACCCTGGCATCCTTACCATTGCGGAGGAGTCCACCGCGTGGCCGGGAGTCTCGCGTCCGACTTACCTTGGCGGACTTGGCTTTGGCTTCAAATGGAACATGGGCTGGATGCACGACTTCCTCGCCTACATGGCCTTGGATCCTGCCTACCGGAAGTATCACCAAGGCGACATTACCTTTTCGCTCATCTACGCCTTTCACGAGCACTTCTGCCTCGTGTTGTCACACGATGAAGTCGTCCACGGCAAAGGCTCGATGCTGAACAAGATGCCGGGCGACGTGTGGCAGAAGTTCGCCAACCTGCGGATGTTTTATGCGTGGATGTATGCGCATCCCGGCAAGAAGCTGCTCTTCATGGGTGGCGAGTTCGGGCAGTGGCGCGAGTGGAATCATGACGGGTCACTCGACTGGCACTTGAACGACCGGCCCGAGCACGACGGCCTCAAGCGCCTCGTCATCCACCTGAACCACCTCTATCGCACTGAGCCGGCGCTTTATGAGTTGGACGATAGCTTCGATGGCTTCGAGTGGATTGATTTCCACGACTCGGACAATTCGGTCGTCGCCTTCAAGCGCAAGGCGCGAAACGGGGATCAGATCGCAATCGTCATCAACGCGACGCCAATGGTCCGCGAAGCTTACCGCATCGGCGTGAATGGCGGCGGCTTTTGGGAAGAGATCCTCAACACCGATGCGCAAACCTATGGCGGCTCGAACGCTGGCAACATGGGCGGCATGGAGGCGGAGCCGACGACCTGGCAGGGGAAATCGCATTCCTTGCTTCTGCGCTTGCCACCGCTCGGCGTCGTGGGTTTGAAACACGCCGCCACGGTGCCCGAACCACTTTCGGATGACGTATTAGAAAAAAGTTGCGGTTGATTTGAAAATTACATTGCCAGCAAAACGAACGCCCGTATCTTCCAAAAAGTTTATCAACCTCCCACAATAATCCCCATGAGAACTCCACGAAAACAAAGCGCATTCACCCTCATCGAACTCCTCGTTGTCATCGCGATCATCGCGATCCTGGCGAGTCTTGCCATTCCAGCGGTCACTGGAGCGATGGTGAAAGGTCAGATGGTGCAGACCGTGAACAACGGAAAACAGATCGCCCTTGCCGCATCGGGTCTTGCCTTCGATGGCATCTCCACCGGCGACCCGAATCTCGGCTGGCCCGGCGATCTGGCTGAGGCCGAAGGCGCGGGCGTCAAGGCAGTGAGCAATCTGCCGACCTACATCGAGCGCTTGATCGATTATGACAAGCTGCAGCCTGGTGATGTGGCTAAGATCTTCTCCGCTCCAGGCATTCCGCAGTGGAATGGGCAGGGCCAGATGGCCAGCAAAAACTCCGCGTTCAAGATCTACAAGGTGAAGGACAACGACGGCGGCAACACGATCCTCGTGGCGACGAAGAACTACAAATACAACGAGAAGCTCAAAGATCCGACGGCTAAGCCTTATGGTGACAAGGGTTTTGTCGTTGTCCGCAAAGGTGGCGACGGCACCGCCTACACCAAACAGCAGGGTGAACTCATCATGCAGATCGGCACCTTGACCGGAAACCCCGATCCGACTAAGCCCGGCACCGATTCTCCCCAAATCTATTGGGACTAATCGCTGGCTGACAGCTGGGCAACTAAGCTTCAAAGTGCCGCTGGTGAAAGCCAGCGGCGCTTTTTTGTGCTTCCGCTCTACAATGCACGTCCCTCAAGCTAACTGCGGCGAGTAAAGGTGCTACGTCAAAACAAGTGTTTGTCGGTGCTTATGAAGCCTTACCAGACTCGCTTTTGGGGCGCAGTCGCCATGTGGAAAGTCATCGTGACTATTGTGCTTGGAGCGTCCCTCTTCGGCTTCGTTGTGAATCAGGCGCAAGACGCGATCATCAAACGCCGATCCACTCGTCTCGTAAATAACTCCAGACAAGTCGCTCTCGCTGCGGCTGGGCTGGCATTCATGGGAGGTGGCGGCCACCCACATATTTCCTGGCCTGGCGAAATCATGATTGCCAATGGAAATGAACCTCTTTCGACCGTTTCTGACTACGTCCATTTGCTAATCGAATACGGTCTGCTCAGTGCGTCCGATGTCGGAAAGATGATGGCCGATCCGCCTCAATCACCATGGGATGGAAAAGGACGTTTCGACGGCGACAAGAATTGCTCTTACAAAATTTACCGAGTGATAGAGGCTGATCCCGGAAGCACGGTTTTAGCAGCGACCCGAAATTTCGTCTATGGTCGGCATAGTGACTCGACAGTAAATGTTAGGAGCGGTGAATATTGCGTTATTGCGCGCAAGTATGGAGATGCTGTGATTTACCGAATTGACAAGCCCCTCTCCCCGAGTCAAATCGGCATCTTGCCTGGTAGGAAAAGTATGAAGGACCGTCCATGGGAAGGACCGGAAGACACACTCATCCAAAAGTAAGGTGAGCCAAAGGTTTCGACGTTAGCTGCTTAGATCTGCGGCAAATTTGCGGAGACCGATATAGGAGCTTGCAGCGAGCATAATGAGAATGGGCGGAACGTAGTTACCTACTTCGGCCTGTGTCACTTGCCTGCCCACAGTAACATCGCGAACTGCGCTGCGTATGATCTGACTATAGTAGCTATGCGCCCGCCGCATACATATGTCGCAACTCTTGATAAGCGCTCTCTGCTGTTGTGTGCAAGGCGCACCCTGACTGCAATCATTTCGCCCTCCCTGTCTCTGTCGCGCAGCCTCTACCAACTGTGATCTAGTTAATTCTACTGCTTTTCGATGCCTGTGACGCGCGCCGTCGCCACGCCATCGCGCAGCTTCGCCGTAACCGTCTCGCCGGCCGTGAGCTGCGCCACGGACGAAACCAGCGTGCCGTCCGCTCCGAACACCAGCGCGTAGCCGCGCTCGAGCGTGCCTTGAGGCGAGACGACGCGCAGCAGTTGCGATGCGCAGCCGAGGCGATGGAGGTGCGAGGCCATCTGCTGCTTGAGAGAAAGCTGAAGCTGCGCAGCGACCGCACCGACTTCACCGCGTCTCAAGGCGAGCAACTGGTCCGGGCGATTCTGCCGCAGCAGTGCGAACAGCGCCTGAGTGCGCTCGCCGGCACGATCGAGCCGGGTCCGGAGCACGCGACGAAGCGCTTCCGCAGCGAGATCGAGCTGCTGTGCATTCTCGTTGAGGCGCCGCTGCGGATCGCGAAACACGCCGCTACGCGCGAGCGCCTGCACCTGCTGCCGCGCGTGGTCCACGACGGAGGTCAGCCTGCGGCGCAGGCCGGCGCTGATCTGGCTGAGCTGCCGCGCCAGCTCGGCGGTGTCCGGCGCGATCAGCTCCGCCGCCGCACTGGGAGTCGGGGCGCGGAGATCGGCCACGAAATCGGCGATGGTGAAATCGATCTCGTGCCCCACGGCTGAGATCACCGGGATAGCTGAAGCGGCAAGCGCGCGCGCAACGATCTCCTCATTGAATTCCCACAGATCCTCCGCACTTCCCCCACCCCGCGTCACGACGATCGCATCGACCGGGCGCAATCCGCATTCCGCAAACCGGTTCAGCTCTTCCACCGCCGCTGCGATTTCCTCTGCTGCCCCATCGCCTTGCACTCGCACCGGGCTCACCACTACGCGCAGCCATGGAGCGCGGCGCGCGAGAATGTTCAGCATATCCTGCAACGCCGCGCCAGTCGGGGAGGTGACGATGCCGATCGAGCACGGAAAGCGTGGCAGCGGGCGTTTGCGGGATGCATCGAAAAGCCCTTCACCGTCGAGCTTGCGCTTCAGCGCCTCAAAGCGCGCTTGGAGCAAGCCCGCGCCATCCGCCTGCACGAGCTGCACGCTCATCTGATACTGGCCGCGGCTTTCATAGACAGTCAGCAAGCCGCGCACGTGGACGTGCATCCCATCGGCGAGTGGTACCGCGCGCCGCGCTGCGCCGCCCCGGGCGAAAAGCACACAGGAAAGCTGGCAGCCGTCATCTTTCAGCGTCCAATACTGATGCCCGGAGGCTTGTTTGCGGTAGTTGCTCACCTCGCCCTCAACCCAGATTTGGCCGATCGATCCCTCGATCACTGTCCGCACCATGCGGGTCACTTCCGAGATGGTGTAAATGTGCGGCGCCTCGGCGGGAGGAGCGATGGAAGGAAGCGTAGGCGGCAGCGAGAAAAGCTCCATGTGGGCTGGCAGATTGAAGCGGGTGCGGGTGGCGCGCCAAGTGGGAATGCGGTGAGCTGTGACTGCCAGCGGAATGGGCACGGAGGCACTGCGTCCTGCTCATCGCGCCTTGCGTGCGTGCTGCCGTTTGGGTTTTGCTCTGCCGCATGCGCCCCGGCGAGCACCCCCGCGAAAATGTTGTTCTCGTCGGGTTCATGGGCAGCTGAAAATCGTCCATTGGACGCAAGCTTTCCAAGCAGCTCGGCTTTCAGTTCATCGATACCGACCAGCTCATCGTAGAACGCGCGCGGATGCCGATCGCAGACTTTTTTTCCCGCTGCGGGGAGGATGCTTTCCGCGACCTGGAGACGACGGTGCTCGGCTCGATCGGTCACCTGAGCCGGTGCGTGATCGCCACGGGCGGCGGCGCGGTAATGCGCGAAAGAAACCGCGCGCTGCTGCGCGAACTGGGCCTCGTCGTGCGGCTCACGGCGAATGAAGAGATCATCTTCGAGCGAGTGTCGCGCACGAATAAACGACCGCTGCTGCACACGGAAGATCCGCGGGAAACCATGCGCAGCCTGCTCGCCGCGCGGGAGGAATGCTACGAGCAGGCCGCGCACTTCACCCTCGATACCTCCACCCTCAGCCACGCCGGCGCGGTGGACACGATCGTGGAGGAAGCGCGCCGCGCATTCTCGTGGCATCCTCGCGGGTGAAGCAGGAACTCCTCGCCCATGCCGCCCAACTGGGCTTCGCACTCTGCCGCGTCACCCGCTGCACCGCACCGCCGCATGCCGCGGAATTTCACGCGTGGCTGGACGCCGGACACGCTGGCGATATGGCATGGCTGGAGCGAAATAAAGAGCGCCGCACCGATCCGCAGCTCGTCCTGCCCGGAGCGCAAAGCATCGTGGTGTTGGGGATGAACTACTGGCAGGGCGAAGGCGCGGAGCGTGAGGCGCCCAGCCCATTCGACTCCGCTGCGCTCCGCTCAGCGCAAGCCGTGGAGCGGCCGGCGAGCAGCAACTCTTCGTCCATTTCTCCATCTTCATCTGCTTCTCCCGCATGGCCTCGGAGGGAAAAAGGTGAAGATGAAGAAATGGACGAAGAGCCTTCCGCGCCGGCATTCCACGCTCCCCACCCCCCGCCCCACGAACCCCGGGGCCGCATCGCGCGCTACGCGTGGGGCGAAGATTACCACGATCTGATCGAGCGAAAGCTGCGCTCGCTCGACGAGTGGCTCCGCGAGCGTGGCGGGGCGCAGCGGTGCTACGTCGATACCGGGCCGGTGCTGGAGCGCGACTTCGCGGCGCTCGCCGGCGCGGGCTGGCATGGGAAGAGCACGATGCTCATTTCGCCCGAACTCGGCGCATGGTTCTTCCTGGCGGAAGTGCTCACCACGCTTCCCATCGAGCCCGATGCGCCGCTGCCCGATCGCTGCGGCAAATGCACGCGCTGCATCGCCGCCTGCCCGACTGGAGCGATCGTGGCGCCGCACCAGGTGGATGCCCGGCGCTGCATCTCGTATCTCACGATCGAGCTGAAAGGCAGCATCCCCGAGGAGATGCGCCCGCTCATCGGCGACCGCATCTACGGCTGCGACGACTGCGCCGCGGCGTGCCCGTGGAACCGCTTTGCGCAGGCCTCTACCGAGGCGGCCTTTGCCGCGCGGGAGTATGTGCATGGCTGGCCGCTCCGCGATTTTCTAGCGCTGCACGACGACGCGTTTCGCGCGCTTTTCCGCAAATCACCGATCAAGCGGATCAAGCGCCGCGGTTTCCTGCGCAATGTCTGTGTCGCGCTTGGAAACGTCGGGACGCCGGACGACCTCCCGGCTCTTGAGCACGCCGCACAAGATCCCGAGTCGCTGATCGCCGAGCACGCGCAGTGGGCGATCGGGCGGATCAATGCGCGGAGCGTGGCAGCGGCCGCAGCCTCCAGCGGCACCGGGCTTTCTCCGTTCACCGCACAGGCTTCCACCGGATCTCTGCGCGCCTGCTGACTTCCACGTTTTTTTCTCTACCGCAGCGGTCGCGGAGAGCGCAGAGAAAGAAGAACTTGGGATACAAGCTTCTCCAGCGCGCTACGCCCGGGCAGCAGCATTTTATACCTTTGCCGTTTCTCTGCGGCTCACTGCGTGCTCCGCGCCCTCAGCAGGGGAAAGCGAAGCCGTGCCTCGGGTAGAAAGCGCGCCTGAGTTTCGCAAATGAAGCATCACTGCCGGAGGAAGACGAACGCCCCTTTTTTGTTCCCGACGACCACGTCCGGCTTCCCATCGCCATTGAGATCGCCGGACATGACTTGCGTTCCCACGCCGGAGCTATCGTCGATCTGGTGCGCGGTGTAGGTCGCCTTGCCGCCTTCGCGCTTCAGCTCGAACCAATACAACACCGCGGGCGCCTCTGGCTCCACGTCGCCTTTCGGCCCGTGCGCCCAGAAGCGTTTGCCCGTCACAATGTCTTTCAAGCCATCGCCATTCATGTCCACGAGATCGATGGCGTGCGGCTGGGAGAACTTTACGCCTTGCGGATTCTCCTCCGGCTTCGTGCCGACAATGACGTGCTGCGTCCAGCCCTGCGCGCCGCCTTCAGTCGTCTGCTCAAACCACACGATGCCGTAGCCGTGCGCTTCGAGGCTCGTGATGATGTCGTTCTTCCCGTCGCCATTCACATCGTAGGCATACATCTGCGCCCCGCCCTTGCCGAAGACCGCATCGTGCTTCGTCCAGAGCGCATCCGCAGCCGCGCCTGCCGCCGGCTGTTCCCACCAACCCGCAGCCTCCAGGATGTCCGTGCGCCCGTCGCCATTTACATCGCCCACACCGATGCCGTGCGTGAAGCGCTGCCAGCTGCCCTTCGGCGAGATCGCGTGCCATTTCCACTTTGCATTTGCATCGCTTGCATCCGGCTCCGCGTAGCCCATGAAGCCGCCCGACGAGCAAATGATCTCCGGCTTCCCGTCGCCCGTGACGTCGGTGAACATCGGCGACTCATTATCGACGACGTCGTGGGCGAGATGCTTCGTCCACGCGCCGTCCGTGCCCTGCGGATTCTCGAACCAGAATGCTTCCTTGCCCGGAAAGCCGATCACGAGAATGTCGGTCCAGCCATCTCCGTTGAAGTCGCGGCTGAAAGAGAGAAAATTGTCCGAGTAATCGTTCTCATTCGAGAGCGCGCCTTTGAAGCCGCCGATCTCCTTTTCGCTCCCGTCGGCGGCTTTGATCTTCGAGGTTTTCGTTGCCGCATAGACTTCATGCTTTTTCAGGAAGTCCGGCCCCTCAAACCACCACGGCCCGTATGCGACATCCATTTTGCCGTCCTTGTTGAAGTCGCCGAAGCTGGCGCCTTCCGCCCAGAACTGGTCGGAAAGCTGGAGCTTGCGGAACTCCGCAGGGGCTTGCGCGGAAGCGGCGGCGGCGGCGAGGAGCAGGCAGAGCGGGAAGATGGGAGGGGAAACTTTCATCGCGCGTTTGTGCGCGCGCGGAGCGAGGCGAAACAAGCCAATTCGCTGTCGGCAAGTCGCCTCCGCCACGGACGCGAAATTTGCATCTGATCCACCGAGGGCAGCAACCTGCAATGAAAGGCGCAGAGTTCATCACTTTGCGCTTGCAAAGTGACAGACGTGTAACTATTCCCACCGAAACCCTCCCCATCCCAACATATCCCCCTCATGAAACTTCACCCTCTCGTCCTCGCCATGGCTGCCGCTGGCTTCGCCGCTACGCCTCAAGTCTCCCGCGCGGAGCTGCTGCTGTATTACAACTTCGAGTCTGCCACAGCGACGAACAACTCAGTCATCGACAATATCATCGCTGGCAAGCCGGACGGTCTGCTCCGGTTTGGCGCGGCGGGCGGCACGGTGGCGTTCACCTTGGGCGGCACTGTGAGTGGCGGCAATCTGGGTCGGACACTTCAACTGACCCCTGCTGCTGACGGCAGTGGCAATCTCGACGCGCCGAACATTGATACGGCGTTTACGGCATTAGCGATTGGTGTGACTGCTGGGACGCCCTACACCGCGATGGCTTGGGTGAACTTCGGCAGTGCCTCTGGCGATAACATGATTTTCGGCCAGAACGGCTCGGTGGCAGCAAATGGCGGTGCAGTGCTTCATCTCGGCTCGCGCAACGGCAATTATCAATCCGGTCATTGGGGCGATGATGTCGGGCCGGAGGCAACGCCACCGACGACCCTTCCCACGGGAACCGGTGCATGGCACCATGTGGCCTACACAAACGACGCTGCCGGAACGCAGACGTTTGTTGTGGATGGCGTTCAGATCGGCTCCGGTGGCACTGGCACGGCAGGACAGATGGACAACACAATCGATGTGCTGATCGGCACTTCCAACAATGGCGGCTCTTTCAGCGGGCAGCTCGACGAAATCAAAATTTACAACGAGAAACTGACGGTCGCCCAGATCCAGCAGGCATCGCTCGTCCCGGAGCCAGGCACCGTGTCGCTCCTGGCGCTGGGTGCGGGCGCTCTGGGTCTGCTCGCACGTCGCCGCCGGGCGTAAAAGAGGCGATTGCCTTTCCAGCATAGATTTCCAAAGGGCGGCGCGTTTCGCACCGCCCTTTTTGCGTTTCGGGACGGGACGAGCTTCGATGAAACGGTGGGCGCGTTCTGCTGCTTGCGAGGTTTGTCAGCCGCAAACCGGCACCTCTTCTCACCGTCCGTTCGCCGCGCGAACTTTCGCGCGATCCAGCATCTGTGCTGCCAATCCGTCCGCCGGATTCAGCTCCACAGCACGGCGGAGAGACGCGATTGCTTCCGCAAACTTCCCCTCCAGCGCGAGCGTCGCGCCGAGCTGCCGGTGAGCGTCGGCAAAGGTAGCGTCCCGCGCAATGGTGGCTCGAAATGATTCAATCGCCTCGGCGTGCTGTCCATTACTGGCGAGGCAAAGGCCGAGATTGAAATGGCTCGGCGCATACGTCGGGCGAAGCGCGAGCGAGCGGCGAAATCCTGCCGCAGCCTCCGCCGCGCGACCTTGCGAAAACAGTGCGCTGCCGAGCTGGAAGTGGCTTTCCGCCGACTCAGGCGCGAGTTCCACGGCTCGCCGCAACACCCGCTCCGCCGCAGTGTAATCCTTCACTTCCATCCGCGCCTGCCCGAGCATTTGCCATGCGACTGCGGCCTGTGGATAAGTGGAGACCGTCTTCTCATTCAGCGCCAACGCCTCGACTGATCGACCGCTTTTCAGCAACTGATCGGCCTGCGTCAGCCAAGCCTGCATGCCGGTCTGCAGCGCCGACGTTTCACTGAGGAATGGGTCCTGCAACGGCGGATCGTGCGGCAGCGACGCCACGCGGCGTGACGCCTCCGCCGCTTCCGCAGAGTGGCCGAGCCGTTGCTCAATCGTGGCCACAAATCCGGACGAAGCGCGCGCGGTTTGCGGGTTGGCGGCGCAGCGCTGGAAAAGTGCGAGCGCCTCCGGCAGGCGTCCGCGCGCGAGTTCCAGCTTACCCTGCGCGAGCAGCGCATGCGGCTCCTCCCCGTGCCCGCGCAGCACGCACCCGAGATGTGCCTCTGCGTCGTCGAGCTGCCCGCGCTCGAGGAGGAGATTCGCCAGGCGCAGCCGCGGCGCGAGCACCGCGTCGCCCGCGAGTTCCGCCGCGCGCGCGAGCTTTGGAATCGCAGCATCGGGTTGCCACGAGAGAAGCACGATACCCTGGAGATAAGGCCAGCGCGGCTCCTGCATTTGCAGCTTCTCCGCTTCCGCCAGGCAGGCCAGCGCTTCACCGTGAAACTTGTGCGTCATGAGCGCCGCGCCCAGCGTGCCCCACGCCGCACCCGACCGCGGCGCAGCGCGCACGGCAGCCGACGCGCGTTCGAGGAGAGAGATGATCTGCGGATCGGCACCGGATAGATCGGGAGCCGGCGGAGGCGCAGGAGCAGACACTGAATGGCGGGATCGCAACGCATAGCCGCCCACCGCGAGCAAAGCGCCCGCAAGCGCGCAAACCAACATGGGCTTGCGGAGACGCCGCAACCGCGACCGCCGGGGACGCTCGACACTGGCATCCGGCGCTTCGCTCATGGCGCGTCCACCGCGGTTCCCTCGCCTTTTCGCAGCACCACCAGCCGGTCCACGGCACCTCCGAGAAAGGTCTCGTCCGTGCCGTCCGGCCACCGCACTTCCACATCCTCGATCCGCTCCACCGCGCCGAGGCCGAAGTGCGCGCGCGGGTCGTGGCTAGACGCGTAGCTCGCCCCGGGATTGCACCAGCGCGTCCAGCGGCGCCCACCCGCGCTCACCGTGATCTCCGCGCCATACGCATCGCGCCCGCCGAGCGCCGGATCGACCGCGCGCGCCAGCAGCCAGTGGCCGCGCTGCGGCGCGACATTGCGGAAAACGCGCGCGGCATCCGCCACGCTCGAAACCACGAGATCGAGCCCGCCGTCGCCATTGAGATCGCCGCACGCGAGGCCGCGCCCGATGCGAGCCGAGCCGCAAAAGGGCGCATTTTCCAGCGACACGTCGCGAAAACGCCCAGTGCCGTCATTCGCGAAAAGCTGATTGCGCTCAGCATACGGCGCCCAAAAAGGGCCGAGCGACGCGACCGTCGCAGCGTCCGGCAGGCGGAGCTTGTTGCGGCGGATCGCGCCATTTGCGATCGCCGCATCGGGCGCGCCGTCGTTGTCG
>CAXSDZ010000122.1:0-1363 GCA_964235505.1 uncultured Chthoniobacteraceae bacterium
GCTCGTCCTGCACGAGCACAAAGCCGACGTGCGGGTGCCCGATCGCCTGCATGTGGAGCTGGTGCTCGACGTGGTGCGCCTCGGTGTTTTCGGTGCGCAGGAACTTCCGCCGCGCAGGCAGATTGTAGAAAAGCGAGCGCACTTCGATCTGCGTGCCGGGCGCATCGCCGCCATCGCGCACCGTCTCGATCTTTCCGCCGCTCACGATCACCTCCGTGCCGGCGAGCGCGCCCCGCTCGCGGGTGGTGAGCCGAAAACGCGACACGCTGGCGATGCTCGGCAGCGCTTCACCGCGAAAGCCGAGCGTGCGGATCGCCGCGAGATCCTGGCCCGAGCGGATCTTGCTCGTGGCGTGCCGCTCCAGGCAGAGCAGGGCGTCATCGCGGTCCATGCCGACGCCGTCATCGACCACGCGGATAAGCGAAATGCCGCCGCGCCGGATCAGCACCTCCACGCGCGTCGCCTCCGCATCGATCGCGTTTTCCACCAGCTCTTTGATCACGGAGGCCGGCCGCTCCACCACCTCTCCCGCCGCGACCTGCGAGGCGACGGCTTCGGAAAGGAGGGCGATGCGGGACATGCGGGCGGCAAGTGTCGAGCGGCGAGAGTCGAGGGTCGAGGGCAGAGATGACAGTGCGGTCAGTCCCGCACTCGACCCTCGACACTGGGCGGTCTGCTGCTTACCTTCCGCCCCTTATGATCAGCCTCACCGATGCGGCCGTCAGACATCTCCAGACTCTCGTCCAGGAACAGGACGACGCGGGCAAAGGCCTGCGCCTGATGGTCGAGCGCGGCGGGTGCGCGGGGATGCAATACGGCATGTCGCTGGACCACACGCGCGAGGGCGACGAAGTGCTCGATCGCGAAGGCGTGCAGGTGATGGTCGATGCGGAAAGTCTCGCGTTTCTGCACGGCTCCACCGTCGATTACGTCGATGACCTCGCGGGCGCGGGCTTTCGGATCAACAATCCGAACGCCGTGCGCAGTTGCGGCTGCGGCACTTCCTTTGAAACTCCCGCCGGCGAGTAGCGCGCCTCGCTTTGCCCGGCTGCGGCGGCGCCCTTCCCGCGCCGCGCCGCCCACGCAACGCTTCTTCACCTTACGATCCAAGCCGCATGGCTGATGACCTTTACGCGTTTGATGACGAGCCGGAAGCGCCCGGCAAGGACAACCTGTTTCTCTGGACTGTCTTCATCCTCCTGCTGATCGGCATCGCCTTCGGCTGCTGGCTGGGAAGCTTCTACATCTTCGGCCATCCCGAGCAGCCGCGGCCCTACAAGATCCTGAAGCGGATGGGTAAGATCGAGCCGCCGCATCGTTTCGATGGCCTCCGCTTCGGAGAGTTTGCCCGTCCTCTTGTACT
>CAXSDZ010000122.1:1373-10395 GCA_964235505.1 uncultured Chthoniobacteraceae bacterium
CCATCCCGAGCAGCCGCGGCCCTACAAGATCCTCAAAAAGCTCGGAAAGCTGGAGGCGCCGAAGCGCTTCGGCGTCACGGCGGCGCCGCCCGGCAAGTTCCTTTCGGCGCAGCAGATTTTCGACCGTTACTCGCCGCTGCCGCGCCTCCAGCTGGAGCGGGAAAACGGCGAGATGCTGCGCAACTTCATCAAGAACTACCGCGAGACCAAAGTGCTGGTGCCGTATGTCGCGGGGCAGTTCGAGATCGTCTCCTCCTACGAGTTGCAGAAGAGCGACGTTTTTCCCTCTGGCATGGTGGCGCTCGCCGCGTCGGTCGATCTCCCGCAAGTGCTCGTGGAGCACATCTTTCCGACCCCGCCGGATCAGGTGAGCGCCGCGCGCAGCCTGCTCCAGACCGGCTATCCGCTTTCCTTGGAAAGGACGAAAGATCTCTCGGCCGTGATCCACGTCGAACGCACCGCCGACGGGCGGATGCTGGTGACGGTGGTGCCGCTGCTTTACGATCAGCGGGCGCTGAAGGGCGGCGTCGGTCGCTTTTCCATGGAGCCGCCGCTGGACTTGAACGTGGCTGCCGGGCTGCCGATTACCCGGGGCGCCGCGCTCAAGGACGCGATGCAGGCCTACGCCGATTACCGCCGCAAAAAGCCGCTGCCCACGCCGGGTGAAACCGACGAGCCCGGCGCCAATAAAGGCCCGGAGCTGGTCCGCGTTGATTCGGTGAGACCGGGCGAGCCGGTGCCGGAATCGGGCGCGCTCCCGGAGCCGACGGTGGCCACGCCGATTCCGCTCGCGGGCGTTTCAAAGCCAACGACTCCGCTCCGAGCTGCCACTCCGGGGACGACGCCTCCGCCCCAGATTGCGATGCTCCGCGCCGCCACCCCGCGCGCTGCGACGCCCGTGCCGGTTGCCACGCCGCTCGCGGTGGCGACTCCCACCTCACGTGTCCCTTTGAAGCCGTTCATCACGTCCGTGCAAACGCCGGATTTGGGGACCGCGGCGAGCGCGCGGTGGCGCACTTATTCGCCCGGCCAGCAGCCGAGCGGGCGGACGATCACCCCGGTCGAAGTGGGCGCGCTCGCGGACCGTGGCGATCCGGCGGAGCGGCTTTACCTGCGCGGAAATTTCGTCGTGACTGCCTCGGGTGAAAACACCGCGATCCTGCGATCGGCCGGCGGTGGCGGCGACGCGCGGCTGGCCGGCGGCGATGTGCGTATCATCGTCGCCTATCCACCGAGCGCGGCGCCGCCGCCGGAAGGAGCCACCTTCACGCGGGACGAAGCGCGCGCGTTTGAAGTGCAGCAGGTGCGGCGTGGGCGGGATGGCTCCGTGAATGTGAACGTCCGCGAAGTGACGCTGCCGTAAACGCAGTCGCCGGGCGTGCTCGCCGACTCATAGCGAACGCCGCTACGAACCGTCCGCCGCCTGCTCATACACTGCGGCGATCTTTCGCAGGATCGCCTCCAGCTCGCGAAAGTAAGCGCCTTCCGGCATGCTGGCTTTTGCCGCGCGCAACCCCGCGAGCTGCAGCTCTAGCGCGTCGCGCTCAGCGCGGAGCGGCGGCGGGAGCGCTCGCTCGGAGGCGTTGCGCACGAGGTGGAGCTGGTGTGCGCGCAGTCCGTCGGCGCTCGCTCCCGCCTTCGCCTTCTTCACCGCGCGCACGCCGCGGAACCAATCCGGCGGCGTGCCAAGTCCATCGCCATTGTCATCCAGCAGCGAGTGCTCGGTGGCCAGCCGGCCTGCGTCCTTGTAGAACGCCGCGGTGCGGCCCGCCGCCGCGAGCCACGCCTCCAACAGCGACACCTGCCCATCCTTGTCGAGGTCCGCGGCAGGATCAGCGATCGTTTCCGACAAGTGCTGCCCGAGCCGCGCGAAGTTTTCCTCCGACCCGCTGCGCGTCGCCGCGAGCACCACGCGGCCCGGCGCGGCGAGCGGCTTCAGCCACGCGCCGCTCGCGGAAAAGGCGCCGATCACCACGGTTGGCCGGGTGAAATCCTTCAGCCAGCCCACGAGTTCCGACGCGATCAGATCATCGCCGCGCAGGTTGAACTTCGCCGCTTTCCCGTCTGCCGTGCCGTGTCCGATCAGCACCAGCCAAAGCTCGGCTGCGCCGTCTTTGCGCTCGGCCTCAAGCAGCGCGCGGAGCTTCTCGCGGTCGGCGATTTCTGGTGCGGCCTCCAGCCCGATCACCGCTGCGCCCGCTCCTCCCAGCGCGCACGCCCGCTGCCAGTTTGCAGCCCATTTCGCAAAGCTGCCGCCGTATTCCTCCGTGCCGCCCGCACCGGCCACGATGATGACCGAGGCGCGCTCCTCAATTGCTTGCGCGGTCGCCTGTCGCGCGAAACCGAGCAACCCGAGAGCCAAGACAAATAGCAGTCCTCTCATCATGCCAAACCTTTCCAGCGGCGAAGCCCCCACTCGGAAACGAGGCAGGCAAGCGCGAGCAACAGCGTCGCCGGCTGGTTCCAAAGCGGACGCGTCCACGTTTCGGTGATCGGCGCGCGCAAGTTCGGCAGCTCTTTCGCGAAAGCCGCGAGCTGCTCCGGTGCGAGCACGCGCCCGCCGGTTTGGCGCGCGAGCGTTTCCATGAGCGCACGATTCGGCACGAGCGAGCGAAACTCCGACGAAGCAAGGTTCGAGCTCCACCCAGCCTGCGCCTCGCCCAGCGGCGCGCCGTTCGCATCCGAGGCCGACACGCTCACGCGAAAGCCGCCATTTTCCCGCGAAAGAAAAGTCGCTTCATACACACCCGGCTCGCTGGCCGAAGGCTCCGCCGACAGCGTGATCTCGCCCGCCGCGCTGCCGATGGGCTGCACTTTCAACACCACGCCCGCATCGTCCACCGGCTGGAAATTCCGGTCGCGCACCCGCGCCTGCAGCCGCACGCTGTGCCCATCGGACGCAGGCTCCGCGCGCACTTCCACCGGCTCCGGCACATCGGCCACCAGCCAGCGGACCATCTGCCGCCATGCTTTGCGAAGGTCTTTGCTCAGCTTTTCGTCGCCGAGCCCCGCCTGCCAAAAATCGCCGATGAGCAGTGCCGCGGTGCGCCCGCGGCCGAAGCGCTGCGTCACCAGCGCGGGCACCTGCGTGCTGCCGTCGGTCACCGTCGCGAGCACGCTTGCCGCAGGTTTTGGTTCGCCCGCGCTGTTCATCAGGTCGAAGTGCGGCAGGTCCGCGAGCCGCTCCCTTTCCGCTCCCTCGCTGGCCCGCAGCCGCACCCAAGGTTGCAGCCAGCCTTCCCGCGACAGGTCCAGCCGCCACTCGCGCCCCGCTCCGAATGCCGCCTGGCCGCCGCCGCTGCCGGCTTCAGGGCTTTTCAGGTAAATCGGCAGCATCTCGCCGATCGGCGTGCGCTGGAATTTCCCATCCGCAAAGGACTCCGCGCCGCCAAGCATCAGCAGGCCGCCGCCGCGCTCCGACACAAAGCGCTGGAGCAGCGTCATCTGCTCCGCAGTAAAAAACGCCGCCTCCAGATCGTCGATGATTACGGCCTTGTAGCGGAAGAGCGCGTCCGCCGTTTTCGGAAAGCCCCCGCGCAGCGACGCTTCATCCTCCGGCTCTACGTCCAGCCGGGTCAGCACCGGCTGGTCGTAGCGCTCGATCTCTTCCGCCGACTGATTGCCAAAGCCGCGGAAGAGCGGATTGCTCGACTCGCCCGCGCGCCCGCGGAACTCAAACTTCGGCTCGCGCCGCGCGATGCGGATGAGCCCGACGAGGTGCGTCTGGTCATCGCCCTGCACGGCGCGATGGAGGAACTTGTATTCCCAGTTTGGCCGCCCGCTGACGTAGAGCACGCGATGCGGCCCGGCCCCGCGATCGATTGTGAGGATGGCGTCGTTGTTCGCGAGCGTCGCCTCCGCCGGCGCATCGGCGAGCTTCGGCGCGATGTGCAGCCGGTAGAAAAGCACGCCGTTTTTCTCGGGGCGAAACTGGAACCGGAGCACCACTTTTTCGCTGTCTGCGGGGATGGTGACGGTTTGTTCCGCGATCGGTTTCGGCGCGTCTTCGCCGACCTTGGATTCGAGCGGGGTGAGCGTCCCGGTGATCTCCTGTCCGCCAAAGCCGCTCGCGACGATCTCCGCCTGCACCGTCACCGGCGCATCTTCAAACGAGGTCTGGCTCACCGCCGTGCTCGCCACGGCGAGATCGCCCGCCGCCTGCTCTCCGCCGATGAGCACAGGGTAAATCGGAGGCAGTCCCGCGAGCGTGGAAAGATCGTCGAGGTCGCCTGCGACGCCATCCGTGAGCAGCACCACTCCCGCGAGCGGTTCGCCGCGGAAACGTTCGCTGAGCTGGCGCAGCGACGTGCCGAGCGACGACGAGGTGCCCGCAAACGTGAACTCGCGAAAGTCCTGCGACGGTTGCAGCCGCGCATCGGCGAGGAAGTTGCGCACCTCGAAGTCCTTTGCTAGCCGCGTGCGCCACTCCGCGCCTTCGCCGCCGAGCACGCGCCGCAGCGCATCACCTCGCGCCTCCGGCCGGTCGCGATCGTGGAGCGTCATGCTCTGGCTGTTGTCGGCGACCACCGCCAGGAGGTTTGCGCCCGGCTTCACCCGCTGCCCGGTCCAGAGCGGCTCGAGCAGGCAGGCGAGCAGCAGGCCCACGCCCGCGATCTTCAACGCCGCGCACGCCAGCGCAAAGCGCCGTGCCATCCCCGAGCGCGCGTAGACCCAGGCAATCAATGCCGTCGCGCAGAGGAAGGCGGCGAGCACCGGCCAAAGCCACTGCCTGTCGGCGAACGCAAGAGCGGCGAGGAAAATCACGCGGGCAGGAAGGGCGGCGGAAACATCGAGACAAACTGGTAGCTCACCGCCCTGCGCCGAGGTCCTCGTAATAGCGCCGCACCGATTCGGTGAACCGCGGCGGCACGGGATCGCGATCGATCGGCGTGAGCTCGCCTTTGCCTTCGCGGCGCGCGAGTTCCTCAGTAAGGCGGCTGCGCAGCTCGGCGAGCGGCGCGCTGATCTGGCTTTTGACCACGTCCCATTTCGGCTCTTCGCTGTGGCGCTTGAACTCGATGCGCATCTCCCGCGCGGCTTCGCGCACGCGCGCGACCTGGTTGCGCAACGCCGGGTTGTCGATCATCTCCTCCACGTTGCGCAGCCGGTCCGACCACTGCACGAATCCGTCGCCGCGGATTGGCCCTTCCTGCGAGTCGATGCCGCCGCCGGCGCGTTCATCGCCGCCGCCTCCGCCACCGCCGGGGCGCGCGTTGCCCGGAGTGGAAACCATCTCGCGCATCCGCGATTCGGGGCGCGGCTGGCCATCCGCTGAAGCGGTGCCTTTTGCCCCGGCTGCGCCGCCGCCGGGTCCAGTGCCGCTGCGTGATTGGCCACTCGCCTTCGCCTGCTGCGGCTCTTTGGAATCCGACGGGGCTGGCGAGTTTCCCGGCGCGCCCGGCTGCTTGCTATCCTTCCCGCCCGGCGTGTTCGCGTCGGCAGCGCGCTGGCTTTCGGAAGCTTGCGGGCCGTTGCCACGCGCTCCTTTTCCGGGCTGTTGCCCAGCTTCTTTCGCTGGCGCCTGACCTTCGCCGCCACCTGCCGCATCAGCGCTGCCGCTCTGTTCACCCGGCTCCGCAGCCTGCCCGGCTTGTTGCTCAGCGGCGGGCTCCCCGCCCCCTCCTTTCTGTCCATTCTGCTCACCGGCGGCGCCCGCTTTTCCGTCTGCCTGCGCGAGTGATGGGCTGGCTTGCGCGATCTCGCGGTTGATCTGTTCATTCAGCACATTGAGCTCCGCGCGCGCTTGCCGGAGCGCTTCCGCTTCGTCGCCGAGCACACTCTCCGCCGCACGCTCTACGCCGCTCTTCAACTCCTCGATTTCCTTGCGCGCCTTTTCTTCAAAGCGTTGCGCGTGCGAGGCGTAGCCGCGGCTCGCGAGCTGCCCCGCGCGCTGGAGGGTCTCGTCCGTGCCGCTTTGACTGTTCTTGCGGAGCGTGTCGTAGAGTTTCCTGGCCAGCAGCGGCTCGGAGGCTTCGGCCTGCTCGGAAGTCTGCCGCAGCCCCTCGCGCAAACTCCCCAGGCGCTCGCCTTGCTTCTGAAACTCCTGCGCGAGCTGCTCTTTGGGATTTGCCGCGTCGAGCGTGCGCCGCTCGCGCGCCTCCGGCTCGGGCGTTTTCAGCTTTTCAGCCAGCGCTTCCTGCGCCTCGGCCAAGGAGCGCGCATCGGTGCGCATCTGCCGCACGGCATCGTTGAACTGGCCCGCGCTTTTCTTGCGCACGTCGTCGCGCAGTTTCTGCAAATCCTGCTGCGTGCGGCTGCCGGCGGCGAGCGCCTGCGAAGGCTCGTTGCGCTCCATGGCTTCGCTGGTTTGCTGCGCCTCGCCGCGCGTCTGGTCTAGCTGCTTGCGCTCTTCGGCGAAGCGCGAAGCGTTGTTCGGCTGCTCCATTTTCTGCCGCAGCTCATCCATGTCCGCCAGCATCTGCTGCTCTTCTTCGCGCAGCCGCTTGAACTGGCGGCGGAGCTCCTCTTTTTGCGGTTCGGTCTTCGCTTCCTGCAGCGCGGTTTGCAGCTCCTTCAGCCGTTCGTTGATGTCCTCCTGCCGCTGCGAAAGCTCTTTGAGCCGGTTCAACACGGCGAGCTGCTCCCGCTGCTCCTCGTTCTGCATCGGCGCGGCTTCGCTCTTCGATTCGTAGCGCTTTTGCTCGTCCTTCATTTCGAGCTGATCGAGCTGCTGCTGCCGTCCGCCGGCACTGGGCTGTCCGCTTTGCGAGCGGCTCTTCGACACTTGGAACTCATGCGCGGCGAGCTTCAGGAGGCCGTTGTAAGCGAACTGCTCCGCGGTGAGCGCGTCCGGCAGCGGCTTGGGCGAAGTCGCGGCAGCGGTGAGGTGCGTGAGCGCAGTTTGCATCTCGCGCATCGCGCTTTCCGCCAGCGCCCGCGAGCGCGGCTGCTCGATCTTTTCCAGCAGCTCCGCGCCCTGCTTCAGCGCCGCTTCCTGCGAATCGCGCAGCACCGGCGCATCTTTCTGGCCCTTCTCGGAAAGCGCGCCGTCCTTGCCTGGATGCGCATCCTCCGCGCGCTGCACATTCCAAGTCGCGGTGATGATCTGCTTCTGCATCTCGGCGAGCTTCACCGCTGCCGCGCCGCCCTGCCCTTGCTGCTGCTGGTCGCTGCCGCCCTGGCCCTCCTTGAAGATCTCTTCAAATGGCCGCACTTCGGCGAAAAACATGTCGCTCGCACTGCGGCGCGGCTGGTTGTCGGGACCGATGTCTTCCGCCCACATGAACCACGAAATGAGCTGGTCCGGCTCGACGCCGAGCTCCTCCAGCTTCAGCAAATGCTCGCCTTGCACCCGGCTGTCGGCCGGCACGTCGCGCCCGAGCACGAGCTCTTGCGTAGGCTGGCCGGCCACGGTGTAAGTGACACCGTAAGCCGGCATGCCGAAGTCGTCCCAAGCTTCCGCCTGAAACGCGACCTCCTGCAGCGGCGACACGCGCTGATCGCCCGCCGGCGCGGCTAGTTTCAGCTCCGGGCGGCGATTCGGCAGCACGTCGATGGAGATCGGGGCGGGCACTTTGCTTGTGCGCCCATCGGCGTCTTCGAGTTGCAGCTCGTAGTTCTGGCTCGTGGCAAGCGGGAAGGCGGAAAGCGCGGCGACGGGCTTGGCAGGATCGACGGTGAGCGGCACGGACGAGCCGTCCTTCCCGACGAGCCGCGCGATTTTCACCGGCTTGTTGAGCTGAAAGGTGAGGTCGAGTTTTGTGCCTTCCACCGCGCTCACGCGGCGCGTATCGGGGATCTCTTTCGCGGGCAGCCGCGTGTAAGCGGGATAGTCCAGCCGGGCATCCGCACGCTCCAGGCGCGGATGCTCAAACACGCGAACGCGGAAGTCGCGCGTGGCGCGCCCGGCGTATTCCACGCGATAAGTCAGGTCGCCGCCGACCTCCGGCAATCCGCCGCCGAAAGCGGGGTCATCGAGGTTCTTCATCAGTGGCAGACGCTGCTCCGCGCCCGCGCCGGGCTGCACCACTAGCACCGCTTCGGTCGGCACCTCGCCGGAAAAAGTGGCGACCACCACGAGCCCGCTGCCGCGCTCCACTTCCAGATCGCCCGGCGTGACCTGCACGCCATTTTCCGCCGTCGCCTGCGCGCGCGTCACACCGACGGGCGGCACGCTTTTCCGCTCCAGAAAGAACAGCACGCCGAGCATCCCCGCGAGCAGCGCAAACTGCGCCGCGACCGCACCCGCGCGCCGCCATGACGGCACGGCATCGAGCCACTGGTGACGCCGGCTTTGCGCGACCGCGCTCTGCACCACCGACTGCTGGAGAAAGCTGAGCTGGCCGGTGCGCGGATCGGGCTGCTGCTCGACTGCGGTGATGAGCAGCGCGTGCAACTCCGGGTGGCGCTGCTCGACCGTGCGCGCGATGGCGCGGAAGTCCGGCTGCCAGGCGGCGGTGCGGCGGCGGATGACGATCGCGCCCACAGCGGCTGCGATGCCGAGCAGCGGTGCAAGCAGCGCGGACGGCGCGCTCTTCATTTCAAGCAACACCGCTGCGAGAATTCCGATCGCTGCCCAGCAAAACGAGAGATGGCGCGCGAGCCGCATTTGGCGATGTCGCCGCACCACGGGATCGAGGGCGAGCTGGAGCAGCGGCTGGGTGGTCGTCATGACGTTTGCGGGGCGGGGGTGGCGGTAGCGGACGTGTCGCGAGAGAGGCGCGCGGCGAGCAAAGTTTCGCCCAACAAGAACACGAGCGCGGCGGCGATCAACCAGCGCCAAACCTTCTGCCGCGCTTCCAGCTCGACCGCCTGCGCCTCGGCCGGCGAAAGCGCCCGGACCGCAGCCGTTGCGAGCGGCGCACTGCGTTGCAGCGGCACGCCTAGGCTCGTGAAACGCTCGCTGGCCAGCGGCGCGGTGCGGCTTTCCTCGGGGCTGAGATTCACGACGAAGCGCGTGCCGCCGGGCTGCACGGTGTAGATGCCCGGCTGATCCGTGCCCGTGAATTTCGCGCCCGCCGCGACGCTCACCTGCGAGCCGTCCGGCTTGGTCACCACCTGTGCCTGTGCGCCGTCGGGCAGC
>CAXSDZ010000122.1:10405-12791 GCA_964235505.1 uncultured Chthoniobacteraceae bacterium
AGCGGGATCTCGTCGCCGATCCAGGACTGCGCCTTCTGCGGTGCAAGCCGGCTGCTCTGCTCCAGCAATGCAGAAAGCAGCGGCACGAACTTCGACGACAACGCGAGCTGCCCATCCGCGGGGCGCCACGTCGTGGCGAGGAGGACGAGCGAGCCCGCGCCGAGCGGAAGCTGGACGATCGCGGGATCACCGGAATCAAACCGCGCGAGCACCCGCGCGCCGGGCAGCGCATCGAGCCCGAGCTGGCGGTATTTCCAGAAGTGAATCTTCGTGAAATCGCTAAATCGCGGATCGGCAAACGGCGCGAAGAGCGGATGCTGGAAATCGATCTGCGCGAGCAGCGCGTAGTTCTTCACCGCCGCTTCCGCCGCCGCGATCGGCGCGGTGCCGGCGAGCTTGGAAAGAGTCGCGCCGCTCGCGGCATCGGCTGCGGCGAAGAGCACGATCCGGCCGCTGCGCGCAAACTCCCGCGCGCTTTCGAGAGCCGCATCGGTGATGCCCTCCCCGACGACGAGAAGCTGCGCGGACGCGAGCTCCGCCGGCTCGATGGGCTGATCGCCGGGCCGCGCGAGCACTTCCACCTGCTGCCCGGGCGTGCCGGAAAAGGCGCGCTTCAAATAGAAGAGCATCGCTTGCGGATCGGTCTCGAAATCCCGGCCGAGAAAGAGCACCGGCACGCGCACTGGCTGCGGCGGCGCGACGAAAAGCGCGTTGTCGAAGGCTGCTGCGTCGCCGAGCAGCGTGAGCTGGCCGGCGCCTTTGCCGGGCGGCTCCGGTGCGCGCAGCACGCGCGACTGGCCCGGCGGGATCATGACGTGGAGCGCGGACGCTTCCTCCGCGCCGGTCCACGCGAGCCGGAACTGCTCGCTCTGCGAATCGAGCGCATTGCTGATGCGCACACGCGGGCCGGGCTGCGCGGCGCTCGCGGCCGGAGTCGCCACATCGCTTTCCGGCACCCAGTGCGCGGCGGCATTCCCCGCCTGGACCGGCACGACTGGGTGGAGTGCAACTTCGATCTTTTCCGGCCAGCCGAAGCCTTGCAGCTCATCCAGCCGGGTGCCTTCCTGCAAGTCGCTCACCACCGCGATGCGGCGGCGCAAACCGGCCGGATCGTTCGCGCTTTCCAGCAGCTCGGAGGCGCGGACGAGTGCGCTGCCCAGCGCGGTGCCGGCCCAGGTCGGCGCCGCCTTTTCCAGCAGCGAGGTGCCGAGCGCGACGCGATCCTGCGGCAGCGCGTTCCTCCATTGCTCAAAGGGAAGTAGTGTCTGGACCTGGCGATCGAAGGTGAGAAGAGCAACCTCGTCTTCCGGCGCGGCTTCGCGGAGCAGCGCTTCCGCCTGCGCGCGGGCGGCGGGCCAAAGCCCTTCGCGGCGCATACTGGCGCTCGTGTCCACGAGCACGACCGTCCGCGCAATGGGCTGGTGGGAGGAAGCGGCTGCGACATCCGCCGCGCTTTTCAGATAGGGCCGCGCGAAGCCGATCGCCAGCAGCGCGAGGACGGCGCAACGTAACGCGAGCAGCCAGAGATTCTCCAGCCGGCTGCGCCGCGTGACGCGCGGGGGCGTCGGCTGCAAAAACATGAGCGACGAAAACGGCGTGACCTCGCGCGTGGTGCGCCGGATGAGGTGAAAGAGAATCGGCGCCCCGATGGCAAACGCGCCGAGCAGAAAGAGCGGAGCGAGCAGAGCCATGCGAATCAGGAATCGCAGTCGCGCCGCATCGGCGCGAGGCGCAGAAGAAATGCGCGAAACATGGACGACGAAGCTGCCGTGCGGCGTGCGGAATGCAAACGTGATTCAGGAAGGCGGTTCATTCAATAAATGGTTCGAACTCGCACTCGTGCGAGGGCAGGAGCCCCCCGCGCCAGCGCACCTCAATTTTGTCGCGCTCTCACCCGCGCCGCCGCCGCCGCGCCGTCTTCCCCCGTCCAGTGCGGCTTTTCAAAAAGTCGAAAAGCGCCAGCTCCAGCGGCTGGTCGGAGGCGAGCTGGAAATGCGTGATGCCGAGACGCTGCCACATCGCTCGGAGCGCGGCGGTATGCGCTCCGAAGCGGCGCAGATATTCGTCGCGAGCGTGCGCAGGATCGAGAAAAAGGTCGCGTCCGGTTTCGATGTCCTGGAAGCGCGCGGGAGCGGCGCAGTCGAAGCGCAGTTCAGCGGGATCGAGCACTTGAAAGACAAGCAGCTCGTGGCCTGCGGCGGCGAGCTGGGCGAGCGCGGGCTCCAGCTTTTCGATTGGCGCGAGGAAGTCGGAAACGAGCACGACCAAGCCGCGTTTTCGCGCCAGCTCGGCCATGCGGCGCAGCGGTGCAGTGATGTCGGTGCCGCGCCCGCCCGCAGACTTTTCCAGCGCAAGCATGAGCTGGCGGAGATGCCCGGGGCGGTTG
>CAXSDZ010000122.1:12801-13391 GCA_964235505.1 uncultured Chthoniobacteraceae bacterium
ATTGGCGGCCGAGCCGCTGCTGTTGCACGCGGCCATGTTGGTAAGAACGAGAACAGCGGCATAAAAACGGGCAGACGTGCGCATGATGTAATCCCTTTTTCCAATCGTGAAGGCGACAGGCGCCATCGGCGCCGCGTGCCCTCTCATCGGACGGGCCATGGGGCGGTTGCGCGCCGGGAGGTATTCGCGCACGGCTTCGTCGAAGGTGAGCAAGCCGACGGCGTCGCCTTGCTGGGCGAGAAAATACGCGAGTGTGGCGGCGAGCGTGGCGGCGTAGTCGGCCTTCGTATAAGTGCGGGAGCCGTAGCTCATGGAGCGGCTGAGATCGACGAGCAGATGGCAGCGGAGGTTGGTTTCGTCCTCGAACTTCTTGATGAAAAAGCGGTCGGTGCGCGCGGCGAGGCGCCAGTCGAGGTAGCGCGGATCATCGCCCGGTGCGTAGGGACGGTATTCCGTGAACTCGACGGAAAAGCCATGATACGGGCTGCGATGAAGGCCGTGCCAGAAGCCCTCGACCACGGTGCGCGCGCGCAGCTCGAGATTGCGAATCCGCATGAGCGCTTGCGGATCGATGAAGGAGGCGGAGGGGG
>CAXSDZ010000123.1:0-5619 GCA_964235505.1 uncultured Chthoniobacteraceae bacterium
GAAATGAACCACGAAGGCACGAAGAAGAGGGAAAAGGCGGGTCGGCGGAGAGCACACTGCGCTTCCATGCCTTTCAGCAGCACTCATCCCATTCGTGTCCTTTGTGCCTTCGTGGTTCATTCCGATGGCCAGCGCTCAATGCCCACGCGCAGGCGCTGGATGTTTTTGAAACGCTGCCAGATGCCGAAGCGCTCATCGTCCACCGCTGCAAAGCCACCCGCGAGCGGCGCGCCGGTGAGCAGCACGAGCACTTCCGCACTTGCGCCGGCGGCGGCCTCGACTTCGCGGAGAAAGAGCGCAATCGCAACGATCGGATCGCGCTCGGCGGGTATGACGACAGCGACTCCCGCGAGCGAGGATGCGGCGGCGCGCAGCTCGGCCAGCAACGGCTCGGCCTCGCGCCGGCTGTCGATCGGTGTGGGGTGCGCGACGCGGAGTTGCCAGCCGAAGCGCTCCGCGAGCACACCGCGCAGGGCGGCTTCATCCAGCGCGAGTTCTTGCGCCACGAAGGCGAGACATTCGCCAGCGGTGACACTGGGCACCGCACGACTCGGAGCGGCGGCGGGCGCGCCGTCGGAAAGCACGGCTTCGCCACCGCGAGCGGTGACGATCGGCCCGGTCAGCCGCCGCCAAAGCGCGTTTGCCTCGGCGTGATCGAAGCGCAGCGAACCGAGGCCGCGCCGCAGTTTCGTCGCCGCCAGCACGAGCAGCACCGCGCGCGGGAGCAGCCCGTAGATGGCCACTGACCAAGCGAGAAAAGGCCACCACGCGCGGGCGGCATCGGGTGGCAGAGATTGCGCGCTTTGCCCGTGCGTGTAGCGGCTGGCGGCGACTTCCGCAGCGGTCGGGTGTGCGCCCGGCACGGCCCATTTCCAAGGCGCGGCGACCGTGGCGACGATGCCGTGCATCCGCTCCGGGCTGAGCTGATAAGTGGACTGCCAGCCGAAGCGCAGCTCCACGAAAGGCAGGTGAATCGCGAGCGTCGTGGCGAGGATGGCGACATTGAACGCGACGGCGAAAAGCTGCGTGATCAGCAGCAGCGGCCACTGCGCGAGCGCGCCGTAGATTTCCTGCCTCCGATCCAGCACGCCGAGCGCCTCGCGCACGCGGTCGCGCCGCTCGCCCGGCAGCCGGCGCAGCGCCGCACCCATCGCGGCGAGGAGCGCGCCGAGCACCGCGCGCAGCGGCGCGAAATCGCCAAATACTGAGCCCAGCCACCGCCGCCCGAGCCACGCGAGCAACCCGGCCAGCAGCAGCGCCATTTGCACACCCGCCGTGCAGGCAAAGAACAGCGGCGCATTGATCGGCTCGGGATCGGGATACGCCAGCAGCGTGCCGGCCACGCTGCCGCCGAGGAGCAGCCCGCCGAGCAGCCCGAGCGCGAGCAGCGTCTGCCAGCCGGCAGTAAAACACTCGCCGGGCGTAGGCCGCGGCGTGCCCTCCCGTCGCGCTTCCAGCCACGCGCGGAAAACAGCAGGCCGCTGGGTGATCTCAGTCGGCGAAAGACGCGGGGCAATCTTGCGCTCGAAGAGCTCGCGATCTGCAAGAGCCGCATCGCCGCGCCCCGAGCTTTCCGGCGTCAGGAAATGCTCGAAGTCGATCACATCGGCGAGGGTCCAGGATACGGCGCGACGCACGGGCGGGACGGTAGGGGCGCGGCCCGGCGCTTGTCAGCCGCAATCGCCGTGCTTGCGTGCAGCGCCTTGCCGCTACGGCCCCGGTGCGCTAGTCTCGCGACCTATGGATTCCGCCGTGCTTGAGCTTCTCAAAGACCCGGCACTGCCGGGCAAGGTGGCGATGTTTCAGCAGACGCTCGAAGCGGAGCGCGAGCGGCGGGCGCGCTTTTACGAAGAGATCACGCCGGAGTTGAAGGCGGAGTTCATCAACGGAGAAGTCATCATGCATTCCCCCGCGCTCAACCGCCACATCCAAGCTTCCAAAAACGTCCTCAAGCTGCTCGATACTTTTGCGGAGCTGCATGGCCTCGGAGTCGTGCGAATCGAAAAGGCGCTCTGCGCTTTTCCGCGGAATGATTACGAGCCCGATGTTGTGTTCTTCGGGGTTGAAAAGGCGGCAACCCTCACGCCGGAGACACTTCAGTTCCCAGTTCCCGACTTTGTCTGCGAGGTGCTCTCCGACTCTACTGAGCACCGTGATCGCGGCGTGAAGTATCTCGACTTCGAGGCGCACGGCGTCGGGGAATATTGGATTGTGGATGCGGACCATCAAACGCTGGAGCAATACCTTCTCCGCAATGGCGAATATGCTCTCGCGCTCAAGAGCGGAAGCGGCGACGTGGAAAGCGCAATCGTTCGCGGCTTCCGCATCCCAATCCGCGCGATCTTCGACGACGCAGAAAACTTGCGCGTTCTGCGGGCGCTGTTCGCGTAGCGCGGTTGGCGGAGATGTGAAGAAGCGGTGGCAGTTCACCCGCGCGTGCTGGACGCTGAGCAAGCGGCCTTGGATCGTTGTCGAGGCAAGTTGACTATGGAGCGTTGCTTCAGCTCCAAGCTACCTTCACACTCTTCTTCTGTTGAAAGCGGTCGGTATAGAGCAGCTTGCCATGCTCAACACCATACTCATGCACTAGCTTCGTGCATTTCACATCGAAGGCACAGTATTCCGCGATCTCCGCTAGCCGGCCTTCCCGCCACCAGCGGATCGCATCAAGTCCGTCGCCCGTTTTCCCCACGCCAAGCGTAGCGGTGGCGATGGCATCGAGGCCGAGCCGATGGCCGAGCGCTTTCTCGATGTCCACGAGCAGGTCGAGCGTCGGCACGCGCTCCGCGATATCAAGCGGCGCGTAGCCCATGAGCACTTCATAGTCGAAGTTGATGACATTGAAGCCTACCACAAGGTCCGCACGGCAAAGTTGCTCCACGAGCTGCTGCACATTTGCTTCGGAGTAGATGCGATACTCACCGAGCCCCGTGGAGTAAGTAACACCGACACTCATTCCCATGTCGCACTTGCGGTTCCAGCCGCCCGCGTCGTTCGCGGTGCGCTGAGTTTCTAGGTCAAAATAAACGATGTCGCGAGCCATGGAGCGGGCGGGGAATGTCGAGCGTCGCAGGGAAGCAGTCGAGAGCGGAAAAGTGCGGCAAACGAAGCCGCACAAAGAAAGCTATAGCTCCTTCATTGACTATGGCTTCCAATCATACTCCCCGGCATCGAAAGCCATCATGTTCGCGGGTTTCTTGACCCGGAACTCTTCCACCACTGCGCCATCACTTTGAAAGACCGTGATGGACTTGTCCTTGCCTTCGCGTCCCATCACCGCCCACTTCACGTGCAGTGTCTCGGCGATGAGGCAGAGCGGCAGGCCATCGCTCGTGCGGAAGTAGCTTCCTTTTTCATCGACCGCCACTTGTAGATCGATGGTAGCTTGCTTGTCCTTGAAGAGCGGATTCGGCGATAGCTTCACCGTTATCTTTTCATCAGGTTTGAAAGGCTGCGACCTTCCGAGCTTGCCAGCGACTTGGGCAAAGGTATCGCACACCCAGGCATTCTTTTCAAAGAACGTCTCCCAAGTGGAGACCGTCTCCGTATCGCCCTCCTGCACCGGCGCCTTGAGCCGCAGCCCGCGCACACGCGCACGGCCTTCGGCGCGCTCATTCAGAAATATTTCATCCTGACTCTTACTGGCTGCGATGGAGACCGGCTGCGGGTCAGCCGCGGGAATCACCAACTCCCGCAACCGCTCATTCCCAGCCAGATCCATCTGAACAACAGATGCGTGCCGGCCCACGTCTTCTCCCGCGTTCTCCAAAACCCACGTCTTGCCGTTCATCCCCTCATCTTTCACGCGAAGCGGCGCACCCAAAGCCTGCGCCTCTCGCATCAATTCCTCCACTTCCGGCAGGTGAGTGCTGGGCACAGATTGTTCGCTTCCGCCATTTAGCAGAGTTCCAGAATCATCCATCTTCTCTACAGACTGCGCGCCTGTGCCTAGCTCCTGGTGAACGACCACAAGCCGGGTGCCCTGCACAAAGCCGGCGAGGAGTAGTTCCTGCTCGCGCACCTTCATTGCGGTGAACCGCGTCAGTCGGGGCGAGTCCTCATCCACCACCCAGTCGTTGCAATGATAGGCTATGCCTTCCACTTCCAGCTCTCCGACGCTGTATCCGCGCGCCGTGTATCTGCCGGGCGCCGCAGCGTTGCCGGCATCATCCTTTCCATCCCAATGAGTGGTGAATCCATTCAGGCCAACCGTGAACTCCTTTTCCGACGCTTCCCGGTGCAGAGTGCGAACAAGCTTTCTAGCTTTGTCGTAGATACCAAGGCTAAGTGCGCCTTCCATTGGCGGCGGGAGAAAAGTGATCTGAACGCCAGCAGGTTTTGCAGAAGGAACATCCTGGGCAGCGGCGAAAACCAATGGGCAAACGAGGATGAAAAGAAACGTCCAACGTCCAAGTGATGCACTCGCGCCGCACCGCAATTCTTTAAGAGTTGGACGTTGCGCCCGCCATCGGCGCAGCGGCAGCCAAACTAGCTGCACTATCTTCCAAAGTGCTTCACGCATAGTATCTCCACTCCAGGTTGGGAAAGATGTTATCCCGCCGCTCGCAATCTGCGAGAAAGGCCACGTCTATCTTCTGACTGCGCACCAGATCATAGAGTCGCGTAAAACGCAGGATATGATCCTTCGTGCGCTTGGCGGCGTAGCTACTCGCGGTGCCGGTCTTCATGAGAAATGCCCAGTCGCTCGACTGCGCGAGGAGTAGCTCGCGGGCCATCTGCCGCAGCGCGCGGTCGAGACGCGCGGGCATTTCGGAAAGCGCTCTGCCGGGCGCAAGATCGGCGCGCTTCTCGAAGCGTCGCGCCACCTCTGTCATTCGCCGCGCCGCCATGTGAAGATGCGGGTAGATCCACGAGTTACTCTCGTCCAGCCACACTTCCCAATAGCCTTTGTGTCCCCAGCTTGAGGCCGACGGAACCACCATTTGATGCGTGTCGTGCTCCTGCAAGTAGCGCGTCGGAGTAGTCAGGGTGAACTCGCTTTGGTCATGCACCGCCTTGCGGATGAATAGGTTCAGCCACTCCGGCCCTTCAAACCACCAATGCCCGAATAGCTCGGCATCGAACGGGCTGACCACGATCGGATCCACATTCAAGTTCTCACGCAGCTTGCGCATCTGCTCCTGGCGCGCGCTCATGAAGTGCCACGCGTGGTGATCCGCCGCGCTCATCGCCCAACCGCGCTGGTAGAGGCTCTTGTCCGCGGTGCGCCCGGTAATGCGGTGATACTTCAAGCCGGTGAACTTGCGCGTGCCGTCGGCGGGTAGAAAGGGGCGCAGGTAGTCGAGCGATAAGTCGAAGCCGATGTCGCGGTAGAAGTCGCGGTAAGCCGGATCGCCGGGGTAGCCTTCCTCGCTGCTCCAAACCTGGCGCGAAGAATCGCGGTCGCGCCCGAAAGCTGCCGGGCCTTCCGGTGTCCAGGTGGGCGCATAGATTGCATAGCGTGGCCGCGGATTCCCAAACATGAGCCCGTGCGCATCCAGGATAAACCAGCGCAAGTTCGCAGCTTGCAAGGTTTTGCCGAGCCCTGGGACATAGGCGCATTCGGGGAGCCAGATGCCCGCGGGATCGCGCCCGAATGTCTCGCGATAATGGTCGCGC
>CAXSDZ010000123.1:5663-13244 GCA_964235505.1 uncultured Chthoniobacteraceae bacterium
AACTGCTCCATGAGAGGCAAAAACCCGTGCGTCGCCGCGCAGGTGATGATCTCCAAAACGCCACGCTCGACGAGCTGCGCAAAGGCCGAAACGAGATCGCGCTTCCACCGCTCCTCCCACGCATAGTGCGTGGCCTCCAGCCGCGCGAGGTAAAAGCGCGCGACCGTTTCAAGCTGCCCTTGGCCTCGCGTGCGCTCGATCTCGCACCGCGCCAGCTCCACGGAGCGCTCCAGGTAGCGCGTGTAGCGCGTCTGCAGCAGCTCATCGCGCAGCATGTGGCAGAGCGGCGGCGTGAGTGACATCGTGATCTGAAAGGGCACGCCGTCGTCCACCAGCCCGTGCAATACTTGCAGCAGCGGGATGTAAGTCTCGGTGATGGCTTCATAGAGCCAGTCCTCTTCTAGAAATTCGTCGTATTCCGGGTGCCGCACATAGGGGAGATGCGCGTGCAGCACCAGGGCCAGGTAGCCATTGGGAGCCATGCAGAAAAAAGCGGCGGCACGGTAACAGCGACGCCGGGCGTCACAAGGGGTTTGTTCTGTTGGTGCGAGAGACTGCGCTTCGGAAGCAGAAAGGCTGCAAGCATCGGCACGGCCCAGATTCAGGGCCGGTTTCGAGCTGGGAAATGCCGCTTTAGTGTTGTGCGTTGCTTCACTGGAAACCAAAGGTTCAATGCTTGGCAACCGGGCATTCCGCCCGCTCGCCGCGGCTGCCGCTAGAGAGAAAGCCGCGCGTCTCCTTGTCCCGCAGCGCTCGGTAATCCCGGTAGCACACGGCGCAGCCTTGTGGCATGAGACGAATGTCGTTCCACGCTTATGCCATCCTTGCCGATCTTTGCCTGTCCTCGCTTCTTGCTGCATGTGGGGGCGCTGCTTGTCATCGTCGCGCTCCCGCTCCGCAGCGAGGAGGCACCGGCTCCCGCAGCGCTCCCGGTGGACTACGGGCGCATCTTCCGGCTGGCGGTGGAGAGCTTTCATGGGCGCGATTTTGACGCTGCTCTGGCCCGCTTGGCCGAGGCCGACAAGCTCGCCCCCGATACTCCGGTCGCGCTAAATATGCGCGGGGCGATTGCCATCGAGCGGCGACAGTTTGCGGATGGCGCGAAGTATTGCCAGGCGGCGTTGAAGAAAGACGCCAAACTCTTTCCTGCTCGTTTCAATCTCGGGGAGATTCCCTTTTTGCAGAAGCAATACGCGGAGGCGCGAAAGGTATTTCAGGCGCTGCTCGCCGAGGATTCAAAGAACGAGATGCTGCAGTATCGGGTCTTCCTTACCTATCTGCTCGAGAAGAACGAAGATGCTGCTGTAAAGGCACTCGATAGCCTTAAGTTCCCGAGTGATACCGGCGCCTATTACTATGCGCATGCCGCGTGGGAGTTTGCCCACGACAACGAGAAGGAAGCGCTGCACTGGATCCAATCCGGCGACTGGATCTTTTCCCCCGAAAGAAACCTCTACTTTGCCGACGTGCTGCGGGACCTGGGCTGGCTGAAGCGAGAGCAGGGGAAGTAGGCGTGGAGTAACGCGGGGATCTGAATGTCGGCCTATCGTTTCTCGCGTGAACATCAAGCGATTCACCATTCCCAGAGTCAGCGTCACGCTAATTATCGCAGGCTTTGTTTGCCTGCGCACTCCACCCTCGATAGGTTTAGCCGTGCGCTTGCTGACGCAGTATCACGCCGGCTCAGATATCATTCAGGTGCGGCAGTTCGGGCTACTTCTTCCCAAACAAACTCCAGCCCGCCCCCTTCTCGCCTTTGTTCTGCTGCACCTTTAACTGTCCGAGCAGGCTTTGCAGGCCGAGGTAGATCTTGTGCCACTGGCTTTCTACTGTGGGAATGGCATCGGGCATGTCGGAAAGATAGCGGAGCGACGGGGCATTGGCGAAGAGCTGATGGACTTCCTCCTTCTTGGGTCCGCTCTTGGCGTCGGTCGAGGCGAGGATTGCTTCAAGCCCTTGGGCGATGATGCTCTTTACCTCCAGAAACTGACTTTCGTCGTCGCGCGAGAACTTCCGGTCTCGCGCCAGATTCACGTAATGGTTAAATTGCTTCCAGCATTCGATGTAGTTCTCGAGATGCAGGATGAATTCCTCAAGCGTCTTGTAGTGCATGTCGGGTAGAGAGAGGCGTCGTGGGAGGAGCAGGCTGGCAGGGGATAGAAAGACAAGCGCGCCGCCACGCAGCTCGCGGGCGGAGATCATGAGTCCGCTGTAGTGAATGTTTAGATCGTGGAGCAGCAGCCCGGCTTCCTGGGCGGAGCGGAAGGCTTCCAGCACGACGCGGCCGATCTCCATCATCTTTTCGACCGGGAAGGTGCCGGACAGCGTAGAGCCTGCCAGCGCGCCGCCACGGGCGAGGGAAAAGCAGCCGCTCGGGAGCCGCTCCAAGATAGCCGGTTTGTGCTCGCGCGAGAATGGCTTCAGGATGCCCATTTGGCTTCGATCTGTTTCATGGTTTCGCGGATGTGCGGGAGCAGCGCGGAGCGGGTGAAGCCGATGCCGAGGTATTCGTCGTCGCCGACGAGCACTGCGGCGTGGCGCTGCGGGCCGAGGCCCTCTAAATCGGTCAGCTCGCCTGCTTCCAGTCGATCGCCCAGCGTGCGGAGCGATTGCGTGGTGGAGTGCAGCCAGGCCGCCATCTTGTCCGCGCCCTCGCAGCCCCAGTTCTCGTGTTTGGCAGGGTCGGCAGCGTCCACTGCGATGACAAATTGCACGCCTTTGAAACGCGAAAACGCAGCGAGCCCGGAGGTCGGCGCCTCCGCGAGAGCCGCGCTATTCTCGTCCATCGTTTGCGCCGTTTCCATCAGCAGCCCCTCGTAGGAGGAGAAGATCGTGCGGGGCCGAGGCATGTCGCTCGGCAGGATCTCAAAGTTGCCAGCCTTCCAGCTTAGCATCTCCACAAATGCCTCTTTGCCGAGGGTATCGCCCGTGGCGGCGTCGATGATTTCACCTTTTTGTATCCAGATGCGCCCCTCGCCTGCGGCGCTCGAGATTCGCAGGATCACCGAGGCCTGCGTGAGGCACTCGAGCTGGATGATATCGACGAGCGTCTTGCTCTGCACGCCGCGAAAGCCGCCCTGCGTTTCGCGCTCCAGCAGCGACTCGATGCAATCGACGAAATTGATGATCTCTTTGCCGGTCTTCGGTTTCTCAATGTAAAGATCCACGCCCATCGCATAGGCGCGTGCGCGGAATTGCTCATCTTCCGCTCCGGTGATGACGCAGACGCGCAAAGCCGGGAATTTGCGTCGCACAATTGCGAGCACTTGAAAGCCATCCATCTGCGGCATGCGGAGATCGGCGAGCAGGAGCGAAAAGGACTCGCTTTCCAGCAACGCCAGAGCGCGCGCGCCGTTATCGGCCGTGTGGATCTCGGGCTGGGAGGGAAGCCGGGCGAGGATTTCCTGATAGATCTCCAGGATGTCCTGCTCGTCGTCGAGGATGAGGATTCGTTGTCGCGCGGGCATGGGGCGAGGAAAGAAAGGAAGCTCGGCTCAGAGCTCAGTTTTCGGACGTGCGCAGAGTGGGCGAACCATGATGGAGTGAAAGTGGATTACCTCCTTAGCACGCCGCACGCCAGCTACGAGCGCGAGAATGAGAATCTTCGCCCTGACCGCCCATGATGGCATCTTGTGTGCTGAGTCTCAAACCCGCAAAACTGCTGTCCATGTTTTCCCTCCTTAAAAAGATGTTCGGCAAGGCGCAGGCTCCTCTGCCTGCTCCTCTCGCGGTGGTTGCGACTGCCATTGTCCGCCCGGCATCACCTTCGGAGCTAGGTCAGCCGATGGCGCAGGTGGAAGTGGCGCATCTTTCGCTCGCGGCGATCCTCGGCCGGCTGCCGCAAGATTTGAAAAACAACGTGGCGCAATCGCCCGATGCGGCTGCGACCGTCGCTCTGCCGCTGGCGACCATCCACAAGCAGCTCCCGACCGGCTCGGTGAAAATGTCGCTCGCCAGTCTCTATCGGCAGGCGCCGGCGGGGACATTCCGACAAGCGCGCGCGGAGGATAAGCGGATGATCGAGGTGCCGCTGAATGAGGTTTTTCGCCACGTGAATCCGCAGTCGCTGCGCCGCCGTCCAGAGCAGCGCTCGGCAGACTTGCCAGAGGCGGGTATCCATCTCTTCGGCGACAAAAACAACCCCTTTGCCCTCGCACCCATCGAGCTGGAACCAACGCAAAGAGCCTTTGCGCCTGAGGCCCTTCCCGAGGTGGCGGATGTCACCGCGCCGGAGCCGGCGAGCGCTGCGGCGGAGAATGTCCCCGCTAAGAGCGACCGTGTGCCCGAGCCGCAGCGGATGATTAAGCCGACATTCAGCTTCGGAGCCGCCGCTCCCGCCGTGCCGGCAGCCCGTGCTGAAATTCCAGCCAACCAGCCGAAGCCGTTGCGCGCAGCGGTTCCGGTCGCGGCGGTGCCGGCAGAAAAAGCAATCGCGCCCTCCGCTCCGAGCGCGGCGGAGACCGAGCCTGCGCTGCTCCTTCCGATCGCTGATCTCGCCACGAACTGGCCTGAACCGATCCGCTCGGAAGCGCTCGCGCTAAACGGCAGCAAGGTCGCGCTTCCAGCCGCCGCCGTAACGGCTGGTCTCGCACGTGGGAAAGTGACTTTTACCTGGGCGCAAGTCCGCGCGTGGCTCACTCCTCCGCCCGCGACACCGACCCAGGCGCGCGAAGGAACGGAGCTGGTGCTGCCGCTGAAAGTTGTAGCCCCGGCTTTTCTGAAGCAGAAGAAACCGGCTCCCGCCCGCAAAACTGCGGGACCAGTTGATGATGCTATTCCGACACTCTTTTCCGGGACGCAGCCGCTCGCTGAACCGGCCCCGCAGCCGGACCCTGCACTGCCGGAGGATGAAACAGCTAAGACTGCACCGCGCGCGCTCGCGGAGCAGAAACCTGCGACCGTCGCGGCGCCTGCCATTCCAGAGCCCGCGGCGGCACCCACGCTTTCTGAACCCGTGGCGCAGACTGTCGGCGAGCTTTTCGGCCAGCCCGACAAGGCGCACTGGAGCCCACAGGATCTTATCCACGCAGCCGTCCGGCTGCCCGGCGTAGCAGGCGCGATCGTCGCGTTGCAGGAGGGGCTGATAGTCGCCGCAGAACTGCCGGAAACTTTGAAAGGCGATACGCTCGCCGCGTTTCTGCCGCAGATGTTTGCGCGGATCAATGCGTATGCCGGCGAAATGAAACTCGGCAGCATTGAAGACCTGCTCTTCACGACTGCGGGCGCGCACTTTCAAGCCTATCGCATCGGTGAAGTGTATTTCGCCGTGCTAGGGAAGCCGAGCGAGTCTTTGCCTTGGGAAAACCTCCGTGTCATTGCCGCAGAACTGGCGCGGCATACCAATCTGTAACGTTTCCCAGCCACTTTCTTAGTTCACGCCATGGCTATCATCAACCAAGCTACCAAAGAGCTGCAGGTAAAAATCGTTTATTACGGCCCGGCCAAGAGTGGGAAAACGACGAACCTGGAGCAAGTCCACCAGAACGTGCAGGTGCCCGACCCGAAGTTGAAGGGCAAGATGACCTCACTTGCGACCTCCTCCGACCGCACACTGTTCTTCGACTTCTTCCCACTTGAAGCCGTGGCCATCAAAGGCTTCAAGACTAAGTTCGCGCTCTTCACGGTTCCCGGCCAGGTCATCTACAATGCAACGCGGCAGATTGTGCTGCGCGGAGTAGATGGCATCGTTTTTGTCGCCGACTCGCAATACGACAAGATGGAGGAGAACATCGAGACCTTCCGGCATCTGGAAGAGAACTTGAAGACGTTGAACCTGAACCTCAACGACATCCCTTTCATCATTCAATACAACAAGCGCGACCTGCCCGATGCGGCACCGGTGGACTATCTGGAATACGTCCTAAATAACCGCGAGGTGCATGTGCCTAGCTTTGAAGCCAGCGCGGCAAAGTGTGAAGGGGTCTTTGAAACGTTGAACATGATCACGCGCATGCTGCTGCATAAGTTCCTAAACAACAGCGCCCGCACTGCCCGCTAGTCTGCCTGCCTATCCATTCCGTCATGAGCCAATTTCCCACGCTCAATCAGGCAGATATCGATGTGATCGATGCCGTGCTCGGCGACTTGCTCAAAAAGAGCGAAGCAAACATCGCGCTGCTGGTTGAAAAAGCGGGTTACCTGATCCACCAATGCGGCAACCCAGACGAGCTGGACACGACGACGTTTGCGACGCTTGGCTCGAACGCCTACAATGCCGTGCAGTTCATGGCTAGCCTGGTGAATGAGACGAATTTCAGCTCCATGTATCAGCAGGGCGAAAGCTACAGCACGCTGATGGTGAACGTGGATGAGAATAGTCTGTTAGTCATTGTCTTTCCCACCCACCTGACTGTGGGCTCCATGAAATACTACGCTGCCCCCGCGGTCCGTGCGATCGGAGAGCAAATCGTGAAAGCTTCGCGGCGCGACCCCGGTGCGGGAATCGATCTCAGCGATCTGAATCCAAAGGATGTGCAGGCGCTATTTCAGCGCAAACAATGAGCCACGTGCATTTGAGCGAAGCTCCTTCCGCTCGCTGAGGATAACACCACGGACGGATAGATGCTTCGCGCATTCCGGCAGGCGATCTGCAAGCGTAAGCCGTAGCAGCTTACTCAAGTCGAAACTGCTCGCGTCAAAACGAACCAAAGCGCGACGCGCAAGCGGCAGAGTATCCAGCAAGCCTACAGTAACCACCGAATTCTGACTGTTGGTAGTAAGATAAAACGCGTGGGACAGTTCCCACGCTTTTATCTAAAGATTTCTGCCGGATTCGCACCGGCTTTATACTCCGCTAGTTAGGTTAGCAAAGCCTTCGCGCCAGCTTCATTGCCGTTCCTCACCCACAGCAACTCTTCCACATCCTACGAAGCCACTTCGCGGCTGGATCGGTGTAGTCTTCAACATCCACATCCCGCACTCTCTCGACAGCATCTTCTACAGCATCTCGAACGACGCTCGAAGATTTCTGGTAGGCGTGTTGCGTCTTGTTCGACAGCGGTTTCCAGACCGAGTGCAGATAGTCTTCTGCATCATCCAAATGATCCCGAAGCCCGGGAGAACGTTTCTTTGGTTCAAGCGCGCGAGCTAGAAGCCCGATTGCGAACCCGACCGCAAGAGCGCCGAGCAGTGCTGGGATCGGGTGTTCGCGCAAATAGGCTTCTGTATCCTGCAAAGGCTGGCTATTCGGCGCGGAGTCAGTTTCAAGATCCATAGGAAGAAAGCAGCACTGGTGTGAGCTCTACTCGTGCTGACGGCGCTCAATTTCTTCGTAAAGTTTCACAGCACCCAGGATGAGTAAAGCGGGCTTCAGCAACGACAATGAAAGCCGCAGCACGCCACCCACTAATCCTCCGACAGGGAGCATGGTCAAAACCAACCCGCCTACGAAGGCTGCACCCACTGCCTTCAGCGGTTCCTCGCGAGCATACTGTTCAGTGCGGGAGACAAAGGAGTCAGCATTTTCGCCGGAGTCCGTGCCTTGGATGGAGTTGTCTGGTGGTTGCATAATGAGCTTTCGGTTCGATTCATTCCTTTCCTCGTCAGCACAGTCGTGCGTCGAAGGCTGGTTTCATTGCCAAT
>CAXSDZ010000124.1:0-11833 GCA_964235505.1 uncultured Chthoniobacteraceae bacterium
CCACGCGTTTCTGCGCGGTTTCGACCGACTTGTTCAGCCACGGATGCTCCAGCGATTCGCCCTCCTGCAGCCCGAACCGTTCCATCATCCGCGTCATCCGATCCGCCGCGCCGAAGTTGCGCATCAGATCGTCTTCAAACGAGACGAAGAACCGGCTCAAACCCGGATCGCCCTGCCGCGCGCAGCGTCCGCGGAGCTGCCGATCGATGCGCCGCGCTTCGTGCCGCTCGGTCGCGACGACGTAAAGCCCGCCTAGCTCGGCCACGCCCGCACCGAGCTTAATGTCGGTGCCGCGGCCCGCCATGTTTGTCGAGATTGTCACGGCGCCCGGCTGCCCAGCGCGCGCCACGATCTCAGCTTCCTGCATGTGATATTTGGCGTTCAGCACCGCGTGCGGCACCTTTTCGCGCTTCAGCATGCGCGAAAGCACCTCGCTCGCCTCCACACTCACCGTGCCGACCAGCACCGGCTGACCTTTGGCGTGCGCGCCTTTGATCTCCTGCACAACCGCGCTGAACTTCTCGCGCCGCGTCTTGTAGATCAGATCATTTAAGTCTTCGCGCACGCACGGCTGGTTCGTTGGGATTACCGCGACGTCGAGCTTATAGACATCGCTAAACTCATTCGCCTCGGTTTCCGCTGTGCCGGTCATGCCGGAAAGCTTGAAGTAGAGCCGGAAGTAATTCTGGATCGTGATCGTCGCCAGCGTCTGCGTTTCGCGATCGATCGTGACGTCCTCCTTCGCCTCGACCGCGCCGTGCAAGCCGTCGCTCCAGCGCCGGCCCGTCATCTTGCGGCCGGTGAACTCATCCACGATCACGACCTTTCCTTCCTCCACGACGTAGTTCACGTCCTTTTCAAACAGGCAGTAGGCCCGCAGGAGCTGCGTTATGTTGTGGATGCGCTCGCTCTGCTGATCCATGTAGGCCTGCCGCTTGCCCTTTTCCTCGATCTTCTGCGCCGGCGTCAGCTCGTGCTGATTGTCGATCTCCGCGAACTGCGTCATCAGGTCGGGCAGCACGAAGGCGTTCGGATCCTCCGGGCTCATGAACTCGCGCCCCTGATCCGAAAGGTCCGCCTCGTGCGCGCGCTCGTCGATCGTGAAGAAAAGCTCTTCCTTCAAAGCGAACAGCTCCTGCTTGCGCGCGTCGGTGTAAAAGCCGAGTTCCGCCTTGTCGATCGCACGCCGCTTGTCGGGATCCTCTTGCGCGCGCATGAGCCCTTTGTTGCGCGGCTGGCCGAGTTTCACCTTCACCATCGTCTTGCCGAATTCCTCGCGCTTGCCTGCCTCCCACAGTGCCTCGCTCTCGGAGCAAAGCCGGTTGCAAAGCATCGTCTGCTTGCGCACGAGCTGATCCACGAGCGGCTTGAACTTGTCGAACTGATGCGTTGAAACCGTCGCCGGCCCCGAGATGATGAGCGGCGTGCGCGCTTCATCGATCAGGATGGAATCAACCTCATCCACGATCGCAAAGTGGTGCCCACGCTGCACCTGCTGCTCCTTGCTGGAGGCCATTCCGTTGTCGCGCAGGTAGTCGAAGCCGAACTCCGAATTCATCCCGTAAGTGATGTCGCGCGCATACTGCTCGCGGCGAAGCTCGGACGATTGATCGTGCTGGATCACGCCAGTCGTGAGGCCGAGAAAACCGTAGAGTTCGCCCATCCATTCCGCGTCGCGGCGGGCGAGGTAATCATTCGTGGTGACGAGGTGCGCGCCGCGTCCGGCGAGCGCATTGAGATAAAGCGGGAGCGTGGCGACGAGCGTCTTGCCTTCCCCCGTGGCCATCTCGGAAATCATGCCGCGATGCAGGCAGATGCCACCGATGAGCTGCACGTCAAAATGGATCATCGCCCAAGTCGATGGCTGGTCGCACGCGGTGAATGTCTGCTTCCGCTCGGTCATGCGGCGCGCGGCGTTTTTCACCAGGGCGAAGGCTTCCGGCAGCAGCTCATCCAGCCGGCGCTGCTGCTCGTTGAGATCTTCGATTTCGGAAAGCTCTTCTTTCCATGCGGCCGTCTTGGCCCGCAGCTCGTCATCGGTGAGCTTTTGGTAGTCCTGCTCGTGCGCGTTGATCCGGTCGATGATCGGACGCAGGCCCTTGACCATGCGCATGTTCTTCGAGCCGACGACCTTCTTGATTAGCCAGTTGATCATCTGAAAGTGGGTAAAAGGGAGAGAGGATGTAAGGCCGGAGCCCGGCGGGTGCAAGCGAGGCGTGTGCCAGCGACGCGGGTGCTCCGTCCGGCCGCGACATGCCCGGCCCACGACTGCAAGTGGCCGCTCAGTGCCCGAGGTGCTCGCTCAGCACGGCCAGCACCTTTGCACCATCGCCGCGCAGCAGCGCCCGCACGTCGAGCACGAGCTTTGGAAAGATGCGGCTGGCGAGGAGGCCAGCGCGTTCTTTCTGCTCCACGTATTCGTCGTCCTCCAGCACGAACCAGCGCACGCGCCGCTCGCGGACGACCCACACCAGATACTCCGCGATTCCTTGCCGCCGGTAGGCGCGGAACTTCGCGTGCAGATCGTTTGAAGCCGTGCTCGCGGCGATTTCGCAGACCAGCTCCGGCGCGCCGCAAAGATAGCGCTTTTCATTGAGCCACACTCGCCCGCCGGCTTTCGGCGCCGAGCAGAGCACCGCATCGGGCTGCGGGGTATTGTCGCAGTCGAGCACGAGCGTCGGATTTGTGTAAGCCTTCACGCCCGGCGTATGCACCGCGAAGGTGCCGAGCCAGGTTTGGATCAAGTTGTCGGGCTCGGCGTGAGCGTCGGCGCTGAGGGGAAGCATGTGGATATAAACGATTCCGTCGATCAGCTCCGCTTTGCGGACCTCCGGCATTGCTTCGTAGCGGCGCAGAAATTCCGCGCTGGTCAGCCGATCACCGCTTTCGAGGGGCAGATGAGTGAGCCGCTTTGCGCCAACCCGGCTCGCGTGGCGCTTCGGTGGTGGGACGGCGAGGCTCATGCCCGGACGGTATTCTGTTTTTGCTGGGGTTGCCAACTCGCGGTCCGCTTACTTGCTTCCCGGCTTCACCGCAGGCGTGCCCACAAGGTCCGGCGGGAGATTGTCGGCCTCGAACATCTCCACGGTCATTTGCGTTGCGCTGATGAACGGGCAGCCGAAGTCCGGCAGGTTCCCGCCGCTGCGGTCCACGATCGCCGCCACGGCTGTCACCACGCCACCCCGCGAGCGCACGATGTCGATGGTTTCCTGCACGCGCCCGCCGCGCGTCACCACATCTTCCGCCACGAGGTAGCGGCGGTCGTGCTCGATCGTGAAGCCGCGCCGTAGCACCAGAGAACCGTCTTCTTTTTCGGCGAAAATGTGCGGCAGGCCAAGCGTGCGCGCCACTTCATGCCCCACGATGACTCCGCCGAGCGCAGGGGAAATCACTTCGTCCGCCGCGATGTCGCGCAGCTTTTCCGCCAGCAGCCCGCACACCTGCGCGGCGATGGCGGTGTCGCGCAGCAGCCGCGCGCACTGGAAAAACTGCCGCGAATGCAGGCCCGATCGCAGCACGAAATGGCCTTCCAGCAGCGCGCCCGTCTGGCGGAAAAGAGCAAGGATGTCGGCGCTCATGCGGGCTAGGGGAGGAGCTGGGACGTGGCCGCAGGAATCCCCGAAGTCAGCGCATCCGAAATGCCGGTCTGGCGGCTCGGATCGGCCACGGCTGTCACTTCGATCTCCACCTGCGCGTCTCGCGGGAGTGCCGCGACCTGAATCGTCGAGCGGGCGGGAAAGGGCTCTTTGAAATACTCGGAATAGACTGCGTTCATCGCCGCGAACTCCTTCAGATCGACGAGAAAGACCGTCGATTTCACCACGTTGGCGAAGCTCATGGAATTCGCGCGCAGCACCGCGGCGATATTCTGGCAAACCCGGATGGTCTGCTCCGTGACGCCGCCCGGCACCATCTCGCCGGTGCGAGGATCGAGCGGGATCTGCCCCGCGCAAAAAAGCAGGTTGCCGGTCGAAATGGCCTGTGAATACGGCCCGACGGCGGCAGGCGCTTCCGGGGTAGCGATGACTTTTTTCATGAGGCATCGAGCTAACAGCGGCGCGCCGCCGCCTGTCAATCCGACCGGCTTTGCGCGAAATGCCCCGGCCGCACTGGGCGCAGCGACTTGTCGCCACGGCAGACTCCGTGCATGGCGGGGTAAAAACTGATCTTTCGCAGGGTGCGGACCCCAATGAAGATCAGCGTGCAACGCACGCCGTGGGGCGGCTTAAGGAACTGCCTCCACCTCGACCGAACCAGCCTCCTCTGACTGGTGTTCCTTTCTCCAGCGCCCCACCGTTTCCGCCAGCTCCGCCAGCGGAGTGCGTTTGGCTGCCGCATCGCCGGACGTGGGGCGCACCTCAAACGCAAACACTTTCACTCCGCGGTCCCGTTCGCTCACGTGCATGATTTCGACGTTCATTGCCTGTTTGTTCTAGTTTTCAAGATGGCGCTGTCAACCTAGCTCTCCAAACCGAGTGCGGGCAGCAGTTTATCGATGAAGAGTTCGGTGAAGTAGGAGGTCATGGCATTCATGGATGCAGCGCTTTCGTAGAGACTCAGCAGCGGGGATGCCGGGGAGTCGGAGGAAAGCGCCACGACCCCAACCAGACAGCTCGGACGCCCAATGATCGGACATCGCAACGGCACACACGCCAGTATTTCGGGACGGCAAAGGCCCGCGGGTGGGTTGGAGCTGTAATCCATCCTCGGTTGCACAGCACCCCGCACATAAACTAGCGCATCGCCGAGCTTGTGCGAGCGGGCGACGATGCCTTGCCCTTCGACCATCTCATACTCCCAAAAGCGCGGATCGATGCAGCCGGCGACAAAGCGGAGCCGGTTTCGCGCATCATCGAAAACCATCAACCCCAGCTCGATGTGCTCGTCGCTGCGGATTTTGCACGCTGTGCGCAGGCTGCCCAGGGCGTCGTCAAAGACAGGCTGCAACTCCTTGCGCGTTTGCTGCCGGAGGAGCTGCCTGCGCCAATGGTCCGCCTTTCCGGCGATGCCCACTTGACTGGGGTCGGGCGGCAGTTCAGAAGGGAGCTGCCAGCGCAGACCATAGCAGTGGTCTGCCAGCGGCTTCGGGACCGTGAGGATTGCCGTCCGTGTCAGCCTGGAAATGTGCAGGTGCTGCTGGCACCAGTTGCGCTCGGTGAGGTTTGGCGTCTCGGGTTTGCCAAAAGGATGGACCACTGCCTGGATCGCCGGAAGCGGGATGCCAGGTGGAAACTGCAAGCAAAGCAGCAGGGTGCCGATCGGCTGCTTGACCCGCACCGTCATGCGTTCGTCGCCCGCGCGGCCCACCATGCGCTGGCGCTGCTCGCGGGTCAGGGCGAAGGCGTTGAAGATGCGATATGTCTCCTCAAAGGAAAACGGAGTGCGGTCTTCGTATTGCAGCGGCACGGCGAACCGGATGCTGCCGAGGAGTTTGCCGTCGCCGCTGTCCCCAGCTTCGACAAACTCCGGGTGTGCATCCCCGGACGAAATCGCCTTCACCGCGAAGCCCGCATAGATGCCGTGCTCGCATTCCTTGCGCACGCCCCAGCTTTCCACCGCAGGACGCCCGGCCTTGATCCGCACATTCTGCCGCTCGACCGAGCGGTCGCAATCGCCGTATTCCAGCATCAGGCAATGGTGCGCCTCCAGCTCCACGCTGCGATCTACGGCGTCCTCGCGCAGGTAAAGCTCGTAAGCCCGCTCCCGAAAGCGCTCGTAGGAGAGCAGCGGGACTGGTGGGGAGGCAAAGAAACTCGTGCCCGCCTGCGACTCCCAAACGGTGGCATGCACCGTCGCTCCATTGAACTCGATCACATTGAAGCTGCATGGCCCCGGCCGCCGGCAGGCACTCCCCGCCGCCAGCACGACGACCTCCCGGCTGGTCCGCTCATCGAGATCGATCTGCACCCGGGCAAGGAAAGAGGCGTGTTTATGGCCGTGCAGGACGAGGTCTATGCCGCGCTGCGCCATCTTGCGGAGAAAAAGGCCCGCGTCTTCTAGTCCAAGGTAGGCATCGGTCTGAAAATGGCCGCCGCCTTCCGTGTCTGCGATGGGCAGCGGGTGGTGGTGCAACACCGCGATCTTGTAGGCATCGGCGAAGCCCGGCTCGCGCTCGAACTCCTCGTGCGCCTTGCCAAACCGGTTCAACTCGTCGCTGCCGACGCGGCCCCGGGCGAAGTTCACCCGCGGATCGCTCGTGTTCGAGTCGAACGTGAAGATCGCCAGCTTGCGCCCGTTCGCGCCGGTGAGCAGTTGCGGCTTTTGCCACTCTCCGAAGACCATCTGGAATTCCGCGTTTGCGGCCTTCGTCCGAAAAAGGCCGAACTGCTTGTAATCGTGGTTGCCCGGAGTGACCACAAGCGGGCAGCCGCCCCAGACCGTGCAAAGCTTCAGCAGCGCATCCCGGACTTTCCCCAACTGCAGCGGGTTCGGGTGATCGAGAAAATCGCCGGACACGATCAATGCCTGCGCCTGCAAGCCGGGAATCGCCGTGCCGAGAGCCTCGAGCACCTTCCACGATTCAGCCGTTTCCAGGTGCAAGTCTGACAAATGCACGAGCGTGGTAGTCATGGGCGCGCGACCAATTCCAATCTGGGAGATTCGTTTCCTGCCGGACCGCCCGACCGTGCGTGCAAGCAGCGCGCGCGGCAATCCTAAAACGGGTGTCGCAGCGGCGCGCATTCGCTATCTATGGGAAATCCAAACGGCTCTTGTGTCGCGCGCATGCCTCATGTGAGGTCATCACGTCGCCGCGCTGGAAGAACGCTGCTGCCCACTTCTTTGATGTCCCCAAGCTTCGAATCCGAGCTCGACGAGCTGCGCTCGCGCTCACTGCTGCGCAAGCTGCGCGAAGTGGATTCTCCGCAGCAGCCCGAAATGGAGTTCATTGGCCGGAGGCTGCTGAATTTCGCGTCGAACGATTACCTCGGGCTGGCAACCGAGCCCGCACTGCGCGAAGCGGCGAAGCAGGCGATCGATCAATATGGACTCGGCGCGGGTGCGTCGCGGCTGATCTGCGGCACGATGTCGCCGCACCTGCGGCTGGAGGAAAAGCTCGCCGAGTGGAAGCACACGGAGGCCGCGCTTTCCTTTTCCTCGGGCTACGCCGCCGCGCTCGGCACGCTCGGCGCGCTGCTGCGCAAGGACGACGTGGCGATCCTGGACAAGCTCTGCCACGCCTCGCTCATCGATGGCGTGAAGCTGAGCGGCGCGACGGTGCGCGTCTTTCCGCACAACCATCTCGGCAAGCTCGAGAGCCACCTCGCGTGGGCGCGCGAGCACTTCCCGGACGGGCGCATCCTCGTGGTGACGGAGAGCGTCTTTTCCATGGATGGCGACTGGTGTCCGCTCGCCGAGATCGTGGAAATGAAGAGGGGCTACGGTGCGCTGCTTTTGCTGGATGAAGCGCACGCCATCGGCGTCATCGGCACGCACGGACGGGGACTGGCGGACAAGCTCGGCCTTTCCGCCGAGGTGGATGTGCAGATGGGCACGCTTTCCAAAGCGCTCGGCGGCAGCGGCGGCTACGTTTGCGGCTCGCGCGCGCTGATCGATCTGCTGCTGAATCGCGCGCGCTCTTTCGTGTATTCCACCGCGCCAGCACCCGCGATGGCGGCGGCGGCGGCGGCGGCAGTGCAGTTTCTGCAAACCCCGGCGGGCGAGCGCCGGCGCCAGGATCTGCGCACGAAGCTCGCGCTGTTTGCAGACGAGATGCCATCGCTTTTCCCGCCGGATCGCAAGGTGCAGAGCGCGATCTTTCCTGTCATTCTCGGCTCAGCGGAACGGGCGCTGGAGGCCGCGCGTCGGCTCGCGGAGGCCGGTTTCTTTGTGCCCGCGATTCGCTTCCCGACGGTGCCGCGGGATCGCGCGAGACTGCGCGTCACGATCTCCGCACGCCACACGCCGGAGCAGATCCGGGCGCTCTGCGCGGAGCTGCGAAAGGAAATCGAGGGCACGGACAAGCCTGTCTGAAGCGAGTCGCGGCGCGCGTTAGAAATGCGCGCGCCGACAGCGCGCGCGCCACGGTATTTCAAACCAGCACGTCTGCCACACTCAGCGCGGCGAGTGGATCGCCGGCAAAAGCGAATCCGCTCAGCGGCGGCTCGGCTGCAATGCCGCACGAGAAGCAAATCGCCTGGAAAGAAGTTCCCATCAGACCCGGGTGCATCAGCGTTTTGAAAGCGCGCAGCTCCTGCGCGCGCGCGGGCGTGATCGCCGCGTCATCGGCAAAGTGCAGCCGGCTCAAGCCAACGGTGAAACGGTGCTGATCGCAAAAGCCTGCCACCCGCAACCCACTCGCCGCGGCGCGCTCGGCGAGGCTCGTCCACTCCACGTGCGCGGTGAGATCGATCTCCCCGGGGCGGGCGAGGGGATCGGGCTCGCGCCGGTGCCCGGCGTAGGCGGAAAGCGTGCCTCCGGTGCGCTCGGGCCGGTAGAATTCCGCTCGCGAGTAGCCGTAATCGATGGCGAGCACCCAGCCGCGTCGCAGCTTTTCCGAGACAACCGCGATCCACTCGGGCGCGGCGAGGTTCACCTCCGTTTCGTAGCCCGCCGGAAGCGGCAGCGGGACACGCGCGAGCTGCTCACGCAAGGCGGGATCTTCGATTGCTCCATCGCACCAGGTGAAGCGCGCGCCATCCGACGCGACGCAGCGTTCCACCCATTCACCTCCCGTCCAGCGCACACGATGCACGGGAAACGCATCGATGAGTTCATTGGAGAAATGCACGCCGTCGAACCGCTCCGTGTCCGCCCACGACTTCACCCAGCGCACCGTGCTTCCGAACGTTGCCAGCCGCTGCTCCTGCGCCCGTTGCAATTCCTGAGCAGGTTCCAGGATGAGATATTCCGCCGCTGCAAAACACTCTGGGGCCTGCTCTCGCAGTGCCTCCAGCGCGTCCGCCGCAAAGTCGCCGCGGTGCGCGCCTTCCTCCGCGATCGTCCACCGTGCCGGGCGGCCGAGCCGTTCCCACATCTCCGCAAACTGCCGCGCCAGCATCCGCCCAAACAACGGCCCGACGCTCACATTCGTGAAGAAGTCGCCGCCGCGTCCGATCACCGCGCGCCCGGAGGCGTAGTAGCCGTGCCCGGGATCATACAGCGCCGCCTCCATGAACTTGCGAAACGAGATCGGACCGCCTCGCGCGATGCGCTCGTGGAGAATGGCAGAAAGCACGTGCGAACGGTGAACGCTGGACTGTCTTTCGTGAATGGCGAATCGCGCGCCGCGTCTTTTCCCTCTGCCGCGCAGCGGCTGCGATTCCCGCTTTTCCGCCCCGGCGGGCGCGCTACCTTTCACCCTTGCACGCTCCGGCCATTCGTGAGACTTAACGCGCCCTCGCACCACCTGCCATGTGGGATTACCCGCTTCCGCCAAAGCCGTTTTATCGTCGCGCGTGGTTTCTCACGGTGCTGCTGGCGTGCGCGGTGGTGGCAGTGCTCGGACTTATCTTTCTCTGGGGCGAGCTGAGCAAATGGGAGCGGCGGGCGCGCGATTTCGACTACTCGAAGCTCGCGCAGATGGAGTCCGCCAGCATCATCCTGGACCGGGCTGGCGAGGTCATCGGCCGCATCTTCATCCAGAACCGCGACGAAGTGCCGCTCGACCAGCTTTCGTCTAATTTGCTGAAGGCGGTCGTCGGGATCGAGGACTCGCGCTTTTACCAGCACAAGGGCGTGGACTACTACGGCATCGCGCGCGCGGTGGTGGTGAACTGGCGCTCGAAGCGCGCGCGGCAGGGCGCCAGCACGCTCACGCAGCAGCTCGCGCGCAATACCTTCCCGGACGAATTGCCGAGCAACGATCGCGGTTACGACCGCAAGATGCTCGAGATTGCGGTGGCAAAGGAGATCGAGCGGCGCACCGACAAGCAGACGATCCTGTCGCTCTACATCAATCGCGTGTTTTTCGGCTCCGGCTTTTATGGGGCGGAAGCCGCCGCGCGGGGTTACTTCGGCAAGCACGCCAAGGATCTGAACCTCTCGGAAGCGGCGACGCTCGCGGGCTTGCTGAAGAGCCCAAATCACCTCTCGCCGTGGCGGAATCGGCAGGCGTGCATCGACGCGCGCAACCACGTGCTCGATCGGTTGCTGGAGCTGAAGATCATCGCGCGGGAGGAATACGACGCGACGATCGCGCAGGATTTGATCGTGAAGAATCGCCGGCCGATCCATCAGGAAACTTACGCCGCGGATCTGGTGGCGCAGCAGGTGGAGAAGCTCGTCGGTTACGAAAACTCGGTGAGCGAAGGCTACCGGATTTACACTACGATCGACAGCGACTTGCAGAAAAAGGCGGAGACCGCAATGCGCGAGCAGCTTGCCACGGTGGAGCGGCGCGCGGGCTACGACCGGCAGACGTATGCGCAATTTGACCAGCTCATCCGCACCTACCGGCGCAAGCTCGCGAGCGGCGATGCAGACGTGGGGCCTCAGCCGGAGCCGGAGTATTTGCAAGGCTCCGTGGTCGTGCTGAACAACGCGACGGGCGGCATCCTCGCGCTGGTCGGCGGGCGCGATTTCGGCCACAGCGAATACAACCGCGCGCTGTCGGCGCGGCGTCCGCCGGGCACGGCGTTCAAGCCGATCGTGTATGCGGCGGCTTTTGAAAAGGGGCTTTTCCCCGGCACGCTGGTGCAGGACGCCGTGATCGACAACCGGCAGGTGATGATCGGTGGCACCACAGGCATCCTCGGCGAGTGGGGGCCGGAGCGCGTGGACAACAAATACGAAGGCGCGATCTCCGCGCGCACCGCGCTGGTGAAAAGCAAAAACGCGGCAACGGTGCGGCTCGGCATGATGACAGGGATCGACCGCGTCACCGCGCTCGCGAAGACTGCCGGCATCGAAAGCCCGCTGCGGCCTTACCCCGCCACGTTTCTCGGCAGCTCGGAAGTGACACCCATGGAGCTGACGCTCGCCACGACGATCTTCCCGAATGGCGGCTCCCGACCCACCAAGCCTTTCATCATTGACCGGGTGGAGGAGAAAGGCGGACGCGTGATCTTTCAGGAAAAGAGCGGCACGGAACGGGTGATCAATGCAACGACGGCGTATGAAGTGCACACATGTCTCGCGGAAGTGCTGGAGCGAGGGACGGCGGAGAAAACGTTCACGGAATACGGGCTGAAACGGTTCCCCCTCGGAGGAAAAACAGGGACGGCTTACAACTTCACCGACCTGTGGTTCACCGGCTATTCCAGTGAGGTGACGTGTGGTGTTTGGGCGGGATTCGACAGGCCACGCACCACGATTTATCGCGGAGCATTCTCGAACGAGGTTGCCCTTCCGATCTGGGCGAACGTGATGAAAGCGACGTTTGCGAGCTATCGGCCGAAGGACATCGTCGCACCGAAAGGGATCATCAGATGCGAGCTTTGCAGCACATCCGGCTTGCTCGCCACCGACAAGTGCGCGGAAATCTCGGACAACAAAGCGACGGGAGAGAAGGTCTCGCACCGGACGACGTATTTTGAGATCGCGACGGATGCGCAGGCGCCAAAGGAAGGCTGCACGGTGCATGGAACCGCCGCGCGACTGCTGGTGAACGCCGTGCCGGGCGCACCGGCATCGAACGGCAAGGAGCAGTGGCCGCGTCCTGCACTCGCTGCGGACCTAACCCTCAACACGCCTGTCGCACTCCGAGCTCCCACGGTGATCGGCACCGATCCTTACAATTCGACGCAGACGTTGAGCATGTTGGCAGCGCGAAAAGCGATGGATGGCAAGATCGCGCCGCTGGACAGTTCTCGCGAATTGCCTACGAGCACCCCCGGCGCGCCAGAGCCGGAAATGGAGGTCCGCCGCGCCGAGGCGGTGCGACCGATGGAGCAAC
>CAXSDZ010000124.1:11843-13113 GCA_964235505.1 uncultured Chthoniobacteraceae bacterium
ACAGCAGGCCGTCGGCGTGGAGTCGCCGATCAAGCTCGACCCGCCTCCGGCGCTGGAGTTTTAAAGCGCGCGAGCGAGTTTCGCTTGGCTGAGCCTCGCGCCTGTAGCGGCGCCTCTGTTCTGCCTCCAAGGGTAGGACGTGCCGCCTTCCCGAATCGCTGCGAAATACAAAGGCAGAGCAGCTTTGCCCCTTTGGAAGACAAAGACAGAGCAGCCTCTCCAGCGTGCAGCGCTTGTTCCGGTGAAAGCCGCTGCATGCAACTGAGCAGGTTCGCGTCTTCGGAAACGCTGCGATGATTGGGAATGCTCCGGAGGCCTTCCGCTGCCTGTCCCCAAACGAAAGCGGCTCCAACGTATCGCTGGAGCCGCAATTCATTTCGGCGCACTCGCGCCGCAGTTGTAACCCAGCGCTCTACTTGCGTTCTTCCACCACCACATACCGCGTGCGCCCGCCTGAAGAAACCCGCAGCAGCACCTTCTTTTCCTTCTTCAGCTTTTCGCTCAGCTCGACCGCTTGCTTGGCGGTCGTGACTGCCTGCCGTTCAATTTCGAGGACCACGTCACCACGTTTCAAGCCAGCCGCAGCCGAGGTGGAATCCGGGTCTATCTGCGTGATCACCACGCCTTTCATGCTCTCCGGGATCTCAAATTCCTTGCGCACATCCGCGTCGATGTCCGAAACCGTCACACCGTCGAGCACATCGGGATCGGTGTCGGCAGGTTCCGCCTGCGCGACCCCTTTCTGGCCCGGCCGCTCACCAAGTTCCATCGTCACGTTGCGATCCTGTCCATCGCGGAAGAGCTTGAGGTTCACCTTCGCACCGGGAGTCAGCGCGCCGATCATCAGTTGCAGTTCGCGCGGTCCATCGATCTTCTTGCCGTTCACTTCCGTCAGCACGTCAGCCGCTTGCACCCCTGCCTTTTCGGCGGGACTGCCCGCCTGCACTTGCGCCACGAGCGCTCCGGTATCAGCCGGTAGCTTGAATGACTTCACCAGGTCCTCCGTGAGCGGCTGCATCTCCACCCCGAGGAATCCTCGCACCACGCGGCCCGTCTTCAGGATGCTCTCCATCACGTTGCGGGCGAGCTTGGAAGGAACCGCGAATCCGATTCCTTGATTGCCGCCGGTGCGCGAAAAGATGAGGTCGAGCCCGCGGGGGTGGCGGATGGCGAGACGAATGTCGCCGCCGATGATCCGATCACCGAGCAACGCCCTAGCCGGGGCGTTGGCCGCGACTTCTTTATGAAGCGTAATGCCTTTTTGTTTTGC
>CAXSDZ010000125.1:0-13088 GCA_964235505.1 uncultured Chthoniobacteraceae bacterium
GTGGAGCGCTATCTGCCGGCGCTGCTCGCGCGGGAGAACAACTTCTTCATGCCGCGCTCGGAGGCGGAGAATGACCCCAGCTTCAAACAGATTATCCCCTACGCACTGCTCGCGCACGAGGGGCGGCTGCTGCACTACGTGCGCGGCAAGAAAGCCGGCGAGCAGCGGCTCGCGGCGAAAGGCTCGGTCGGCATCGGCGGGCACATGAACGACTCGGACGAAGGGCTCTTCGCGATGGATCGCGCTGCTTACGATATCGGAGTGCAGCGCGAGGTGGGCGAAGAGCTGAAGCTCGGCGCCGCATATCGCCAGCGCGCCGTGGCGCTGCTCAATGACGACTCCACCGAAGTCGGGCGCGTGCATCTCGGCGTGGTGCATCTTTTCACGCTGGAAAGCGACGACGTGCGCAAAGGCGAGGCGATGATCACCGAGCTGCAGTTTCTGGATCGCGCCCAGCTCGCCGCACGTCGCGATGCCATGGAAACGTGGTCGCAAATCTGCCTCGATTCGCTGGACCAGATTTTTGCGGCGGGCAGGGTCGCGTGAGGACGATTGATGCTTTTTCTGCAAGCGTGAAGGCGGATCAAAAAAACACCTCTCCAGCCGCGACAATCCTCCTCTATTTCGCAATCCTTTCCCGATGGAAATCCTCGATCAAATCCTGCGCGGCGCCGTGGCTGCGGGCGCATCCGATGTGCATCTGAAAATCGGCGGGCCGGTCATGTTTCGTATCCGGCGCGAGTTGCACCCGGTCGAGGCGCCGGTGCCGAGCGCTGCCTGGATGGATTCCATCCTGCGCCACATCGTTCCAGCGCACTTGCGCGACCGCTTTGAAACCGAGCACGAGATCGACTTCGCACTGGAGCTGCCGGGCGCGGGGCGCTTCCGCACCAATGTCTTTCAGCAGCGCGGAAATCCTGTGATCGCCCTGCGCCGGGTGCAGGTCGCCATCCGCGACTTTTCCGAGCTGAACCTGCCGCCGATCCTGCGCACGCTGGCGGAAAGCCCGCGCGGCATTCTCATCCTCGCAGGCGCGCCGGGCGCGGGAAAATCGACGACGCTCGCGGCGATCATCGAGCACCTGAACACCACGAGCCGCCGGCACATCATCTCGCTGGAGGACCCGATCGAGTATGCCTTCGCGGACAAGCTCTCGATCATCGAGCAGCGCGAGGTGGGGCTCGATACGGCGAGCTTTGCCAGCGGCTTGCGCAACGTGCTGCGGCAGGATCCCGACGTGCTCGTGATCGGTGAAATGCGTGATGGGGAAAGCGTGTCAGCGGCGGTGAGCGCGGCGAATGTCGGCGCATTAGTCGTCACCACGCTGCACACCGGCGACGCCATGCGCTCGGTCCAGCGCATCCTCGATTTTTTCCCCTCCGCCGATCGCGATCATGCCCGGCGGCAGCTCGCCGGGACGCTGCGGGCAGTCTGCTGCCAGCAACTCGTGCAGACGCCGGCTGGGGCGGTGATTCCCGCGGTGGAGATCCTCATCAACACGGGCGGCATGGCGAAGCTGATCGAGGGCGATCGGCTGGAAAAGCTCCAGGCGGCGATGGAACTCGGGGCGGGTGATGGAATGCAAACCTTTGACCAGGCGCTCTACGCGATGGCGATGGAGGGAAAGATCACAAAGGCGGAAGCGTTCGCCCATTCCGCCAATCCCGAGGGTTTCAAAATGCGGTTGCAAGGGATCACGCTCACGGAGACCAAGCGGATTTTGGGGTCACGAGAGTGAAAGTGCTGGGCTGAAATTCGCGCGATCCAGCCGGACTTTCGCTTGAAATCTGAGCTGTGAGTGTGTCTTGAACACGCTCCGTGCGCGCCTGCTCCTGCCCTCGCGAGCCACGTTTGTTACAGCTCTGTGACGACGCTGGCGGACTGCCGGCGCAGGAAATAAACCTTGCTCCCGGCTGCCCGGCTGGCGTTTCTCGCACGTCCCAACCCTATGAACAAACTCCTCATTCCCCTGGTCGCAGCCTTCCTCTGCGCCGCTTGCGAACAGCAGATCACAACCCCGCCCGCGGCAACCAGTGACGGGTCGAAAGACACCACCACCATCGTGACGCCCGCGGCTTCCGGTGAGAAAAGTGACACGACAATCGTGACCCCGCCGGCTTCGTCCACTCCTGTGGTGGAGAACAACACAACGGTGGTCACCCCGCCCGCGCCGGACAGCAAAGCCGAAAGCACCACCCCAACCACGCCGCCGGCAGGCGACGGCTCCAGCACGACGACCCCGCCTCCGCAGTAAGCCGGCATTTCGTAACCTGAGAAGTCCGATCCGCCCTCCCGCTGCGCAGCTCGCAGCGGGAGGGCTTTTCATTTTGAGCCGGCGGTGTTTGGCAGTCCGAAACTTGGCAGCAGATCAAAATAAAGAGGCAGGAAAACGTGTCGCTCTGGATTGGATATCAGCGACGCGAGACGCCACTCGGATCACCCACTCGCGAGATGTCCGGCGACTGCTTTGGACGGACTTTCAGGCTTTGCCGATCCCCGCGTCCACCTGCACCTCGATCCCCTTCGCACGCAGCGCCGCGAGGCAGATCGCCAAGGGGGCCGCATCCGCACAAATTTCGGCGTTGCGCCCAAACGCCGCGCCCCAGCGCCCGTTGGCCTTCCGCAGGTGAAAAAGCAATCCGTCGCGGCTGAGGCGGCTGATGACTTCCAAGCTATCCTCCAGGCTCGCGCTGTAGGGCGGAAAAGCACGCACTTCAGCCAGCACGGTGCCGGAGCGCTCGCCCTCCGGGATGAAGAGCTGGAAGTAAGGGTCGCGCATCGCTTCCAGCGCCTCGCGGGCTGAATCAAAGCGCAAATTCGCGTAGGAATCCTGCCAATAGATCTCCGGCAAATCGTGCATCACGTGCTCGCCCACCAGCGCATCTACTTCCGCCAGCACTTCGACCTGAATGATATCCGCAAACGTTTCCGTCCTCATAAAAATCGCGTTGTCCGTCGCGCTTTCCCTATCCGAGCGCGTGCCGGATGGGAGGCTTTTTCGCATCGGGAATTCTACTGACGGCTCGGCGCATGAGCATCCGCTTTGCCCCGGCTCATCTCCGGCTCAAGCGGTAAAATAGCCACGCACCGATGCTGATGAACAAGAGATTTGGGAACCACACCAGCAGCTCGGGATGCGCCGCGGGGCGGTTGCGGAGCGTGTCGGCAATGATGATGAAGAAGAAATAGACGAACGCCACGATCAGGCTCAGCAGGAACCCGATGGACGTCTCCTTCCGATGCGCGGTGATCGCCAGCGGCACGCCGATGAGAGCGAAGGCGAAGGACGCGAGCGAAAAGGAAAAGCGCTTGTTCACCTCCGTGAGCGCGGCGGTGCGCGCGGCTTCCTTTTTCTTCGGATCTCCTTCCTGCGCGTCGAGCCGCTTGATGACTTCCTGCAGCGTCATTCGGCTCCAGCCACGCTTCTTCTGGTTCTTCTTTTCCAGCTCCACGAGTGAGATCGGAAAGGTGCTTTCCTGCATGGTGCCCGGCTGGATTTTCGCGAGGTTGTCCACGTCCTCCTCATTGCGCTGCTCGTAGCGGGCGTCATAGACGTGCAGCAGCAGTTGTTTGTTCTTCGCGTCGGTTTCCAGGAGTCCGCGCTTCGCGAAAATGACGCGCAGGGGATGGTTTTCTTCGTTCAACTGAAAGATCAGCACGTTGAAGAGATTCATCCCTTCGGTGCGCTCGACGTGGATCTTATGGCCCGGGATGGCATCGATTACTTTGTCGCTTCCGAACATTGCCAGCGGGTTGCTCGTAGCGAGTTCGTAGAGCGCATTGTTCATCTTGTCCTGCGCGCGCGGGGCGACCTCGGTATTGATCCACAGACAAAGCGCGACGCACGCGAGTGCGAGCACGGCGACCGAGATGCAGATGCGCGGAATGCTGATCCCGCTCGAGCGCAGCGCGATGAGTTCGTTCTCCGCCGACATCTTCCCAAAGACCAGCAGGACCGCGGTGAGAAAGCCCCACGGCACCGTGAAGGTGAGGGAAAACGGGAGGATGAATCCGATGATGGAAAGAATAAGATCGATCGGCGCATCGTGGTTCACGAGCAGGTCGAGCAGCTTCTTGAAGATATTCCCCAGCACCAGCACCACGCTCAGCACCGCCACCGCGAAGAGGCCGGTGATCAGCACCTGCCGGGTGACATAGCGATCGATCAAAGTCATGCGGCGGGGAATCTCGGAAGGGGTGCGCGGGATGGCAAGAAGGAAGGGGAGGTGGGGATGGCGAATGACGAATGACGAATGACGAAGGTGCGAGCGTGGAGCGTGGAGCGTTTGGAGCGCACTGAGTCGCGAAGCGACGGCAAGAGAATAGCCCAGCGCTTCAGCGCTGGGTTCCGCGCAAGGCGGGCAAGTCGCGAAGCGACGAAAGAAGGCCGACGGGTGTTTTCTTTCGTCGCTTCGCGACTGGCACTGGGTTTGTCACCCAACCCAGCGCTGAAGCGCTGGGCTATTCTCTTGCCGTCGCTTCGCGACTCACTCCACGCTCCACGCTCAACGCTCGCGCATTCGTCATTCGTCATTCGTCATTCGTCATTCGTCATTCGCTCATCCCACCTCCCTCTTCCCAACCCACAAAATCCCGCTACATTGCGCGCTCCCATGCTCCAAACCTACGATGTCGCCATCATCGGCGGCGGGCCCGCAGGCAGCACTGCCGCCACGCTGCTCGCGCAAAAAGGGCGTCGCGTAGTCGTGCTCGAAAAGGAGAAATTTCCCCGGTTTCACATCGGCGAATCACTGCTCCCCTACTCCATGTCGGCCTTTGACCGGCTCGGTCTCCGGAATCGGCTCGACGCCGTGGCGATGCCAAAGGAAGGCGGTGAGATCGCCACCACCTGTGGCGCGCGGACGGTGAAGTTCTACTTCAAGGACGGCTTCCAATTGCAGCATCGCCGCGCGTATCAAGTCGAGCGCGCGACCTTCGACCAGATCATCCTCGACCGCGCCCGCGAAGCCGGTGCGGAAGTGCGCGAGGAGACCGCGGTGGACGCGGTCGCGCTCGATGCTGACGGCGCCACGCTCGCCCTCCACAGCGCTGACGGGCCGGTTGAAATCCGCGCGCGCTATCTGCTCGATTGCTCCGGTCGCCAATCCGTGCTCGGCCGGCATCTCGGGTTGAAGATCGACTACGCGCACCTGCGCAAATTTTCCTGCTACGCGCACTTCGAGCACGTGCAGCGCGACGAAGGGATCGACGCTGGCCTCACCCGGCTCGTGCGCGCGGAGGGGCATTGGTTCTGGCTCATCCCGCTCGATGAACGCCGCACCAGCATCGGCGTCGTGATGGATTCCGCAGACTTCAAAGCGCGCAAGCTTTCGCCTGAAGAAATGCTCGCCTGGGCGATCGAAGACTCGCCTGTGATGCGCGAGCGGATGCGCGACGCCGCGCGCGTGACGCCCGTGCATTCCGTCGGCGACTACTCGTATCGCAACCGCCAGCTCACCGGCGCCCGCTGGATGATGGCGGGCGACGCGGCGGGCTTCATCGACCCGATCTTTTCCACCGGCGTCTTCCTCGCCATCTACTCCGGCGAGCAGTGCGCCGACGCGCTGGACACCGTGCTGCGCGACCCGCGGAAACAGGCGCGTCTTTTCCGCCGCTACGAGCGCGGCATGCATCGCATCATGGATATGTATCTGCGCTTCGTCACCGCGTGGTATCGGCCGGAGTTCGTGGAGGTCTTCACCACTCCCACACAGCGCTTTCAGCTCGCCCCCGCGATCAATGCGGTGCTCGCCGGCAACATCGGCAATTCCTTTGCGATCTGGTGGCGCATGCAGCTCTTCTATCTCGTGCTCTTCCTCCAGCGCTTTCTGCCGCTCTGCCCGCGCCTCCGTCCGGTGGAAGTGCGCGCCGAAGGACCTTTGCAACAAGCCGCATGAACCGTCGCACTCTCCTCGTCTCCATCCTCGCGGCCCTTTGCGCCGCGCTGCTGCCTGGCTGCCAGACCCCTCTCGCTTTTCCAGCGCCCACGGCCGATTGGCAGACGCACACCGGCCAGCTCCAATACCGCAGCGCCACCGGCCGCTCCGTCATCGGCGACGTCGTCGTCCGCCGCTCGGCGCGCGGCGATTTCCAGCTCGCCTTTTCCTCGGGTCCCGGCTTTCCGCTGCTGCAACTGCGGCAGTCCGGCGAGCTCGCGCGGGCGGAGGGCGCACTCGCCCGCGGCTCATGGCAGGGCCGCTCGGATCGAGCGCCCGCTCCCTTGCGCGGCTGGCTGCAACTACGCGATGCCTTTCCAAAACAGCCGCCCGCCGGCACGCTGACGCTTACGCTCGCCGGCGATCAATTCGCGTTTCATTTCAGCCGGTAAAATTCGATGGCTGAAGGGCAAGCGCGACCTCCTCTCGACGCGGAACGAACTCCCGTCTCCAACGATGCTCCCACCGCGGAGATGCCGGTTCAGCCGCAGTCCGATCCCGGCGCCACTCCGCCGGAGAGCCACTGGTCTTCCAGGCTCGCGGCATTCCTGATCCGCCGGCCAGGCTGGGTGCATGCGGCCTCGCTGGCGCTGCTCGCGGCGGCCGGCTGCATCATCGCGTTCGGCGTGAAGTTCAACTCCGACGTGCTCGACCTTTTCCCCGCACGCTTCGATTCCGTGCAGGTCTGGAAAATCTCGAACCGCGAGTTTGCCCAGGGCCGCGCGCTCACCTTCGCCTTGCACGATGAAACCAAGGAGGTGGACCTCGAAGAGTTCGCCCGCTACTTCGGCGAGCAGTTGCGCAAAGAGCTGTGGGTCGTGCGTGCGATGGATCAACTCCCGCTCGGCGGCGGCAGCGAGGAAAACCTCGCGGAAGGCCAGACACTGCTCCTGCCGATCCTGCTGAATCTGCCCGCGGCCGAGTTCGCCGATGTCGTCGCCGGCCTGCGCCCGGAGACGATTCGCCATCGCATCGGCGAGTCGCTGGAGAAATTCAAAGCGGGCTCGATGAAAGAAGACTTTTTGCTCGGCGTCGATCCGCTCGGCGTTCTCACCCCTGCTTTCAAACAGCTTGGCGCGTCCGGCGCGGAGCAGACTTTCTCGCTCTTTTCACCGGATGAAACGGTCCACCTCGTCCTCGCCGTCACGAATCAAAGCGATCTCGGCGCGCACGCTTCGCAGGAGATGATGCGGAAGGTGGACGACTTCCGCACCCGCGTGCTCGCGGGCTGGGACGGCCCAAAGCCGGAAGTGCTCGTGACCGGCCGCACCGCGTATGTCGGCGAGCTTTCGCGCATCATGCGGTCGGACATTCTCACGACGCTCGGAACTTCTGCGCTGCTCGTTTCTGTGGTCTTCTGGCTCGGCTTCCGCCGCGTGCAGCCGCTGGCCGCCATCCTCCATGTGCTGCTGCTGAGTTGCGGCATCGCAGTCGGGCTCGGGGCCGCGGTTTTTCACGAGCTGAACATGATCACCATCGGCCTTTGCGCGATCCTCATCGGGCTTGGGGTCGATTTCGGGATGATGTTTTACTCGATCTACGAGATCGAACGCGGCGCGGGCCGCAGCCATCAGGAGGCCATCGCCGGCGCGCTCCGGGCGCAGAGCCGCAGCGTCATCTTCGGCGCGCTCACTTCCGCCGCCGGCTTCTTCTCGCACGTGTTCAGCGGCTGCCCCGGCTTCGCGCAGCTCGGCGTGCTCATCTGCTTCGGCGTGCTCTTCGCCGCGGTGCTGATGATGACGGTCTTCTTCGTGGCGATCGGGCAGCGTTTCCGCCCGCGCCGCCACGACGCGCTGCGCATGGGCGGCGAGCGTTTCATCGGCTGGGTCTTTGCCAGCCCGCGACGCGTCTGGCTTCCCGCCGCGATCACGCTTGGGCTGCTCACCGTCTTTGCCGTGTTGCCAGTCATCCCGCTCCATTTCGACGCAAATCCCCGCACCCTCGAGCCGCCGGGTAGCGCTGCCGGCCGTGCGCTCCAGCTCATCACGCAGAAGTTCCCCGGCTTCGGCGATCAGCTCCTCGTGCTGCTGGAAACTGACAGCGGGCAGGCGACGCACGACGGCTGGATGCGGCTGCAAACCGCCTGGGGAAAACTCGCGGCGGAGAAACAAATCCAGGGCTCATCCATCCTCGCCGGAGCGCTTGTGCTTTCCCCCGCCAACGTGGACGCCAACCTGCGGCAGCTCGCGCAAACGGTCGATCTGCGCGCCGCACGCGAAGCCCTCGCCAGCGTCCTCGCGGAGCAAGGCGCGCAGCCGATGGCGAGCGCGGACGCACTGCTCGATTCGCTCGCCGCGCTGTCCGCCGGTGACCGCTCGCTGCTCGATTGGCGCGAGCGGCTCCCCGCTGCTTCGCCGTGGTGGTTCCTGGTCGATCAATTCTTCGGCGCCGATCCGCACATCACCGCAGGCTTCGTCCGGCCCGCGCACAAAATCACGTCGATCGGAGACAAGGAGCAGCTCCGCACCCTGCTCGCGCGAGACACTGCCGGAGTGCCTTACCGCCTTTCCGGCTGGACCTACACGCTGCAGGATCTCGTGCAGTGGGCGAAGGGCAAGATGGTCGAGCTCAGCGCGATCATGATCGCCTTCAATGTGCTCCTGCTCGCGGTGCTCTACCGGCGCGTTTTTCCGATCGCGGTGCTCATGGCGAGCCTCGCGCTTTCCTTTGGCGCCATGCTGGCCACGCTGAAAGTCTTCGGCGTCGCGCTGAATCTCTTCAACGTCCTCGCCTTTCCGCTCGTGCTCGGGATCGGCGTGGACTACGGCATCTACGTCGTGGTCGCCGTGCGAGCCGGCATCGATCTTCAGCGCACGATCGCGAGCGTGGTGAAGCCGGTGCTCCTCAGCGGACTCACCACCACCGCGGGGTTTGCGTCGCTCGCGCTGGCGCGAAATCCCGCGCTGCAAGGGCTCGGCATCGTCTGCGCGGTCGGCGTGGCGTGGTGCCTCGTCGCGACGTTTTTCTTCATCGTGCCGCTCTACGCCTGGCGCGGAGTGCGGCAATGAGCACGCGCCCGGCAATCTACAATCTGCGCGCTTTCCAGGCCGGCCTGCTCGTCGCGCGCTGCCTTCCGCGCCCGTGGACGCAAGCGCTGGCGAAACCGCTCGGCCGCGCGGTGTTCGCGCGCAATTCCGCCGGCCAGGCGGCGCTGCGCGAAAACCTCCGCGTGCTCACAGGCATCGATGGCGCGGCCCTCGATGCGCTCTGCGCGGAAAACGTGACGCAGTTCTCGCGCATGCTCGCGGACTATTTTTTCTGCGCGAGCCGTGGGGAAGCGGCCGTGCGGGCGCTCGTGGATGAATGGCACGGGCTGGAGCAGCTCGAAGCCGCGCGAGCCCATGGAAAGGGCGTGATCCTCATCACCGCGCACCTCGGACATTGGGAACTCGGCGGTCTGCTGCTCGCCGGGCGCGGCTTTCCGGTGACGGTGATCACACTCGACGAGCCGACCACCGCGCTCACGGAGTGGCGCGACCGCTATCGCCGCACGCTCGGGATCAAGACCATTGCGGTCGGCCCAGGGCGCGAGTTTGCCTTCGTGGAAATGATCGCGACGCTGCGCCGCAACGAATGCCTCGCGATGCTCGTCGATCGCCCGCCCGCCGGCACCGGAGCGCCGGTTCTTTTCGCCGGGCAGACGACCGAGTTTTCGAGCGGGCCGGCGCTGCTCTGGCAGCACACCGGGGCCGCGGTCGTTCCTGCGTTTGTGGTGCGAAATGCGCGCGGCTGCTACACCTCGCTCGCCGAGCCCGCGGTTCCCATGGCGGCGCGGAGCGACCGTGCGGAGTCAATTGCGGTGAACACCCAAACAATCGCATCTGTCTTTGAATCCATCATCCGCAAGCATCCCGAACAGTGGTTTAACTATGTCCCAATCTGGCCTTCGTCTTCTTTTTCATCCTGATCCGTGGCAGCGTGTGGAGCGTGAAGCGTGGAGCGTGGAGCGTCTGCGCAGCGTCATTCACCAGACGCTCCACGCCCTACGTATCACACTCCACGCCGTCCTCGCCGCACTCGCGCTTTTCCTTTCCGCCGCCCCCCCCGCGCATGCGCAGGAGCCGCTCCCCGGCGCGGAGACGACGCAACTGCTCACGCGCCTTCAGGAACACCGCGCGAAGTTTCCCTCGCTTACCGCGGACTTCACCGAGGAAAAGACCAGCCGCCTGCTGCAACAACCCCTCACTGGATCAGGCACACTGTCATTTCAGGCGCCCGGAAAGTTCCGGCGCGAGCTTCGTGGCAGCAGCCCGAGTGTGATGATCAACAACGGGCAGAAGCTTTGGATTTACTACCCGAACTTCAAAGAAGCGGAACTCTACACACTCGGCCAGCGCGCCTTTTTCGACGACGCAATCGAAGCGCTCACGGCAGGACTGAATTTCCAGCGCGTCGCGGATTTTTACCGCACCACCGCCTTCCGGGAAGGAGACCGCTATCGGATCGTGCTCACGCCGAAGTCTGGCGGGCTCAAGCGCATCCTGCGTGAGCTGACGGTGTGGGTGGACGCTGAGGATTTCAAAATCGAACGCACCGCGGCAGCGCTGCCGAAAGGAGATCGCGTCATTACCACCTATCGCAATCAGCGCCCGGCCCCGCTCCCGTCATCCACCTTCGAGTGGTCACCGCCGGCGGATGCGCACGTGTCGCAACCGCTCGGAAAGTAGCTCACCCGCCCGCTTCGTGCGGAGCCGGCGCGGAGAGCTCCGCGCCGAAAAAGAGATGGACAACGGGAGGCCGCAGTTTAGCCTTCGCCTCCCTCGAAAACTGCCTCGTAGTGTAACGGTAGCACAAGTGACTCTGAATCACTTTGTCAAGGTTCGAATCCTTGCGAGGCAGCCAGGGTCAAATGGCGCGGGAGGCTGATGGAATCAGGGTTTCCGACATATATATGGCAGTTTTCGTTTGCGTGAACCTCGCCGCTTTCGCCTTGATCCCTTCACCGCGCTCCGTAGCGGTTTCTGCCGCAAAGCGACGCTGGTTGGCCAGAGCTTCTGTCGGGATGACACCGCTCGAAGCGAGTGCTTGGCCAAATGAAACGTGTTCGAGCATCGCAGCACCTTTTCGTTCGCGAGGATGCCCGCAGCAGAATCACAAGCAACGGTGGCAGGCGAACGCGTCGCGGAATGCCAGCAAAGGCAGTCCGCTTCCAGCAGCGTCGCGCAGCGGGATGACGATCGCGTCTAAAAATGAAGCACCCCGTTTTGCCTGGCAAAACGGGGTGCTTCTCGCGGAGGGGAAATGGATGGCGGACGCTTACTTGCCGAGCTTGGCTTTCAGGTCTTTGCCGGCGGAAAACTTCACGCTCTTGGACGCCTTGATTTTGAGCTTCTCGCCCGTCTTCGGGTTCACGCCCATGCGCGCTTTGCGAGCGGCCACTTTGAACGTCCCGAAGCCGACGAGCTGGACGGATTGATCCTTTTTCAAGCCGGTGCGGATCGCCTCGATCACCGCATCGAGCGAACGCTCTGCCTGGGCGCGGCTGATCTCTTTGCCGAGATTCTTCTGAACGACCAAGACGAGTTCTGCCTTGTTCATGCGTGCGGGTGTTCTGTGAGGGGAGAGGAGTGAGAGGTGGTTGTTGCCCGGGCGAAATCCGTGAAAGACGGCGGCTCTTGTGCCAGCGCGAAATTGGCGAGTCAACAAATTTTATCTAAGATCGCTGAACCAATCGCCAGCCAAGCATCCATGCGGGTTCGCGGTTGCTCTCGCCGTTTTTGACGCACACCTTGCGGCATGGATTTCCGCCTCCAGATCGAGCACTTTCTCGGCAAGAACCCTGCCATTCACCCGACGGCATTCGTTGCTCCGGGCGCGGTCGTTTTCGGCAGTGTGACGCTTGGCGAGGAGTCGAGCGTCTGGTTCCAAACGGCGCTGCGTGGCGACATCAACCACATCGTGATTGGCCCGCGCTCGAACATTCAGGACGGCGCAGTGGTGCATGTGGCGGACGAGTTTCCCGCGTTGATCGGCGAGTTGGTGACCGTCGGCCACAAGGCGGTCGTCCACGCCTGCACCGTGGCCGATGAGGTCCTCATCGGTATGGGCGCGATCGTGCTGGACGGCGCGGAGATCGGCGCGCGCTCGATCATCGGGGCAGGCGCGCTGGTGACCGGCGGCCGGAAGATCCCGCCCGGCTCGCTCGTCCTCGGATCGCCGGGGAAGGTGGTGCGAGGGCTGACGCTCGACGAGCAGCAGGGCATCAAAGTGTGGGCGGAACGGTATGTGATCTTGTCGCGAGCGTATCTGGAGCGGACCGAGGAGTGAGCCGCAGATGAAAGTCGAACATTGCGATTGGCTGATCTGACTTCCGTCCTCTCATCCGCCGCTTGCCATGGCGGACCCGCGTTTGGTTTAACCCTGCGCCACAACACCAACTCTCCCCGCACTCATGCCCAACGTTTATCATCCCTCCATCGAAGGCGCGCAGCACGGCGCCAAGTCGCTCCCCGATTTCCTCGCCTACGCCAAGCGCTCCGGCGCGAGCGGCGCGCAGCCGAGCAACTACATGCTCGGCAGCGGCGACGACTTGCAATCGGCCCGGGAAATCCGTGACGCGTTTGAAAAGGCCGGGCTAAGCCTTGATGGCGTCTCGGCGCATTGTCCGTTCTGGGTCCACACGACGGCGTGGACGGGGTCGCCGACGATCCGCCCCTTCATCCCGGAGGCAGTGGCGAAGCAGTCCGCCGGGCAGATCGAAGCGTGGGCCGAAGACTACGTGCTGAAACTGCTCGACCTCCTCGCGGAGCTGAAGGTGAAGGTGCTTCCGATGTTCTGGGGCGTGGCGTTCGGCTGGGAAGTGGCGACCGGCTATCCGTGGGGTTTCTGGGCCGGCCCGGGCTATGATCTGATCAAGGAAGGCACCGAACGCTTTGTCACCAAGACACAGAAAATCCGCGACCACGCGCGAAAGCTTGGCATCAAGCTTTGCCACGAGATTCACCCCGGCACGGGAGCTTCGACGGCGGCTGACTTCCTCTATCTCGTGAAGGCGTGCGACAACGACGAAACGCTCGCCGTGAACGCTGATCCGTCGCACTGCTGGGAAGGCGAAAGTTGGGAGCAGCGCTTCCTCAAAGTCGGCCAGTATGTGTGGGCGGCGCACATCAAGAACTTCGTTATTCGCCCCGACTTCCCGCTGCGCGCGATGGA
>CAXSDZ010000126.1:0-4717 GCA_964235505.1 uncultured Chthoniobacteraceae bacterium
CATGTCCGTGCCGAGATCGACGGCCAGGATTTGGATGACCGTGAGCGGCAGCGGAATGCGGAAGACGACGAAGGCGAGATACGGGATCAGCTCCGGCACGTTCGAGGTGAGGATATAGGTGAGGAAGTTGCGGATGTTGGCGAAGACGGCGCGGCCTTCCTCAATCGCGGCGACGATGCTGGCAAAGTTGTCGTCGAGCAGCACCATGTCGGCGGCTTCGCGGGCCACGTCCGTGCCGCTGCGGCCCATGGCGATGCCGACATCGGCTTTGCGCAACGCGGGCGCATCGTTCACGCCGTCGCCGGTCACGGCGACGATCTCGCGCTTGTTCTAGAGTCCGCCGACGATGCGCATCTTTTACTCTGCGAGCACGCGCGCGAAAATGATCTCCGGGGCGTCGAGAGCGAGCTGGAGCTGGATGTCGGGGAGATGCCCGAGTTGCTCGCCGGTGATGACGGTGGGCGTGGCGGAGCGCACCAGTCCGATCTCGCGGGCGATCGCCGTTCCGGTCTGGGGATGATCGCCGGTGACCATGATGACCTTGATGCCGGCGTCGCGGCATTTCTGGAGGGCATCGGCGACTTCCGGGCGAGGTGGATCTTCGAGACCGACGAGTCCGGCGAGGGTCAACTCGGCCGGTCATCTATGCAACTGCTGTAGCGTTCCGCGGATGGCGCTGAATTCGGATTGGCTGGAGGGTCATCGACATTGTGGTATCAGCATGCAGATGCATGGGGAGACCCTACCCAATTTGTCTCTTTTTTTTACCATCCATTCGCAGCCGACACTTGCAGAAGGAATGAGCGTGCAGACACGCCAACGGTTCTCGCCCTCGGCAATTACGCGACTGCCTGCGCGCTTGCGGTTACTGGGATGACCTGATCTTCGATGTCTCCGGCGACTGAAGGCTGCCGCTTGTGGCATTTGCGCACCGGCCGTTCAATGCCCGTTCTTCGTGCATCGCATTTCTACCCGCGTCTCCCACACCAGCGCAGGACGTGGAATCGTTGCGCGACCTCGGCGTGCCATTGCTTTCCCTCGTCGGGGGAGAAGAGCTGGGACGTCTGGTGGCTGACGGCTGCGGGCGCGCAACATCATCGCTCGCTCAAATCCGGCGACGCGCAGCGATACTTTGAAAGTCGCAAGGCGGACTTCGCGCCGTGGGCGATTTTTCGGGCGAAGACTTGGGCGCGCGCACATGAAGCGCGACAACTTGATTTTGTAGATGTCGGGCTGCTGCCGCTCGTAGAAGGCGAGGCCGACATCCGACTGCGGCAGCTTTTTGACGACATGTTGGGGCACATGATGGACGCGCTCGGGATGTCGAGTGGCACACTCAACGAGGTGGACGCGCACGGGCTGGTGAAGGCGAATTTTGGGCTGCTGGCCTGAAAGCTTTTGCGCGACAAGAGCGTGCCGAATTTCACCCGCCTCGATTTGCACGACGTGCAGCGGGTTTTCGACCTCGTGGCCGAGAACTACGGCGCTCGACCGGTGCCGGTGCGTGGGCGTTTGGCCGCACTGCGCGCCGCGGCGGGAGTAGCCGCAGCGTTCGCCTACCTGCGCTGAAGGTCGCAGACGGTTCGGTGACGCCCAATTTCGGTGCCGGCGACTTTTTCAGTGTAGCCGGAGATGAAGTGATACATCGCCTGCTCGGTCGTGAGCTTTGCGACGGGCGGCAGGACGCCGAAGGCATCGCAGGTCAGGAAGATGATGTCGGTCGGATGCCCCGCGATGCAAGCCACCTTGGCGTTTTGGATGAACTCGATCGGGTATGCGCCTCGCGTGTTCTGCGTGATGCTGGTGTCGTGGAAATCGACGTGATGCCCCTCGTCGTTGAACACCACATTTTCCAGCACGCTGCCGAAGCGGAGCGCCCGGAAAATATCGGGTTCGTTTTCCGGCGTGAGGTCGATCGCCTTTGCGTAGCAGCCGCCTTCGATATTGGAGATGCCGTCATCGCCCCAAACGTGTTCGTCGTCACCGATGAGCCGGCGTTTAGGGTCAGCGGAAAGCGTCGTCTTGCCCGTGCCGGAGAGTCCGAAGAGCACGGACGACTTTTCCTCGCGTGCGTCCGCTGTGGCCGAGCAGTGCATGGAAAGCAGGCCCTGCTTCGGCATGAGATAGTGCATGAGCGTGAAGACACCTTTCTTCATTTCGCCCGCGTATTCGGTGCCGAGAATGACCATTTGCTTTTCCTCAAACGAAAGGTCGATCGCGGTCTTCGAAGTCATCCCTTCCGTGAGCCGATTTGCGGGGAAACGACCCGCGTTGAAGATGACGAAGTCCGGCTCTCCAAAGGTCGCGAGTTCCTCGAACGTCGGGCGGATCAGCATGGTGTGCATGAAGAGCGCGTGATAAGGCCGCGCGCAGACGACGCGGATCTTCAGCCGATGCTGCGGATGCCAGCCGGCAAAGGCGTCGATGACGTAAAGCCGCTCGCGCGTGTTCAGGTAGTCGATGGCGCGCTCGCGATTGAGCTGAAAGCCACGCTCTTCCAGCGGCACATTGACCGCTCCCCACCACACGTCCCGCTCGGAGTCGGGGTGCCGGACCACGCGCTTGTCCTGCGGCGAGCGTCCGGTCTTCGCGCCGGAGTAGGCGATCAGCGCGCCGGAATCGGCAATGGAAGAGCCGGGTTCGTAACGGATGGAGTGCTCGTAGAACTTGGTCGGCGATCCAGCGCAGATGTTGTGTTCGCCGTCTGACAAGGGCTGCCATTTCCGGCACACCAACGACAAGGAACAGGACCACGATCAGGCAAGAATGATGTTGGTCGGGAGGCGGTTTGAAGAGAGAAGCGCAGGGAAGGCCGCGCGGTTGTTAAGATAGAGCAGAGCGGCGGCAAGGAATGGGAAAAACAGGCTGCCGGGAAAGGTGAACGCGATGACGATCATCAACGGGCTGCATGCCTCCTCGAAGCCCATGTCTGCTTTCGGAACATCATGACGCTTTGCAAGGTAAGCGGCCTGCACATTGCCGATGGCTGCTAGCCTTACGCCAAGCGTAAAAGACCTCACCACCGTGCCATGAAAAATGACCTCCATCCTACCCCGGCGCTCGTGCCGCTCCCGGCACCGGATCAGCCCGGCGTGCTGCGCACCGGTGTGGACGCCATCAATCACGCGGTCGTGGTCGATTTTGATCCGCGCCTCCTTTCGGATGACGGCGTGCGTGAGGTCGCGGCGAAGCTCGCGCCCGTCGGCCACCAGCAATACTGCAAGACGATCCTGCACCTCGGCGGGCGTGCCTCAGGTGCGGCGGAGCAGAAGCTGGAGCGAAAGGCGCAGAAGATCGACGGCATCCGGCGTGCGCGGGCCACTTTCCTCGGCGGCGTGATGACAGTCACCTTCGACGGCGCTCGGCTCGCGGAGGGGCAAGTCATCGAGCGGGTCCGCGAAACGGGCGCGCCGGTGAATCCCTACAAGGTCGAGGTGGAGCGCAAGCCCGCCGGCGTCCGCGAGTGGCTCGCCCATTGGACGACCGGCGACCGCCTCGAAGCGCTGTGCATGGTGCTGACTTTCGTCTTCATGATCGGGGGCTGGCTCGCCGCCAAATTCGGCGTCGCGTGGCACGACGTGTTTTACGTCGGCGCGTATTTGGCGGGCGGTTACTTCGGGGTGCGCGCCGGGCTGCAATCCCTGCGGCAATGCACCATCGACGTCGATCTCCTGATGGTCCTCGCTGCGCTCGGCGCGGCGTTCGTGGGCGCGCCGTTCGAAGGGGCGATGCTGCTCTTCCTCTTCTCGCTTTCGAACGTCCTCCAGACCTACGCCATCGACCGCACGCGCAAGGCGATCAAATCGCTGATGAAACTTCGCCCGGACAAAGCGCTCGCGCGGCGCGACGGCGGCACCGTGCTCCTCTCGGTCGGGGAACTGGTCGTCGGCGATGTGCTCGTGGTGCGACCAGGCGAAAGCATCGCGCTCGATAGCGTGATCATCGAAGGCAGCAGCGCGATCGACCAGGCATCGCTCACCGGAGAGTCGATGCCGGTCTCGAAAAAAGTGGGTGATGCTGTCTTCGCCGGAACGATCAATCAAACCGGCGGATTGGAAGTGCGCGTCACCAAGCTCGCGAAGGATTCCACCATCGAAAAGCTCGTGCGCATGGTCGAGGAGGCGCAGACCGAGAAGGCCGACACGCAGCGTTTTCTCGACCGCGCCGAGCAGTTCTACGCGGGCGGCGTGATCCTCTTCACGCTCGGGCTCATAATCGTCCCGACCCTGTTTCTCGACGAAGCTTTCAAGGTGGCGTTCTACCGCGCGATGACGGTCATGGTCGTCGCCTCGCCGTGCGCGCTCATCATCAGCACGCCGGCTTCCATCCTCTCGGCGATCGGCGGCGCGGCGCGGCGCGGGGTCTTGTTTAAAGGCGGCGTCCATCTCGAGCGCGCCGCTACCGTGAAGGTCGTCGCCTTCGACAAAACCGGCACGCTCACCGAGGGCCAGCCGCAGGTCACGGACGTGCTCGTCGAGGGCCGCGTCGTCGATTTCGGTGCGACGCCCGATGCCCCCGCGCTCGCGCTGCTCGGCCTCATAGGGTCTGTCGAAGCGAAATCCGAGCACCCGCTGGCGCAGGCCATCGTCACCGAATGCCGGCAGCGAGGCGTGGCGCTGGAGGAATGCGCCGCTTTCCAATCCGTCTCCGGCAAAGGCGCGAGCGGCCTTGTGCAAAGCCGTCGCATCGCCGTTGGCAACGCGCGCTTTTTCACCGC
>CAXSDZ010000126.1:4727-13087 GCA_964235505.1 uncultured Chthoniobacteraceae bacterium
AGTTCCACCTGATCCCGTCCGGGATCCTGTACCCGGGCAAGACCTGCGTGATCGTCGGCGGCTTCGATGAACGCGCCGGCGCCGCGCAGCTCCTCGGAGCCGTCGCCATCGCTGACGTGCTGCGCCCCGACGCCGCCGCGGTGATCCAGCAACTCCGAGCCGACGGCATCGAGCGCATCGTCATGCTCACCGGCGATAACGCCCGCGTCGCCCGAGCCATCGCGCAGCAGGCCGGCGTCGATGAATTCCACGCCGATCTTCTGCCCGAGGACAAAGTGCGCGTGATCAAAGAGCTGAAATGCATCGGCCCCGTGGCCATGGTCGGCGACGGGGTGAACGACGCCCCCGCGCTCGCCACCGCCACCATCGGCATCGCCATGGGCGCCGCCGGCACCGATGTCGCGATGGAAACCGCCGATGTTGTCCTGATGAGCGACAACCTGCAAAACATCGTCTTCGCCCTCGCCCTTGCCCGCCACGCCCGGCGCGTCATTTACCAAAATCTTAGCTTCGCGCTCGTCGTCATCGTGGTGCTCGTGATCTCCGCGCTCGGCTTCCAGCTGCCACTGCCGCTCGGCGTCGTCGGCCACGAAGGCAGCACCGTCCTCGTCGTCCTCAACGGCCTCCGCATGCTCACCTTCCGCACGAGAGGATCCGCGGGCGCTTGAACGAAATGGCGGATTTTCGAGATGTGGTGTGAAGAACAGAGAGCGCGTTGACTCCGACCAGCCATCGTCAGCGCCAAGGCAAGGCCGTCAGGTCGCCGTCCCGCTCTGGATACAAGGCGCTGCACATGCAGCCATCCTCGAAAGCGGACGCACATTACAGAAGGCTGCCGAGGAAGCCGTCCTCCTCCTCCTCGCCAAAGGCAACCGCAAAGCACGCTGAAAGCCGTGCCCGAGCGTAGCGCAGGCTGGCGCAGCCGCCTAGCAATAAGGAGGTGCCTTTCTCTCCCCTCTCCAGGCACCGCGCCGACTGAGCGGGGTGCGAGCGCAGCGAGGCAGCACTTTCCCATTCGGCCAACGCGAAGCCTCCCCGGAAATCGCTGGAGGCTGAGCAACGGACCGACTCGCTCGTGCAGCGCGGAGGTCCGCACGAAACGTGACGGCACCCTTGCTGACGCGATTCGTGGAGGAGCAAGCCCGGCGCGGAGCTTCCTTCCCGGCGATGATCTGCGCCGTCGCAACGGAGCGGCAGGCCATCCGCGTGCGAAGGCGGGGCGGACAAAGGCCAGGAGCGAAGTGAGGACGGCGCAGTCTCCCACGGCGCAAGCCGCATCAAAAGAGGCGTTGCGGAACCATTCGTTCCGCTGAGATAGAGATCCAAAAGACCGCGGACTTGGCGAGCTTGCGGGGCGCACGAGCCGCCGTGGCGTTAGGAATGAGCGGCTGCGGGAGGCGCACCTGGCAGCGGCGCGAACAGCCAGTGCCAAACTGGAGCGCTTCGCTGCCCGGCAAAGGAACTCTGCGCCCACTCCGGGCCACCGGCAAAGCCAGTGGCTTGGAAGTTGGGAGCCGCTTAAAGCGGCGAATTGTTGATCGATGTTGGTTTGGGCTAGGGTTGTTGGTTCGCCGTGCTTGGAAACTCAAGCTGGTCGGGTTGTTTGTCCTCAACCTCCTGCTTTTGAATGTAGCGACAAATTTTCTCCCCGTCCCACGGTGTCCACGAAGTATCCCCTCGCCTAGAGATGCTCGCCCGCGTAGTTGCGATCACGTATGAGGAAGTGCTGCGCCAGATGAATGGCGCTTTTTCCTTTCAGGTATCCACCACGCTGGAGACTGTCCGCTTCGGTGGAGCGCTCAAAAGCACGTGAACATAGTCAGGCAAAATGTGCCCTTCATCAATCCGGCACTCCTTCTGCTCGGTCAATCGGCGAAGGACAGCGCCCCGTTCCCGGCGCACTACCCCAAAAAGAGTGCGGCGCAGGTGTTTCCAAATGACGACAATACTATATTCGCACTGCCATTTGGTATGAGAAAGACTGCCCAATTAGTCAGACTCCGAGAGGCTCTTCGGCGGAATGCACATCAACGTGGAGCAATATTGCGCATGCCCGTAGCCATGTTACGGAGAGGCTGCTACTCCGCCGATTTGCTTCCATTTTCGACCATAGCTAGGCAACAGAAACGGCGCACTCCTCTTAGCAGAGGTTACTTAAACGTCATCCGCTGCTCAACAGTCCTCCACCCATTAAATGACGTAGAGATCCTGAAGACATCTTCAGAAGCTCACGCGCACACCGCCATTGATGCTATGCACGGTGTAATTTTCGCGGCCTAGGTCGCCGGTGTAGAAGCCGAAGATGGCTACGTGTGAGCTCAGCTGAGCCGAGGCTCCAACGTCGAGCAGCAGCGAGTCTCGGCCGATGTCCGGGCCATGCACGGTGAAGGAACTGCCAGAGGAGAATCCTGCATCGATGCTGGACTCATTCTCGAGATACTCGTGCTGCCATTGGGCGCGGACTTCAGGCACGAGCATCACGCGGCCGATGCGCTGATAATAGGAGGCTTTCAGCCCGATGGCGGACTTCAGCGAGTCCTGGCTTTGCGCATGGATCCGCAGAGCGCCGGGCGCGCCTTGCTCGTCGAAGCCGTCGATGCCGACTGTGCTGTATCGAAGCGAGGCCACGGGTCCCCACGTGAAAGCACCGTGGTGAAAGTCGTAGCCGGTTCCGAGCAGCGCGTTGAAATCGGTTGTATCGGTCTTGCCATGCGCAAAGCCGCCGATCGTCTGGCGTTTGGTGTCGATAGACCCGAGCCCGCCACCGACGATTCCGTTGAGATAGAACCCACCGCCGTAGACCGTGGCGTAGAGGCTGCCCTTCCCGCTGTCGAAATCCAGGTCTCCGCCTCGACTCAAGTCCGAGGACGTATTCGCATAGCCAAGGGCCGCTCCTAGCACGAGATGGCTATTAACCCGATAGTCCGCCCCGACGGTGACTCCACCAGTAGTGAAACTGGAACCGCGAGCGGAGCCTGTGCTTTCGAGATCGCCAAGTTCGCCCGTGCCCGCGATGAAGAAGCCCAAGCGCGGATCGCTTTCTAACGAAGTCTCGACGACTTCTTTGCTGCTCTTTCCCTCCAAACCCACGCTGGTTTTGCCATCCAAGATTACGACGTTCTTACCGCCATAGTTTTGCGCACCGTGCGAGTCGGTGACGGCGAAGCCGGAATCGCTGAAACCACTCGCGCCCTGTCGGACCTCGTCTAGGCGGCGCTCAAGGTTGGCGACCTGCACTTGGGAGATCGCGAGGCCCGCCGTGAAGATAGCGGCGAAATCTTCGGGTGAGAGGCGACTCAGCGCATCGGGCACCTGTGAGATGGGCAAGGTATTCAGCTCCCGAATGAGCTTGTTGTCCGGCTGATCTGCCGCGAGCTGATCGAGCGCCTTGGCAACCTGGAGTTCGTTCGGCGTGAGAGTGAAGTTTGACCCGAGGTCAGCAAAAGAGCCTTGGGTGAACTGGAGGAGAACGGCATTCGTCTTATAAGCCACCTCAAGGCCAAGGAGTGTGCTTGTGAAGTGAGCGTCATTGAAGCTGGCGAACTTGCCGGATACTCCGCCGGCAGCCTTCATGATTGTGAACTTATCGCCGACTTCGGCGTGAAAGCCGTCCAGATAGGAGACGTTCAATGCTCCACCGAGTAAGGCGGAACTTCCGATCAATAGTCGGTCGTAACTGGACGGCGAAGCCAGCCGAATGCTCAATGTGCCGGGCGCGCTTTGGTTGAATTTACCGCCAATGCTTAAAGTGCCAGGCGTAGTCGCGCCACCCGGCCGGACCTGCGCGCGATTGGTGACACTACCGCCGATCGTGCCCGTCCCGTGGAGGGTTCCACCCGCGACGAGGGTGTTGCCGGCGATGGAGCCATTCACCACCAGCGCACCTGCGCGGATGGTGGTTGGGCCAGTGTAAGTGCTGTCACCAGTTAGCTTCCAAGTGCCTGCACCAACTTTCTCGACGGAACCTGGGCCGCTGATTCCTCCGGCATACACGGTGCTGGTGCCGTCGTTTCCGGTCACCAGGCTTGCCGCGCCGAGGCTGACCGAACCCGCGCCCGTTAACGAACCGACACTCTGGTGAAAGCCGTTCAAGTTGAAGATCGCCCCCTCTTGCACCGCTACGGCTGACGCCTTTGGGATGACATTTGCAGCGCCGGCTTGCAGCGAGCCTTGCCTGATCGTGGTGGGTCCAAGGTAAGTGTTTGCGCCTCCCAAGGTGAGATTGCCAGCGCCCGCTTTGGTCAACCCGTTCGCGCCCGCAACCGCGCCATTGATCACCAAACCAGCCGCGTTGTTCACCGTCATTGCCTGAGCCGGACCGCTCAGGGCGAGATTGCTATTGATGGTGGTGAGACCGGCTCCAGGGTTAATTGTGATTCCCGTGGTGGCGCCGGTCCCGATGATGAAAAGGAGGCCCGGGCCTGCGATCGTCACCGCTGCGGGATCATTAACCGTGAGGCTGGAAATCGTCGCGTCCACATCAAGAACGGTGTTTTGATTTTGCGGCGGAACGCCCGTCACGGAGAACACCACATCGGCGCTGGGGGCCAGTGTCGAAGAGCCCGCACCGCTAACCTCGGGAGACCAGTTTGCGCCCGACCAAAGATTATTCGTCGCGCCGCTCCAAAAGCGTCCCGGTGCGACTGGCGGGACCGGGACACTGACCGTGTTCGTGTCCAGCGTGGCGGCTCCGTTGAGTGCCAGCGCGCGTCCGTCGAGTTCAGCCCCCGTGTTCAAGGTGATGCTTTGATCGGCCAGGATCGTGCCGAGGAAGGCGGAGTCGATGCCGAGGGTGGCGGAGGAGCCAATCTGCCAAAAGATGTTGGTGGAGATCCCATTCAGCAGCAGGACCGCAGAGTTGGCCGCTGTCGTCAGGTCGCTGCCAATTTGGAAATGGAACACCGCATTGGGATCACCGCCGGTATTCAGGCTCAGTGTCCCGGTCAATTGAGCTTCGGAATCAAAGCGATACACACCGGGCGTAAGGGTTAAGCCGCCGAGGTTTTGTCCCGTCAAGCTCGTCGTCGCCAGCTCGAGCCCGAGCTGTGTGAACGCTGTGGACGCATCGGCATGAGCTTGCATGGCCAGCGCGTCGTTGCTGTGAACCACACCGCCGACCACCAGTCCCGGCGGGAACCCCGTGATGGCGGTGCCCGGACTCACGCCTAATTCCCCGGTGATGACGGTGGGACCGGTATTCGTCACGGTGGAACCGCCCAGAACAGCGAAGTCCTCTGCCACTCCCAGTGAGACCGCTTGAGCCATTGCCGACGACGAGAGCGCGAAAAGGCAGCAGATGATCCATATCGCCGCGGACGCTGCGATCACACTGCGTGGCGGGGCGTCACCGACACGCGCTTTGCCATGCATGAAGTTCTTATCCCGAAGGTGGATGCTAGAATTGATGTTCATCGTTTTGATTGATTGGGCGCGCACAGATTTAGCCTGAACGATGCTCAGGGCAGCGGAGCAAACCCTGTAGTTTTCACATAGGGTAAGGCCTTAAGCGGCCCACGCTGCCCACCTGCTCTACGGGGAACGACAAACCGCATCCGCGCTGCCAGTAAGCACGGCAAGTATTGGGGTGCCTCGAGCTTGCGGCGGCGGGAACTTCCGTCGTGGCGGTTGCCGTGAGGCATCAGCAGGCGACGTGAATCTGCTGAAGGATGCCGCTCAGTTCTCCTCGCTCCGGAGCAGCATCTCCATTCGCTCCGCCACGAAACCGTCTCGTGGAGCCCTGCATTCATCGACGACGTGGCCTACATAAAGTCAAACTTGCTGCGACATGCCTTTGCTCTATTGCGGCAGGGCTGCGGTGCGATGCTGCACCTTTGCCGAAGCGCGCAGCCCCACCCGACTCTCTCCAAAAGCCGGAAGGTGTTTCAGCAAGACATGCTTACTGTGGGTAAAGAAAGGCGCGGCCAAGGCGCAACCTTTTGCGGGACGCACGGCACTGCGTCGGCGCCACTGACGGGTTGATGGCGGGCCATCACTTGCGTCAATGCATGGCGGAGTGCGCCCCGCGAGAGCGGCTTTCCAAGGACCAGGTCGATGGCGGTGGAATACTGTCGTCCATCCGTGTGATCACCGGCGTAGCCGGTAAGGAGAATCACCGGCACCTTCGGATCGATCTCATTGATCGCTATCGCGAGCTGCTCTCCGGTCATTCCCGTCATCACGTGGTCCGTGATGACAAGATCAAACGGCGAAATGCGAAATTTCGCGAGGGCCTCCTGGCCGCTGAGTGCTTTCTCCACTTGGTGCAGGTCGTCTTGCAAGTGTTCGCAAATGAGTTCGCAGAGGATAGGCTGATCATCCACCACCAAAATATGAAGCGGCATACTCACATGCGGGGTGCATGCAGGTGTGGTTGTATCCACTCCGGCGTCTGCCGGGAGCCGCAGCGCGAAGGTGGTCCCTTTGCCTTCAACGCTCTCGATGTGGATATTTCCACCGTGCCGCTCGATGATGCCAAATACCATGGAGAGCCCGAGTCCGGTGCCTTGTTTGCCCTTGGTCGTAAAGAAAGGCTCTAGGCAACGCCGCTGCACCTCGTCGCTCATGCCGGTGCCGGTATCGCTGATTTTTAGAACCACCGTCTCACCTGCTGCGTGCGTGCTCAGAGTAATTTTCCCACCGTTGGGAAGTGCATCGACCGCGTTGAAGATCAGGTTAATTAGCACCTCGCGCAGCTCCGCGGCGTCGCCGCGGATGAGAGGAATCCTCCCGCGCTCTGTATTGACCCTGACAGTGCGGCCGCTGGCGGTAGCCGCAGTTTGCCATCGCGGCAGAGTAAGTGCCACGGCTTGCTCGATGAGTTGATTTAGATCGATCGGCGTTCGCTGCCCGTCTGCCTCATCTGGCCGATGAAATTTTCGCAGCCGCTCGACGATTTTAGCGGCGTCTTCAGCGGCGTTCAGGATCGTTGTTAGCGACTCCGCGGCATTTGCCTTGGTCAGCCCATGTTCGACATCCAGCAGCAGCAGCTCACTGAAGCCCATGATCATGCTGAGCGCGTTATTGAAGTCGTGCGCGATGCCGCCGGCCATCGTGCCGAGCGCCGCGAGACGCTCCTGCTGGATCACCTGCTTTTGGGTGAGCTGAAGCTCAGTGAGTGCTCGTTCTAGCTCGACGGTCCTGATCCGCACGCATTCTTCGAGCGTGGCGTTTTGCCGCTGGATGATCAGGTGCGAGAGACGCGCTTTCAGCAGGTTCTGAATGCGTAGGAGGACCTCAATCTGGTCGAAAGGTTTCGTAAGAAAGTCGGTGGCTCCGGCAGCTAGCGCGCGCTTCTTCGTTTGTGGCGTCGCGTCCGCCGTGAGCACGACGATGGGAAGGTAGTCGTCCGTTGCGATGAGTTCCCGCACCTGCTCAATCACCCGGCACCCATCGACTCCAGGCATCAGCCAGTCAGTAAGCACCAGATCCGGCTGAAACTCCGTAAAAAGCGCAGCAGCTTCCGACGAATCCGTGGTGCTGATGAAGTTGTCAAATCCCGCGCGGGTGAGGACCCGTTCGAGCAGCCGCACATTTGCAGCTTCATCGTCAATAATGAGCACCTTGCATCCATGCATTGCATCCAGCTCAGCATCGGAGAACAACGCCGACAAAAAAGGGCTCGGAGCGGACGCGATGATTGCGGCGGTGGTTTGGAGAAGACTCGGCATCAGCCTGTGAAGTGAGCACAACCGCTGCGGGACAACACTGCGGCAACTGTGTAGTTTGTCCCAAGGGTTTTTGGGGAGCTACGCCGCGATGATCTTGTTGCGAATGGCGTAGCGCACCAGATCGGCGAATGAATCCATCCTTAGCTTGCGCATGGTGGTGGATCGATGCGTTTCCACCGTCTTGATGCTGATGCCGAGCACGGTGCTCACTTCCTTGTTGCTCTTTCCTTCTGCAAGCAGCTGCACAATCTCGCGCTCGCGCGAGGTGAGACCTTCAGTCTTGTCCTTGCCTGCGCCGGATGCGCCGTCCAGATACCGGGCAAAGACGATCTCGGAAATGCGCGTCGTGAAGTAGTGTTTGTGCTCACCTAGAGCGCGAATGGCCTCCACCAGATGCTCCCCGATGTCACTCTTTAGGATGTAGCTCCGTGCGCCTGCCGCGAAGACCTCGTGAATCAGTTGCTCGCTTTCCTCGCCTGTAAAGATCAGCACTTCGGTCTTCGGCAACGCGCGCCTGATCTGCCGGGCAGCATCGAGACCGTTCAGCTCCGGCATGGCGAGGTCGAGCACCACCACATCTGGCGCGAGCTTTTCCGTCAGGGCGATCGCCTGGCGGCCATCCGTTGCTTCGCCGCATACTTCCCACCCATCCTCCTTTTCGATCAGCATTCGCACGCCGTGCCGAATTGTTTC
>CAXSDZ010000127.1:0-1211 GCA_964235505.1 uncultured Chthoniobacteraceae bacterium
TTCACCGTAGGCGTGGAGCCCGGTGAACTCGCCGGCTGGCGTGAGGCGGAACAGGCATTCTCCGCCTCCGAGCGCGGCTGGAAGAAGTTATTCTCCCGCGCGAGCAGCGCCGGCAGATAGCGCTCCACCTCAAAGCAAAGCCCCTGAAATGCGCCGAGTTCTTCAAGAAGCGAACGCCGGATCACGAGGATCATTTCTTCTTTCATAAGTGGTGAACTGGATACGCTCCGTCAGCTTGGACCGTGATGAGAAGATCGGGAAATAAAGGCACGAGCTTCACAACGATGGTGGTGCCCTTCGAGAGTGTTTTCAACGTTGCGCCTGGTGTTGTTAGCCATGCACCTTTCAGGCAGCGCTTCCCAGCTTCTCCCTCCAAATATTTTGGATGAAGCTCATCTAGATTTCTCGGCAGTGCGCCTGCGTGTTCTTCCGCAAAGGACCATAAAGCGAGGTAAAGTTGCATCGCCTCCACTTGTGCCACGGTGATTCTGCGTGTCGGCTTATCATCCCTGAAAAGCAGGATGGTTGCGGTAGCGGCGACAACGCTTAGGAGTCCAAGCAGCGCGATTCGGAAGCTGCGTGAAGCTGGTTTCTTCATCCTTCCAAATACCGCCGCAGTTTCTCCCGCAATTCCGTCCGCGCGCGGAAAAGCACGCTCTTCACCGCGGGCACGGAGAGCTCGAGAATCTCGCCGATTTCCTCATACGACACATCCTGGTAACGCCGCAGCACCACCGCCATCCGCTGCGTCTCGGGCAGCTCCTCGATCGCGCGCTGGATGGCGTCCTGCATCTCCGCATCGAGCATCGCCGTGTCGGCGGCTTTCACGCTGGTGTCGGCGACTTGCAACGGCGCGCGGCCGTCTTCCGGCTCGGCGTCGAGCGAGCGCGTGGAATGGCGCTTGCGGCGGCGCAGCTCGTTGAAAACCAGGTTGCGTGTGATGGTGAAAAGCCACGTCGTGAACTTCGCCGTCGGCTCCCAGCGCGGCGCGGATTTCCACACGCGGATGAAGACCTGCTGCGCGATGTCCTCCGCTTCCGCATCTCCGCCGAGCATCTTCGCCACCGTGCCGATCACGCGACCCTGATGCGCCTCGATCAGCTCGCGCAACGCCTCCTCGTCCCCCGCTTTGATCCGCTCCATCCACGCGAGGTCCTGCGCCGCAGGGTCCGGCGCGGCGGCGGCCTGTGAGCGAGGGTCTTCGGACATCG
>CAXSDZ010000127.1:1221-13083 GCA_964235505.1 uncultured Chthoniobacteraceae bacterium
GGGGGAAGGCAGGGCTAGTGGCGGGAAAAAGCAGGGGACGATGCCGAGGAACATTTGAGGAGGCAACGAGTTTCCCCCGCCGGTGGTGTCCTCATCTGGAAACCAGAAAACCAGGAAAGAGCGGTCGCGCAGGGAGCCGCATCGTGGGTTTCTGGTTTCTAAATTCAAATCAGGACACTACCCCCCCGCCGGTGTCTGCCACGGCTCGGGCAGCGAGACGCCGCTCTTCGTCTCTTTCTTCATCCTCATCCTTTTTCTCGCACGCGGAGTGAAGCCGCACAACCGGCGGGGAAAGAGATGAAGATGAAGAAAGACTCGAAGAAGCTCGTCTGCGTCGAGCCGCTGCATCCCTCCGGCACGGCTCTTGCAATCCAAACCCCGCAATCCTAGATTGTGAAATCTTTCACAAGCGCATGTCCGTCACCGCCAAACTGATCCCCGCCGAGCTCCGGCCCATCTTCGACAAAGTCCGCGACGGCGGACGTGTGACCGATGCCGAAGCGCTCCAGCTTTACCGCTCGGATCACCTGAACGCGCTGGGCGCAATCGCCAACCTCGTGCGCGAGCGGAAGAACGGGAACGTCGCCACCTACATCCACAACCAATACGTCAACTACTCCAACGTCTGCATCCTGAGCTGCCAGTTCTGCGCCTTTTCCGCGAAGCGCCGCGACGCGCACGCCTTTGAGATGAGCGTGGACGACATCGTGGAAAAAGTGCGCCGCGCGCTCACGCTCGGGATTACTGAAATCCACATGGTCGGCGGCCTCCATCCGACGCTGAAACCCGAGTGGTATCTAGAGCTGATCACGCGTCTGCGCGGGCTTGATCCGGCGCTTTTCATCAAGGCCTTCACAGCGATCGAGATTCGCCACCTCGCGTTTCGCATCTTCAAAAAGCCGCTCCGCGAGATGCTCGAAATCCTGCGCGATGCGGGGCTGAACGCCATTACCGGCGGCGGCGCGGAAATCTTCGATGCGGGCGTGCGCGACCAGATCTGCCGTGGAAAAGAAACCGCCGAGGAATGGCTGGAAGTCCACCGCACCTGGCACCGGCTCGGCATGCGCTCCACCGCCACGATGCTCTTTGGCCACATCGAGACGCTGGAGCAGCGGGTAGATCACCTCCGCCGTCTGCGCGAGCTGCAGGATGAGACGGGCGGCTTCACCGGCTTCATTCCATTCGCCTGTGTGCCGGAGACTACGGCGCTCTCGCACGTGAAGCCTGCGACCGCTTTTGAAGAGCTGCGCAACCTCGCGGTGTCGCGCATCTACCTGGATAATTTCGATCACCTCACCGCCTACTGGGTGAGCCTCGGCCTGCCGCTCGCCTCGCTGTCGCTGGCGTATGGCGTGGATGATCTGCACGGCACCATCATGGAGGAGAAAATCTTCCACATGGCCGGCGCAAAAACGCCCACCGAGCAGACGGTCGAGGCACTGGAAAAGGCGATCCGCGAAGCCGGCCGCGAGCCGATGCAGCGCGACACGTGGTATCGGCGCATCGCCCCGACCTGGCGTGTCGCGGGACCGCTGGAAGTCCCGGAGCTGGCGTGCGCGTGAGGGCGTATCCGGCGCTCGCGCCGCTGCGGATCGGCTGCGTGAAATATCTCAACGCGAAGCCGCTGATCCACGGCTACCCGGGCGCGGTGCAGTTCGATCACCCCGCGCACCTCGCCCGCGACATGGTGGCTGGCGTGCTCGACGCCGCGCTGGTCCCGGTTTTTGAAGCGCTCGGCCCGCGCCCTTACGCCCTCGTCGATGGCGTCGCCATCGCCAGCGACGGACCGGTTTATAGCGTCCTCCTCGCGCACCGTTGCGTGTCGCTTGCGGATATTCACACGGTCGCGCTCGATCCGGCGTCACTCACTTCCATCCATCTGCTGCAAGTGCTGCTCGCCGAGTTTCACCGCATCTGCCCGCGCTGTGTCGATGCGCGGCTGGTGGGAGCGAAAGCGGATGCGCAGTTGCTCATCGGCACCCAGGCCATCGAGTTCAGAAAACAGGCTGGTCCTGAGTGGCATATTCTCGACCTCGGTGAAGAGTGGCAGCGCCAGACGGCTCTCCCATTTGTCTATGCGCTCTGGCTGCTGCGCGCGGACCTGCAGGACGTAGGCGCCATCGCGGATGAGTTCCGCTTTTTGAAATGCGAAGGCACCGCGCGCATCGCTGAAATCGTTGCTTCGGAAAAGGAGACCGCGCCGGAATTTGCCACGCGTTATCTGACCGAGCACATCCGCTTTGAGCTCGGCTCGCGGGAAAAAGCCGGTATGGAAAGGTTCCGCGCGCTGCTACTGAAGCACGGCTTCCTGCACGAGCCGCTCGCGCCGTTGCGGTGGGTTTAGCGCGGCGTCCGTATTTCACCGCACCGGCACTTTCACAAACTGAAACCGCTCGTCATACCGCCCGCGATTGTGCTGGCGGCAGCAGGCGAGGCAGGCTGCCTTTTTACGCAAGGTCCGGACGCGATGGATGACGGCCCCACAGCCCGGGCAACGATACGCGTGCTTCTTTTGCTGGGTGCGGCGCGGCAGGGGAAGCGTGTGGCAGCGCTGCTCATCCGCCAGCCCCAGATCGCAACACGCCTGACGCCACTCCGGTCCGTGCGGCGCGATGCGGCGGCGGCCTGCGCGAAAGTGCGCGAGCAAATGCGCCAGCTCGTGGCGCAGCGTGCGGTCCACTTCTTCATCGCCGAAAACGCGCAGCCGCGGATTTAGCGCGATCAGCGACTTGCCCGGATGCGCGGTCCCGGCGGTGCTCCGCATCCTGGGATTCCAGACGACCTGCACACGCGCTGCAAACTCGCCGCATCCCAGCGCCCGGAGCAACGTCCGCGCTTGCTCCTGCAAAGTGTCCGCATCCAACCGCTCGGCGTGTGTCGCAGGCGCGGCCACTGATTTCGCCGGTCCTCGCGCGTGACGGCGCGTCCACGCCGTGAGCTTGGAAAGGAAGTCGAGCTGCATCACGCCACCTCCAGCCGCAGCCGCGCGAAGATGGGCGGCAGCAGGCTCAACGCGGTTTCGATCTCCTCGGCGGTGGTTTGTTTTCCCAGCGAAAAGCGCACCGTGGAGCGTGCCAGCTCCGTCGGCACGCCCATCGCCAACAGCACGTGCGAAGGCAGCACCGACCCGACCATGCACGCCGAGCCGCTGGAAGCGCAGATGCCCGCGAGGTCGAGGTTCATCAGCAGGCTTTCGCCGTCCATGCCGGGAAAGCTCACGTTCAGCGTGTTGGCCAGCCGCGCTGTGGGATCGCCATTCATCACCCCTTCCGGCGCTGCCGCACGGATGCCTTCCCAAAGCCGGTCGCGCAATTGCGCCTGTCGCGCCTGCTCGGTGTCCATCCCCTGCACCGCGAGTTCCGCCGCCGCCGCCATCCCCGCAATGGCCGCCACGTTTTCCGTCCCGGCGCGCCGCTCATTCTCATGCGAACCACCGACGAGCTGCCGCTCGATCTCGATTCCCGCACGCAGGAAAAGCAGCCCCGCGCCCTTCGGCCCACCGAACTTGTGCGCCGCGAGCGAGAGCGCATCGCAGTCCGCCGCGGCAAGCGCTTCCTTTCCAAAAGACTGGATCGCATCCGAATGAAACAACACGCCGCGTTCGCGACAAATCCGCGCCGCCTCGCGCACCGGCTGCAGAGTGCCGGTCTCGTTGTTTGCCGACATAATGGAAACCAGCGTCGTTCCCGGCGTGATCGCCCCCGCCATCTGCGCGAGATCCATCCGCCCGCCGCGATCCACCGGCAGCCGCGTCACGCGGAAGCCTTCGCGCCGTTCCAGATGCTCAAACGCATGCAGCACCGCGTGATGCTCCGCCGCGCTCGTGATGACATGCCTTCCCCGCGCCGCGCCCGCCCGCGCCAGCCCGAGGATCGCGAGGTTATCCGCCTCTGTCCCGCCGCCCGTGAAGATGATCTCGTGCGCCTTTGCCTCGAGCAGCCGCGCCATGCGATCCCGCGCGTCGTCCACCGCCGCGCGTGCCTCGCGCCCCGCCGCGTGGATGCTGGAGGGATTCCCAAACACCCGCCCCAAATACGGCTCCATCGCCTCGCGCGCTTCTGGCAGGAGCGGAGTGGTGGCATTGTAGTCGAGATAGATCACAGGCGGCGGAGTAGGTCCTCACATGACACTCCTTTGTGCTCGGCCACGAGCCGAAGGAGACTGTTGAGCGTGCCGATGCGCAGGGGGTGGTGATCCGGAACCGAGAGCCGCTGGTGCGTGGGCGTTTCTGTTTGGAGAATCAAATGGCTGCCTTCCTGATGCACCACCTGATAAGCCCAATCCCGGCAAAGTGTCTTGGCGAGTGTGTGCCCAGCGAGATTGCGCGGCAGTTTCATGCCACGTTGAGCACTTCGTCCCGGACCAAGTGAAGCCGCAACCGCGCCGGCATCTCAGGGAGCCGATCGAAGAAATACCCACGCACTGCTTCCTGCACATTCGCACGCAGCTCCTCCCAAGTGTCGCCCTCAGTAACGATCGCTTCGCCGATGCACTCCGCGCAAAATCCGCCATCCTCCTCCTGCGTGACTTCAAAAATGAGTTCGTTCATGCATGCAACTTGAAGCATTCGTAAGCCGGGCTGACAACCGAAGTTGCCGCACCTTATCCGTTGGCTGGAATAGGCACTCGCCTGGTCCTTAACAGGCGCCTTGTCATTAGTTCTTCGCGCTCGGGGATGCAGCGTCCCATTTCGGCGGAATCGTGATTTGCTTCCGCAGCGATCTCCCGGCGAACGGCGCGCAGCCCTTCGAGGCCATCGTCTGGAGCAGGTGCGGGCCGAAGGTCGGAACTCATGTCTCAGACTCCAGCAGTTCGAGCGGCGTCACAAGCTCCGGTGTTGAGAAGCCAAGCGTCGCGTTGACTCTGCGAATGTGCCCTTGCTTGTTGGCGTTGGCCAGAGGCCGGGCGTCGCCAGCGGCATGAGCTTGTGGGTGAGTTAGGCGGAAACAAGATCGTCCACTTCGGGCAAAGTTTCGAGCAGTGGCAGCAATTCGAGCAGCGCTATTGCAGCGTTGCGCTTCGGCTCCGGCGCTCGTTCGAATTCCTCAATTACTACCAGCGACATCACCATAGTGTCGCGCACGCTCGCCAGCGGCCACCACTCCTGCGTCCACTGCCGCCGCGCCTAGTGTTCAGTCTCGGAGCGTGTCTCGAAGTGCAAGCTCGGGATGCTGGTTTTAACGTAAACGAGCGCGTTCATGTGGACTTGTTAGTTGGATCCTCACTCGCAAGCTCCGCGTGCGAGATCCGCAGTCACTGATGCTTGTGTCGGTGATTAAGCTAAAGCCTAGCAGAATAGTGCGTTTCCAAGCTGGAGCTTGGGAACGAGGAAACAGTTGTTAAGGAGCGGCTGCATCGCTGCCCTTCGCCAACTCTTGGACGAATCCCTTCCGCGTCAGGCGGATATTTGCCTCCTTCGTCTTTTGATAGTCCAGATGGTCAGGAATCGAAACCTTCGTGTCGCTCACCAGCACGTATTCGTAATAATTTTGATCGGGGATGCAGATGTGAAAGAACCGATCGCCTTCCTTTTCAACCGCTCGTCCTGTGCTGAAGTAAATTGCACACGGGGTGATCATGGTGAGGCTGAATGGGGCACTTTCATGTAGAGATATCAATGCTACAACCTTCCCATCCACAGGCACCAGAAGATCGTGTTGCACGACAGGCGTTCCGGTCGGTTTGCCCTTGGAAACCATTGTGGCAGTTCTCTCTCGCTTGCGTAGCACCAGCTTATTGTCGCGATAGAAGTCTCGGAAGGAGTCGGCATGATGTAACACCACCCAGTTCATATCCTCTTCTGATTCGGCCTTGCCGCCATCTCGCTCAGTTACACCAGCATAGCGTGGACCACCACAGCAGCGCAGATGAGATAAGTAGCTTGGAAATTAGGATACGCATCGTTGTATCAGATAGACTAGGTTTAAGTTCGCACTTCTTGAAGCTTGGCAATCCGCGACACTGCTGGCGGAACATGGAAGTTCAAATCACCCAATCCTCCACCCACCCGCCCTTCTTATCCTTGTCCAGGATCTTCAGCGCCTTTTCCTCGAAGAAGACTAATGAGCGCGGGGGGATGGTGTGGGTGAGGAAGACGCTGGCGCCGAGGGTCGAGCCGGCGCCGACGACGGTGTCGCCGCCCATCACCGTGGCGCCGGCGTAGATCGTGACGTGGTCGCCGAGCGTCGGGTGGCGCTTCTTGCCGCGCAGCGCCTGGCCGCCAGTGAGAGAGCGGGCGATGAGGGAGACGCCCTGGTAGAGCTTCACGTGTGCGCCGAGGACGCTGGATTCACCGATGACGACGCCGGTGCCGTGATCGATGAAAAAGTGCGAGCCGATCTGCGCGCCGGGGTGGATGTCGATGCCGGTGCGGGAGTGCGCCCACTCGGTCATCATGCGCGGGATGAGCGGGATGCAGAGGGTGTAGAGCACGTGCGCGGCGCGTTGGATGGCAATGGCTTCGATGAAAGGATACGCGACGATGATCTCATCGAAGCTCGATGCCGCGGGGTCGCCGGCGTGCGCGGCTTCCACATCGGTGCGCAGCAGCTCGCGGACTCCAGGAATCGCTTCGAGGAACTGGAAGACGAGCTTTTCGGCATTCGCCTGCGGGCAGCCTGGCTCGCGCAGGCGCAGGCTTTTGCACACTTCCTCCATCAGCCGCTCGGCCACGGAGTAGATGCGGTGGGCGGTGACGCGGCGCAGGTGCGCGGAGTGGATCGGCTCCTGGTCGTGGAAGCCAGGGAAGAGGATCTGGAGCAGGTCTTCGCAGATCGTCGCGATGGCGCGTTTGGAAGGGAGATTCGAGCCGTCGATGTTGTTCATCCCGCCGCCGACGCGGTAGGAGGAAAGGATCGCTTCGGTGATTTTGCCGAGGTCTTTGTCCATCTGAAGAAGGAAGAGCGTAGTCCCCGGCGGCGGAACGTGAAACACTGAACGTTCGCCCCTCGACCGCGCGCGCTTTGAATACGTGCGAAGCGCGGAGGTCTATTCGCACCACGCTTTCACCATGAAAAAAGTCTCTCTTCTCCTGCTCGGCACATCGCTTTCTCTCCTCACCGCTTGCGATCGCAAGCCGCGGGCCAAGGAATCCGAGGCTGGCCAGCAGCGCGCGGCCCAGATGCAGCAGCTCGACGATCGGCTCGCCAGGCTGCAGGACGCTGAGCGCCGCGCGACCGAGCGCGACGCTGCGGATGCGACGCGGGAGCGCGATCAGATTGCGGCGGAGAAAGCGGCCATCGAGCGCGAGCGCGATGAGCTGGCGCTGCGACAAAGCGATGCGGAAAAGCGCGCGGCGCAGAGCCGCAAAGACGCCACCGCGGCGGACGCGCGCGCTCGGGATGCGGAGCGCGCCACACAGGAGACTGCCCGCCGCGCGGAGCAGGATCGCGGCGCGCAGACGGTCTCCTTCTTCTACGAAGCGCTGGAACCGCACGGCGAATGGATCGAAATCGATCGCCTCGGCCCTTGCTGGAAACCGAACGCGGCGAATCGCGCTGGATGGCGGCCTTACACCGATGGGCAGTGGGCGTGGACCGACTACGGCTGGACGTGGAAATCGAACGAGCCTTTTGGCTGGGCGGCGTATCACTACGGACGCTGGGCCCGCGTGAAGCGGCTCGGCTGGATCTGGCAGCCGGGAACGGAATGGGGCCCGGCATGGGTCGCGTGGCGGCGGAGCGAAGACTACATCGGTTGGGCGCCGCTGCCGCCGGAGGCGTGGTCGGGCACGGGCTTCAACGCAGCGGTCGATAGCTACTACGACATCGGCCCGGGCAGCTACACTTTCATCTCCACCGAAAGGCTTGGGGAAACGACGTATCTCGGCCGCGCCGTCGAGCCGGAGCAGAATGTGGCAATCATCCAGCAGACGACGAACATCACCAACATCACCTACAAGACGGTGCAAAATACGACGGTTGCCTTCAATGGCGGGCCCGATGTGGCGGCGGTGGACCAGCGCGCTGCACAAAAAGTTCCGCGTCTCAGCGTCGAGCGCCTCACCGAAGCCCGCTCACCCGCAGAGGCTGGCAAGGCAACCCAGCGCGCGGGCGTGCTCCAACTCGTCGCGCCGCACATCGCGAACGCTGCAAAAGGTGCCGCGGCACCCGCTCCGGCGAAGGTGAGGGAGCGTGTAAAAGCTGCGGAGGTGGAACACGGCTGGGGCGAGGGTGTCGACCAAGCCGCCACGCATAAAACGCGCGAGCAAATGATCCGCGAGGCGCGCCGCGCGGAGGCGCAGCTTGCACCGGAGAGGCAATCGCCACCGCGCGTCCCGGAAGCCGCAAAGCCTGCATCCATGCGGCCTGCAGAGCCAGTTCGGCCAGAACCGCAACCGCCTGCGAGTGGGCGAGCGGCACCGCCTGCGCAGAAAGCGACGCCTCCGCCCACTGCAGAAAAGAATGAGCCTGCTCCAGCTCACAAAGAGCCGGGCGCGGCTACTCCGGCCGCAAGAAAGGCTCACCCGCAAGGGGCGCCACCGACCCCGGCTCGTCCGCCTGAGCGAGCAACCGAGATGCGCGAGGTTCCTCCTGCCGCGCCCTCCCGCTCGAAGCCCACTCGTGAAGCAAACCCTACACCGGACTCGTCGCCAGCCGTGCGTTCCACCCCGCGTCCGGAATCTGTTGGTGCCACTCCAGAAACCATCCCGGCTGATGCACCGAACCCGGATGCACCGCAGCCGCGGAATCGCGCAATGAGGGAACGCAACGCAAATAAAGAAGTGCCTGCTGCGCCATTGCCGCCGCCAGCTTCAGTTGCTCCGGCACCCGCTTCACCATCGGCAACACCCATTCCCGCCACGACTCCGCGCGAGCGCCGTCGCGCGGAAAGTCGCTGAGGCGGGTTCGCACTTCGCGATTACTCCTCCAATTTTCGCGGTTACTCGCCCTTTGCCACGCCGATCACACCTACTGCAATGCGGTCCCCTGCGTCGCCAGCGGGTTGTGACTTGAGGTCATCCGCCTTCGCATGCACGACCACACCGCGGCCGAGGATTGAGGTCGGGCCTTGAAAGGCGAGCCCTTTGTCCAGCCGGCTATAGTTCGCCGCGCCGGTGGCGTCGGCTTCGATGTTGCCGAGATCGCCCACGTGGCGCTTGTCCGCATCGGGAGCAGCGTGCGGATTGTTGGTCGGGTTGAAGTGTCCGCCCGCGGATTTCCCATCCGGCGAACTCGCATCGCCAAACTCATGCACGTGGAACCCGTGGCTCCCGGGAGTGAGACCAGTGAGCTTGGCCTCCACTTGGACGCCATCATCGGACTTGGTAAAAGTCACCGTGCCTTGCACTTTGCTGCCTTGCGTCGGCTGCAAGACCGCGACGGCTTTGCTTACTTCTTTCGCGACCGAATGATCCTTGTGTTCCGCCTGCTGCGCGGGAGACGAGACCGCACTGAAAGCAAGCAGCGCAGCGGTGAGGGGGAGCGTGGTGGGGAGGAATGATTTCATTTTTGGTGTGCGGCTAAGGTGCATGTTCTTCGGTTGGTGAATGCTGTTCACGTGTTACTTCGCCGCGTGCGATTGCTCATAATGCTGCGCCAGCGCATCGCCACCGAAGTCGTTGGTAAAGTCGCGCCAGAGCGCATGCACATGGTTCGCGTTGTTTTGCGTGTTGTCGTATTCCAGCACGAAGGTCGGGCCTTGCACGCGGTAGTAGTGGCCCTCGCCGCGCTGCATCCCGCCTGCCCAGGCGAATTGCACGGTGTCGAGCCCAGCCTTTTCAATCCGCTCCATCTCCGCCGCAGCGACCGCTGGGCGGTGGTTCCCGAGATACTCGCGGATGATGCTGGAAAGCATCGCGCGCTGCTCCGGCTTCATGCCTTTTGCCGCGACTCCTTGCGGCGCGGTGCGCTCGTTGCGGCCGGGCACGTTGAGAACGTCTTTTGGCGCCTCGGCCATGATCACTGCCTCCTTGCGCTGCGCCTCGTCGAGCGACTGCACGAGCTTGCGCGCGAGGTCTTCTTCATCCGAAAGCGGGCGAAATCCGGCGCGCGGACCTTCGCGCACTTCGCCGGGATTGGTGCCGAAGAATGAGGGCGTCACGTAGCGCACTTCCGAAGCGGAATCCGCCGGCGCCTGCTTGCCGCAGCCGAAGTTCAGCGAGAGATGATGCCCTTCCACCCGCCAGCCCCACGGCGCGGCCTCCCCAGGTTCGCCGAAGATCGAGACGAAATACATTTCCGGGTCCCGGGCTGGTCCGCTGCCGTGTTCCAGATTCGCGAGCACATCCTCCAGGCTCATGATGGATGCCGCCTTCTCGTAGCCCTGCGAAGACAGCCCAGAACTCAGGAGGGCGTAGGCGAGAAGCCGCTGCGCCTGGCGCATTTCCTTGATGGGGAGGCCCTTTCGCGCGCGCGGGATAAAGTGCCAGTTTTTGCGCTCGTCATCAGGGACAGAGAACTGCGCCTTGCCCTTTTGCTCCGGCGTGAGCGCCGCGAGGAGCGCCTGCGCGGCGTGGGACATTTCCACGGCGCCTTCCGCATCGTGGGCGCGGGCGAGCGGTGCAGCAAAGAGGGCGGAAAGGAGCAGGAAACGGGTGAGACTTTTCATGGGAGGGAGAAGGGAAATTACGAATGGACGAATGACGGAATGACGAATGAAGGCGCGGCGGCCAATGCTTAAATCCGCCGCACGGCACTTCATTCGCCATTCGTCATTTCGGTGCCACCTCCCAAGCCTCGCCAAAAAAGCTGGCGTTCACCACGAGGCCGGGTGCCGTGTCGCTGGGCGGCGTGCGCAGGTCCACGATCGCCCAATCCGGCAGCCGCGGCGTTTGCGTGGCATTGGAGGCGTTGGAGCCCTGGCGAAAGGTGAACGAGGAATTGAGCACAACGTAGCGCTTCGGGTTGAGCGGGTTTGGGAAGATGAGGATCGGGACGTGCGTGGCGGCGGAAACCCTCGTGCTGGCGAACCCAATCTCAGCCGCGCTCCATTTCAGTGGGAGCTGCGAGAGGATTTTCGCGAGCACCGCGTTGGAACTCGGGTCACCCCACAGCACCAGATTCGCATTTGAGATGAGCTCCGGCGTGACGGCGCGATCATCCACGATCTGTGCGTCGCCGCGGAAGACGGTGCGCCACTGCGACACGGCACGCACCATTTCGCTTTCCACCCAAGCGCCGACTGTGGCGTTGAGTGGCTTGCCGGTCGGGCGAACAAAGACAAATGGCTCCATGAAAGCATCGTCGATCGGGCCTTGCAGATCGTGCTGCTTTGCCATGCGGCTGGCACCGTTGCCGCGCATCGGATCGAGAAGCCACTTGCCGTCTGCTTTGCGAAAATGCGCGGCCCAAGACACGGTCACGGGCGGGCCGACGACTTCCTGCCCATCGATCACCACGCGAGGCGGGCGGGTTTTGTCCAGTGGCAGCGCGCTCCCACGCATGTCGAAGGTGAATGCCGCGACGTTCTTCGTCGTTGCCTTGATCGTCCCTTCATCCGCGATCTCCGCGTTGATTTCCGCTCGCTCCCAATGCTTCTCCAGCGCATCGGCGACCACCCACGCTTGCCGATTGTATTTCAGCGTGTAGGTCACGAGCCGCACCTTTGCAGGGATTTCCGCGCGGCCTTGCGACGCGGCTTCCGCGAGCTTCGCGTCGAGCTCCTCTTTTGCGCCCGGCTCATACTTGTGGCCGGTCTGCGGGCCGATGATCCGCCCGATCGTCACACCTTCCGCAGCGGCCGCTTTCTCCATGATGTCCGCGCTCGCCTTTTGCGGGTCGATCTCGCCGGAGTAGGCGACGAGCCGCGTGTTTGCGAGATTCGCGGCCACGTCGTTCGCGTTGTAGAGGTGCCACAGCGACTGCTCCCACCACGGAGGCGCTTCCTTCTTCTCATCAAAGGCTTTCGTGTAGATCGGCGTTT